>SOKL01000091.1 GCA_004376265.1 Candidatus Thorarchaeota archaeon
TGACATCAGTGATGAGGTCAAGGGCACTTTTCAAAACATCTGGATGTTCATCAGCATATTTTATCAGATTCTTGTCGGAGATTTTGTCAGCAATCATTGAAGGATCAAAAATTGTAGCCATCGTAGGTACCTTATCTTGTGCGTATTTGTGTATCAATTCGACAGTACGAATCTGATTGCCTAACTCCCCAGCATTAACATCGATAGGTTCTAGAGTTTCCCAATCACTCACCTCATTTATCGCTGCACTCGTGAGGGTAGTAGACCCTGTTATGGCACCATCATAAACAGCAGTGCAACCAAAATCTATGCATGGAAAGTGACCGAAAAAGGAGATTTTCAGGATATCGTGGTCGAGAAGTTTGTGAAATGCAATCTCAGCCTCTGCTAGTTCTTCTGGATTCCTGTCAATTTCAGGATGATGTTTCCACAAGGATATTGGAAGTTGCTCTCCTAAGTTACCGAGGAGAGTTTCTTTGAGTAAATTAAATTTCGACATGACAATCGTAGATTGTCCACATAGAATAATGAGGTTTTCGAAGAGGCCAACAAGATGTATCGCCAGTAAAAATACGAGTTGAATAACGTTAGTAAACTCATTTTTCAAACGCATTGGTGATTTTCTCAATATTCCAATCGTGATACGGGCTGTGGCCTATGGTTCGGATGTATTAAAAGACCAGAGTGGACATGACCGAATTTGTAAACCAGAGGTGGTGGATAATTGAAATTCAGACGGAGATACATAGTACTTGTTCTTGGCCTCATTATAATGATGTCAGGAACATTGATGGCAGCAAGTGTACAAAATGGATTCGGATCTGTTACAGTTTCAGAAGTTGATTTTCAATCAGCGGATGGGTCAATAATTCATAGTACACTTCAAAAACCGACTTATGCAACTAACATTAATCCATTACCAGGAGTTGTTGTCATCCATGGTTCACTGCAAAACAAAGAGTGGTTAATGGCCTTCGGAATCGAGCTTGCCAGACGAGGATTTGTAGTTTTAACTATCGATGCTAATGGTCATGGAAACTCAGAGGCGGGTTCAGGAAGCGGGGCTGCTGCATTGGACTATATCGCCTCGTTAGATTATGTTGATAATACCCAGATTGGATTAATTGGCCACAGTATGGGAGGTGGATTATCCTGGAGTGCAATAGAGGATTCCAGTGTTTATGTAAGAGCACTGATTCTTGTTGGATCTGGATTTAGTTCAAGTGCAACCTATACTCCAAACACTCTCCTAGCAACCGGAAACTTCGATTCTCTCTCAAGCTATCCACACAATCCAACTCTCTTAGAGCCCTACTTCAACGTCACAGGTATTGTACCAGGTACCACTTATGGAAACTTTTCTGACAACTCAGCCAGAAGAGCTGTTTTTCCATCAACAAATCACCTCTTCGAAACTATCAACCCGGTCATTGTTAGCGAAAGTCTAGAATGGATGAAGAATAGTCTGAAAGGTGGAGTTGAGGATGAATATTGGATTGCTAGTACTAGTCTTCTCTATCCACTATGGTTAGTTGGCGGACTATTTGGATTACTGGGATCTTTACTAACAATCTTCCCTCTTATTGCAATACTACTCAGTATACCATTCTTTTCAGATCTGAGAGGGGAACCATCTGAACAGTCAGTTTCCACAAGGTCATTCGTAGGATATGGAATTATTTATGGTCTGATTGGAGCAATATCCTTCTTCCCATTCCTATTGGTTGGGACTGTGCTATCATTCGTGATTCCATTCCCACAATATTATGGAATACCAATCATGTCATGGATGGTTGGAAGTGGTCTTGTTGCAGCTTTCTTCCTTTTCATTATCTTACGGCGTCGTGGGACTACATCCAATCTGACAATACGAGGTCTACTAGGAACCGGGAGCGAGAAACCAATCCCAATTATCGTGAAGACGCTTGTCTTGACCTCAATCGTGTTTATCTGGATGTATGCATTGACACTAATGGTTGATCTTGGACTGGCACTAGACTTGAGAATCTTCCTTCCAGGACTTCATGATCTCACACTAGCACAGGCAAGTTTCGTACCGCTCTATTTTGTCGTATTCCTCATTTACTTCTTGGTAGAAGGAGCTTGGTTGACGGGATCAATGTTACCTGAAGGATCTGGAACTTGGACAAGGGTTCAGCTGAATTGGACTATAAGAGCCGTGCTCATCAAGACATTCCCATATCTCATCCTAATTGCATTCGAGTTCGTAGGTGGTTTCTTGGCTGGTGCCCCTCTGGTCCCAGGAATAATCGGATATTCTTGGTTGTTCTTCTATGCATTTGCACCATGGTTTGCCATATGCACTGTAATCACTATGTTTGCATATCGTATGACAGGCAATAGGTGGCTTGGTGCCATGGTCAATGCAATACTATGTGCATGGCTCTTAGCATCAATACTGGCCTTCTGAGAATAGGTTGATG
>SOKL01000081.1 GCA_004376265.1 Candidatus Thorarchaeota archaeon
ACTGGAGCGAGTATGCTGACACACCATACCAGAACCCAACCAACTTCAGAAACGCAACCTATGACAGCTGGATAGACCAGCTCCTCTACAATACAACCTACGATGCTGTATACGAAGCAGCTTCTGAGATGCAGATGATTCTCCAGTACAACGTGCCTAGGCTCGTTGTGTACGAGAACACATACATGCAGGGTTACAGGACTGACACCTTCGAGGGTCATGTCCCCGATCTTGGTAATTACATCTCTGGTCCATGGACATACAGGAAGATCCACAAGATTGATGGTACACAGGGTGGTACTGTTCCAGTTTCAATTAGTCAAGAACCGGACAGCTTCAACATCTTTGTTACCAACTCAGCATACTCAATTGCTATCTTGGAAAACCTCTGGCCTTCACTTTACTCCCTCGGACCTGACCTGGTTCCGTATCCAGATCTAGCTGAATCACTGTTGGTCGAAACTCACTCGGACAACGCGGCAGTTCCCGAAGGTCACACGCGATTCACAATGGATGTTGTTCAGAACGCGACTTGGACTGATGGTGAACAACTGACCGCAGAAGACGTTGCATTCTCGTTCACCTATTTCCTCGAGAGTGGTGTTTACGGTAACCCCTATGTGGCTACCCTAACTGACCTTGTATCTGCAGTCGCACCAACTCCATTCAGAGTAATTCTTGAGTTCGACACTGAGTCATGGTGGCACTTTGGTAACTTCGCAACCATGTCGATTATTCCAAGACACATCTTCAATGATGTCGATGGTATTGGTTACGCTGGTTGGAACACTTGGAACCCAATGTTCGATCCCACAGAGCCCAACGTTAACAGTGGTCCATTCGTGCTTACTGACTATGAGAGTGGTGAGTTCTACGAGATCTCAGCTAACACTAACTTCCGCTACTACCCAGACTTCCCAGATCCAACAACTACCGGCACTGGTACTGGTACCGGAGTAGCTCCACCGCCAGACATGACTCTAGCTATTGTTGCTGGAGCAGTTGGCGCTGCAGTAGTGATCCTAGTTGGTGGCTTCGTACTGCTCAGGCAGAAGTAGTTTAACAACTAATAGGGGACTTTTGTCCCCTTCCCCTTTTCTTTTTCATTTCCCGTTACAACTGTGGACATGAGGTATTCTAAAATTGCGTGAAAGATAGTCCCTTTAATAGAAGTTACAACCTGAGAGTCAAGTGACTTGCTCATGAAGATTGACAAACAGCGACTATCAGTATTCGGAATCTCAGCCCTCCCACTTATCATCGGAGCGGCGTTAGCAGGTTTGATTTCAACATCTGATATTTTTGGTGAAATTGTAGAAAGTCATTCGCAGGTTTTTTCAATAGCCAATCTGATAACACAGGCGATAGTCTCAATTGGTCTGGGAAGCTTGGTAGTGTTTTCCCTCTTCTATGCGATTCAGAAACGAGGAGCAAGGGCTAGACGAACCATTGTGGCCTTCATAGTTTCACCAGTACTCACAGTATCTTTCTTCATCATGGGTCAGTCAATTATGCTAATTCTCTTTAAGGGTGCTTCAATTGTCTCAAGTATTCTTTCATTGGCAACGCTTGGCGTTTTGCTGATGTCATTCGTCTTTATTATGATGGATTCAGTTCCCTCATATATGCGAAATTTCTTCGTGGCATTCTATGGTAGTGTCTTTGGTACTTTCCTCGGTGTGATCTTCATTACTGCGAGTATGTTTGTCCTTGTTATTTCAGTTGTAACAGAAGATTATTTCCTCACGAAATATTCTCCCGTTGCTCAAGCTTCCCTCATTGAAACTCCTGGAGCAGATCCATTTGATCTCACCAGAATTCAATCTGCCACAGCTGCTGTAGGAGTGGGTGACTATATTGCCTTCTCGCTTATCTCGGCTCATTCTTTATTGTTCTTCCCAATCTATGTATGGTTCATGTCTATGCTTCTCGCTCTTATTGGAATCTTCATTAATGTGACTGTAATAGCTAAGGAGAATCAAATTCTTCCAGCGCTTCCATTACCTGCAATACTCGCATTATTCCCATGGGCTATTCATTTGATCTCGCTCACTCTTATCGGAGGGTGATTTGAAGTGAGCTGCGTTAAGCAAAAGGACCTTATTGACAATATTCATTTTCGAGGTTGTGAGATGAAATGATTTCTAGCGATCGTACACAGAATGCTATTGTTGCCTTCACCATTATCGCTGCCATTGTTAGCTCTCTATTCCTAGCAGGAAATACACAATACTACAGTGGAAGCTATGCATTGGCCGGTAGAATGGAAGTAGAGATAGTCAAGACCACTGTGTCTAATATTGATCCTACAAACACTTCCGTTTTTCCCCACATCGCCTTCACCTTTAATATGCATACTGACGCTGAAACTGAAGGGAATGTCCGTCTAGGATTTCTGGGAGCTAATGTCTATCTCAATGGTGACCAACTCTCCTATACACCATTAGCATATACTGTTCCGTGGGACCGTCAACCACTGTATCCAAACTATGATGAGAATTACACTCTAGGTAGCACTACTATAAGCCTTGACCGTGACACTGTGTTGTTAGCTAATAGCACAGGTCAATGGCATTGGGAAGTGACCTTTAGATACTACTTTACAACATTTGAGGAAGCTGATTCAATTACTTGGCGGTTTATCTTCTTCAATTGGACTGGCTCAACTACAATCCTATAGATGCCCAAGTTCTTCCTTCAACCTGGAAATCTTATCAACGGCATTTGGATCAACCCCTCTCAGGATAGCTAATTCGAGAGAAACAATATCCAAGTAGAAGGTCATCAACAGCATCTCATCGATTTTTGAGTCACTCTTCATACTGAGACGTAGTGGTGTGTATCCCTCTTCCGCATAGATCTCTGAAATAATCTCGAATCTCTGTGAAATTCTCTTCTCCTCAAAGTTACTCCGTAATAACATTGGCAGAAAAGGGAGGTCGTTGTTTCTATCAAAGCTCTCGATTTCGTTGTGGTTTGATTCCGGTATTTCTGAGCTGAATGCCATTGCTTTAGCATTTTCATTAATCTGACACTTTGCTCTATACGCAACAGGATTCAGATGTCTTGAACCAATGAACAATGGTATGCTTTCAAGAATATCTTTTGCCATCTCTTTTGGGGCTAGTGGAGAAGATTCCCACTCCTGTTCTCTCTTGGAGAGGATGTGTCCTTTCTTTTTCAAGTCGGTCTTTTCCATTCCTAAAATGCACTCAACAATTTGAAGGACTGCAGAGAAGATTATTGGGAATGCCGCACGTGGCTGATAACCTGAAGGAATCGTAATTGTTCCAAGAGACCCGTGCCTCGATAGCAGCTCTCCACCTGAAGTGATGATTAACGAATGACAACCTCGCTTCACAGATTCATCGAATGCACCAAGAGTTTCTTCTGTGTTTCCACTGTAGCTCACTGATATTGTTGCCCAATTCTTATCTACGAATGATGGAATAATTGAGTCGCGAACAGTGATAATTGGTATTGTCGACACATCATTAAACAGAGCCTGAACATATTGACCGGCAATCGCGCTACCCCCCATTCCTATGATACACAATCCCCCAAGCACTTCATCTCCAATCTTCATGCACAAGTTTAGGATATCCTGATCCACTTTCACAGAACCTAGGAGTTTAGGAAAAGCTTTGACCATACTGCTCATATTGGTCGTGGCAATCTGTTCCAACGGGGCACACTCCTGCTTTAGGAAGTAGAACGTTTGCAACCTTATAGGTAATCCCGTTCCAAATGATAAGACTAATCTACCGAATTCATAAAAACACTGATGTTGAGTGACAACCGTGGAGTATGAGATTGTAGAATTTTCATCCGAGGTATTCACGCTCAAGGGAGTTTTAACCAGAGGAAAACCATCAATTGGGAAGGGTGCATTGATCCTGCACCCTCATCCGCTCTATGGAGGTAATATGGACAATCCTGTTGTTCTTGCTTTGGAAAATGAACTACTGAAGGCTGGATACACAACATTGCGTTTTGACTTCAGGGGAACGTCGTCATCGCCTCAAGGTTATTCCGGAGTTCCTGGTGCCGTCGTAGATGTCTCGAACGCGGTGAATCTGTTGTTGTCCAGAGATATTCACGAATATGGAATTGTTGGATATTCATTTGGCGGTTCAACAGCTTTGCGTTTTGCTACAGAGAACCATCCCCTTTTTCTGATAACCCTCAGCGCGTCCTTTGAACTTGTTTCTGAAGGAGTCTTTGATACAACTCAACTCTCGAAGGTCATATGTCCGATATTGATGTTCTATGGTCAATTTGATAGGATGGTCCCTCCGGCAGATATTGAAACAATGTCGAAGCTAATAGGGAGTAACGAGATTGAAACTGTGTCTATTGAAGGAGAGGGTCATTTCTATCAGAGATCATTAGAGAGAGTGATGGATAAAGTGAGAACGTTCCTAGTGAAATTCACTTCATGAATAGGACCATGGACTCAAGGTTAGGCTTAAGTGTGGCAACTATTTGCTCACGGTTAGGTGTACTCACAATGCTCAAGGCAATAGTATTTGATATGGATGGTACCATCACTGTCCTCAAACTTCCTTTAGAGGCCATGAGAAGAGACACCAAAAAGTACTACATCTCGAGAGGGTTTCCACACGACCAGTTCGAAACTAGCGACGGAATATCAAGTTCCACCGGAAAAGCCCGCAACTATTTCTTAGCTAACGGGTATAGTGAAGATGATTGGAAAAAAATGGAATCTGAGATGGATACAATCCTTAGCCGTCATGAAGGATTCGCTGCTGTAAATGCATCAGAAATTGAAGGCTCATTGGACATCATTAAGAAAATTCGTGATGTTGGTCTCAAAACAGCTATTTTAACAAACAATGGACGTCCTGCTCTTGACAAGATTTTGGAGCAGATACCTCTTGGGGAGCACTTCGATCTAATCCATACTCGTCATGAGTCTCCAAAACCAAAGCCCTATCCTGATGGACTTCTAAAGGTGTCTTCAGAACTAGGAGTTGATGAGAGTGAGGTCGTCTTTGTTGGTGATGCTCTAATAGATGGGGCTGCTGCAACTAGGGCTGGTATCGAATTCTGGGGAGTTTCCACTGGAGAAACCTCTTCAGAAAAACTCTACGAAGCTGGAGCTTCCAAAGTTTTCACATCACTCTCAGGAGTTCTAGAAGCTGCACTTGACGCTTCTCGAGAAACTTTGTGATTGACAAACCTGTGGCCATTTGTTTAGTTATCTTTTAGTGTCATGGCACATTAAAAAAACACTTTCTGGTAGGTTTCTTCGCATTACTCATTGGAGTAATGTTATTCCAAATTGGGGCTTCAAAATAGCCTGTAACCACCTTCGAACGAGCTTCTAGAAGGTCATTCCAATAGAAGGTGCTCAACTGAAGGTTATATACGAATTCGCGCCTATTGCTTATGTGACAGGCACCATTCATTCACAATCACTGGTATCAAGCACTCTCGAGGTAACGGAACAAATGACAATAGATGAAGCAACTTATCTCATTCTTCGCTCAGCATCGGGTGCATTTTCATGTAAATATCCGCCTGTCCCAAGAAACTGGAATCCAGTTGATCGCCCTCATGTGGCTATGCTTCTGCCGGACATTGCTGGCATATTCTCAGTCTTTCTCTCGAATCCCGAAGATGCTGACTCTAATAGTCGTCAATCTCTTGAAGTGTCTGACCTCAATCGACTCCCCGCAAAGACTGTGATTGAGATTCGCCACAGCAATTCTCAGTACGCTTATTACCGACGCGACAATGGATCTTGGACTAAAGTTGCCGAGGCTAGTGACCCATTCGTTGTTGAGGTTTTCTCCCACGGTTATGCTCCCATAATCATGAACATGATTCCTCAGATCTAGTTCGATTTTTCCATTCTGTTTTTCATGAACTTTTCTAGCGGAAAACCAGTCGTCATATCGAAGACATGAGAGGCGCTCAAAAAGGAGGGTTCGCATTTTGCTTGAGGAGGAAGGAGATGTTTCAGGAGAGAGTTAGCGCCTCTCACACTTCACTTAGTAGTATACATTTATTCTTATAATAATTGTGGTAAGTATAATAGAATTAGGAGTTTTTTTCACATCTTTCAGATTAATGGAACAGTCCAATCACTCTTGATAATGAATCGACATTAGGGAGATGCAATACTAGGAGATTAACTGAGAGTTAAAATCATGAAGAGATAGTTATCAAGACTCAGGTCTTTCTCGCAACATGGATTTCTCAACACGAGAGATTTCTTTACCAGTCACATCTTCTCTCCCCACTGCACGGAGTCTTACCAATGCATGAGGATATGGGTCCAGGTATTCTTCCTCTACACCTTCCTTGACGGTCTTGTCAATATCAGAAAGTTTGTCATAGATGACTTGCTTCTCTTCCTCTGATGTGAAACGAGGATCTACAACTACGGCCACATGAAACGAAACGTTTGCATCCCAGAGACGTTGAGCAGCAATAAATGGAAGTTCAACAAACTCACCTTTGCAACCGGTCTTCTCTTCGAATGGTTCAGGGAGCCCACCCCGTATTGATAACCTCACATGTCCGACAGTGTCACGATTTGTAGAAGCATATCTCTTAAGGTTCCTGACCAGGTCTTCATCTTGTGAGAAGACAACACCATTTGATTCGATGACAAAGAGGTCGAATATGTTACGGTCTCTGTGAACCAAGTCAAGAACACCCAACAAATGCGAAGGGCACAACGTTGGTTCTGCACCGCTTATTCGAGCTCGGCGGAGACCCTGGGTTCTCATGATCTGTCGGAGTTCCTGATAGATTTCGGAAGGATTGTAGAACTCACCAGACTTCTCTGGCCAGTCCCGACTCCAGTCCACCCAGCAGAATACACACCGATAATTACACCCGACAGAATATGCAGTTGCGATTCCACCATAGACGCCTACTGCATAGAATCTCGTATACTTCCGCATGTATATTCCATCAGTTGTCTTGCATACTTTTTCACGAGTGTGTTCTGTGAGAGCAATTGGGTCAACAGGAAATGGTGGTAGATACTTTCCTGCTTCGTCCCGCACTGCATATCTTACATCTTCGTTGTTCTTTTTCATGTTAGAGATGCTCTGCTCGTGAAACTGTATAAGTTTGTGCGAAGAAGAATGGGAAATTTAGGTGAAATTTGTAGTAAAACAATACAATACTACCACATTACCTTAAATATAATCTATTCACTAATAGGATAGGGCCGGGGTCCCTCTCTCTCATACTATACTCTCTCCTCCCATGTTCTCTACGGGGCCCCCCTCTCTCCCCTATTTCTTCTGTACAAGAATAACATAAATCTCAATCAAGAATAGACAAATAATCAACTCGGAGCGGAAGATATTGAGTATGAATGACTCGTTTGTCGCTGGTACAGATATTGAGCCAACAATTTCCTGGCGGCTCTTTTCATTAATCCAATTGCTTGTCATTGCGATAATCGCAGTGACTGTTGTGTTCACGTACATGGGGGCGTTCCCATTTGGTAGCGATGGTATCTACCGTATTCTTCCAGGTGACATTCTTCTGGATTTCATTTGGCTTTACATATTTGCCGTAATTATAGGGACTGTAGTTTATTTTGCTTCTCCAAGAATGTCCATTTTCTTCTGGAAACTACACAAGCTAATTACTGGAAAAAACTACAATTACTATATTCAAAAAATAGATGATCGGACATCTCCATCTAATCCACTACGTCGTATGTTCTTACCTGCGCTTGTTGCACTCGGTATCTCATATTCCATATCCAATGTTCCTCGTGCAGTTAACATGATAATTGTGACAGAGAGTTTTGGTACACTTGCACCTGAAGCACAAACAATTGTTGTCAGCATCGCTCTTCTCTTTATTCTTCTACTGTTAGCAAGCTTCATTGCGTTGTTGTTTACTCCAATGTGGCTCATGCAAGATAAGGGACTAGTCTGTGAGCGAAAGGCGACTTCGAGAACAACAGCTGATATAGATGGTGTTGGAAACTGGTATCTGAAGATGATGAAAGGGTTTGCTGGAATCTCAACAGTAGTTGCTTATGCTTTTACTATCATTCAGACTATAGAGTGGTACCAATTTGTTCTACTATCCCCACCAGAGGGTGGTTTCTCACTGGTGATATTTCTAATTCCCGTGATAGCTGTTGTGGTGTCTCCTCTGCTTGCATTGGGTCCGATTTCACTAGTGTATGTTCTCTATGAAAAATCATTGAAAAGAAACTTGACAATCATGGGAGCGCGCATAGATCAGGATGGTTTGAGTACAGTCGTCGTAGATTTGACAGAAACAACATGAACCCATATTGATAATAGCAATGCTTATATTATATTTATTCCTAATATATTCTTGTGGGGGTCCGCCACGACCATTATGAATCTGTCACTCCCTCCTCTCCCCCGACCCGATTTTTCCGGGCCCCCTCCCCCTCCTCACTTTTCTCGTACATCTGTTTTCTAGCCAGAAGGTTTTAATGGAGTTCACATTGTGCCATGGCAAGGCGAGCGAACTTGTCCGTGGCAAAGAAGGCTGTTGACAGCACACTAAGACGAATCTTGAATTATACAACAGAGATTATCATCTCAATCATTCTTTTGGTGATCATCTCCATTCCGCTATTATTTGTAATCCCAATGTGGTTCCAATTTGTTGTATTGGGAGCGCCAAGGACTGGGCTTGCCCTTGATCCACTTGCTTGGGTTGGACTTGACGGTGCCTTCGGACTTACAGTTCTTCTC
>SOKL01000129.1 GCA_004376265.1 Candidatus Thorarchaeota archaeon
ACGAATACCTCCAAATGTAGGTCCGAAGATAACTCCGAGAAGCAGCATCCCCATGTACATACTCATCCACTGCCCCTTTTTCTCCTCTCCAGATATCTGAACAAGGAACACTGTGGCTGTGGTAACGTATAGAGCTGAGCCCGCACCCTCTATCATTCGAGCAATTACTAATGTAATATAATCTGGAGCAAAACCGGCTACAACGGATGAAACCGAGAGGATAACTAAGCCTGAGATCATAATTTTCTTTTTATCAAATTTCCTCGAGAGAAGACCTGCAGGCATATCGAGTATCATTCTTGTTACAGCAAAAGATGAAACTACGAAGCCTACGAGAGTATACGAAACTTGAAAGCTCTCAGCGTAGGTGGGAAGAATTGGAGAAACCATGCTCAAACCAAGAAGGACTAGCAATGTCACTAGAGAGAGATTAAGAACGGTGCCTAGACTTCCCTCATGTTTCGAATTTGGTTCATTCTCCTCAACCAGTTCTCGATTCTCTTCTGACAAAATTAGTGACAGTCCTAGATAGCATGGGCCGTTGTTCTCTGGTTAAAGTACTTTCAGTTTGAACCCTGTACTTGTTACGCTGAAACACCTTTTCATTTTGTAAACTAGCAAGCCAATTCAGTAGAGATATTAGACCATTCACTCCTTTTCGTAGAAAACTCCGGATTTGATACTCATGCCAGATTTTGTGGAACTAGAGAAAGCATTGATTGAAGTCATCGGTAAAAAGTATGTGAGCAGTGAGTTATGTGACCGATTAGTGTATTCAAAGGACTACTCAATCGAAGGAATTGCGGATGATTACACTCCAGATATCATTGTCAAACCCGGAACATCTGAAGAGGTTGAAAGAGTAGTAAAGCTTGCTAACAAGATGAACGTGCCAATCTATACATGGGGTGGTGGAACGAGTATGTCAGGCAATCCCTTAGCTGTAGAACATGGGATTGTTCTTGACATGAAGAGACTGAATCAAGTTCTGAATGTTGATGCTGAAAACCTAACTATTACAGCTCAAGCTGGAGCAACCATTGAAACTGTATTCAATGCGGCTCTTGATCATGGTGTATTCTTTGCACATCATCCAGAGAGTAGCCTTTCTTCCACAGTTGGGGGGGCATTGAGTTGCATGGGTATTAGTATCTATAGTGCTAAGTATGGCTATGCGTATGACCAAGTTCTTGCACTAGAAGTGATTCTTGCCAGTGGTCAGAGAATACGAATTGGTGGCAAGAGCTATCTCTCGTTACCAACGCATAATCTATTGAACCTCTTTCTTGGTGCAGAAGGCACTTTGGGAATCATCACTGAAGCAACGCTCAAGGTATACCCCAAACCTCCTATGCGAGCAAGAGTGAGCTTTGGTTTTCCTGATATAACTACAGCAATTGAAGCGTGTAAGAGCGCTCATGCAGCTGGATGCTGGCCAGAAACTGTCTTTCTTTTTGACCGAAGGTCTCTTGTTCAGTACATGGAACGAGCGAAGACTCCAATTCCTGATGAGGTTTCGATGGCAATCCTCTTTGGAGCATCTGGTTGTACTGAAATGGTGGAAACAACTCTCGAAGTCATTTCGAAGTGCTCAGAAGAACAAGGTGGAAGAAAACTTCCAACAAACGTTACAGAATCTTGGTGGAATTCCATCAATATCGGGAAAGACACATTTGACCAGAGCAATTTTGCGCTATCACATACTGAATATGAGCCAGATCTAGTAGATGCCTGTGTTCCCCTCAGTAAATTCCAAGAATATAGTGACTTCTGTGATGATTTGAAGAAAGAGTTTGGATGGGTTGATATTGATTTTGGAGCTTTTATTGTGGCTGGACCTAGAGGACCAATTCCATTCTGTATCTACTTCAGTGTCCCAATTGATACCCGAATTCAGGGTGAGGTCGATAAGTGGTTTCAATTCAAAAAACGAATGTATGAACGAGCTTTAGCGATGGGTGGAAGTCTTTCAGATGCAAATGGCCTTGGGCTTCGTTCGTCACCTTGGGTTCAAGAACAACTGGGTTCTGCTTGGGAACTTCTTACTAGCTTAAAGACTATGATGGATCCAAAAAACATCTTGAATCGAGGCAACAGGGGGTTCAGTTCAAAATGAAACGACTTGAGCGATTCGAAGATTGGGCTCGTGCATGCATGCATGTTCGTTGTGGTTTTTGTCGCGAAATTTGTCCTGCGTACAGTCAGCTGAAACTGGATAGTTATTCTGCAAAAGGAAAAATGACCATTCTATATCACATGCTGAAGGGGAGCTTACAACCAGACGAAGTAGTGGCTGAAAGAATATTTGCATGCACAAGCTGTGGTCTGTGTGATGTCGCTTGTGGATACAACATAAGTGAGGCAATTCATGAGATGAAGACATTCCTCTACGACCAAGCTATACCTCTCCCTGAAGGCTATATGAAAATCAGTACAAAAACG
>SOKL01000075.1 GCA_004376265.1 Candidatus Thorarchaeota archaeon
GAGTTTGTAGAGGCCCACGTGATCTCCATACAATGTGTCTGGACCACACCCAACATGATTGATACCCATGAGTTCTATACAGTACTCCATGTGAGCCATGTAGGTGTCAATTGAGGGAATTGGATTATCCTTTGTCGCAGTGTATCCCGGAGCCGCCTCTATTCCAATGACTCCACCAATTTCAGCTAAAGCTTTCAGGACATCATCTGGAACCATTCGTTTGATTGGATGAACAGTCTTTGACCCTGCATGTGAGATGACGACTGGTTTCTTGCTTGATTCAATTGTATCACTTGCTGTCTGGTCGCTCACGTGACTGACATCTACAAGCATTCCCAGTTTGTTCATCCTAATGACACAGTCATAACCGAAGTCAGTAAGTCCACCATCTCGCATCTCATCAAGTCCCGTTCCAAGCTGGTTGGACTCGCTGTATACTAATCCCATCTGACGAACACCAAGACCATATAGAACATCGATTCTGTCAATCTCATTTTCTACACAGGTGGATGACTCAAGAACAGCAACCCACGCTAGTTTCCCAGTCTCAAATGCATAATGGATGTCTTTCACAGTCTTGCAGTGAATGACATACTCCTGATGTGCAATGTCACAGAGTCGCTGACCCAAGTCATGAATAGTATCAGTCCATTTCCAACCATGTTTGGACGTGGTGTTTGCAGAACCATCCATCATGTTATCAAAGACACAATCCAACCCCGTTCGACTCAAGGCTTCATACGCCAGGAAGTCTCTACCCTCTTTATTGAGAGCTAAAGAATCCTTTTGCTCCGCAGTATATCGCACAGGATGTTCATGAAGATCAATTATGATATTCTTCTCAATAATTTCCTCGACCCGCTCTTCTTCGGTCTTTGAGAGAGGGACCAAGTATGCCCAGTCTTTCGGTGTTGCTTCCCTGAATTTGAACTCTTTATAGTCAATTCCAGATTCTAGATAATCATAGGCTTTGTAGCCCGAGTATTTCTTTCCTCTTCCCATTTCATTCGCCTCGATTCATTCTTTGAAAACAGTCCCCACCAGCTTCTCGAAGTCTGCAGCAGGGAAAGTGACACGACTCTGTTGTATGCCCATATCTACGAAACTCTCTGCAATCTTGATTGCTGCAGTCAGTGGATTGATCACTGGGATTCCGACATCCCACTCTGTGTTAGCGGTCCTGAATGCCATTGACATACAACCAAGAACAACAGATCCTGCTCCATTCTCTTTGGCCTTGTTGATTGCTATCGTGGCCTGCGTGATGACAGCTGTTGGATCATCACCCCACATCTCGGTGATTGGCATCTCGACGAACTCAACTGACGCCAATCTGTTGTTGAGCCCCATCTCTCGGGTCCGAGCGACAAGGTCATCTGCAGCATCACATCCTGCCTGCTTGGGCGATATCACACTGAAGCGGTCTGAAACCATACACGCCATGTGATAGGCTGACTCTGCAGGGCCAATGACTGGAATATCCATCAGTTCCCTTGCAGCTCCGAGACCAGGATCTCCTGCACACCCAATAATAATAGCATCAAACTTGTTGTCTTTGCGTAGCTCAAAGAGCCACTCAAGTAGCGGTCCGATAGACATGTACGCCTCAATCTCTGACTCGATTGAAAGAGGACCTTCACCGACCTCTTCTACTGTGACCTTGGTCCCTTCTCGAGCCAAGGAGTTCGTGACTTTCTCTCGGCGCTTGATCTCATCATCAGGCATTCCATCGCCGGGTATCAGATAGAGCAGTTCCACTAGGCACACCTTCTATCTTACCGAATGCAATCGGGTACATTACCCTTTCGAGTCACGTAGTTCTTAGATTTCAACCCCGTTTCTTCATGAATACTACAACAAGTGCGATAATTACTATTGCTCCTCCTCCAACAACTGCATAGAGACCAAAGTCAGGTGAAGGTGGAATTTGCACACTCACGGTGAACACTGCTGATTGCGTGAATCCTAGGGTGTCATCGACAGAAACGTTGAGTGCATATGTACCGAATTCAAGATCTACTTTGTTATAGATAACACCATTGTAATCCATAACAAAGTTTGTAGTGTCGTTTAACCACCAGTCTTCAACTCCTGAGAAGTCTGTTGCATTGAGGTCATATCTGAAGTCCTGACCGAGCTCTATGACCTGGTCTGTCGGTTCTTGAGTCCATTCTGGTGGGGCTGCATCAAAATCAACTGTGTCACTCACAACTATGTTGTCTATCGCAGGTCCACCTCCTGTTGCGAAGATGAATTCATTACATGTTGTGTGTTGATTGTCTTTGAAGTCCAGAGCTAATGTTCCATTGATATAGACATAGAACTGACCTGTGATGTCCCTTGTGATGATGAAGTGTTTCCAGCCAAATATGTCCTCGTATGGAAAAGCTTCAACCCAAGATATTCCTGATCCGCGTGGGCTGTCATTGGGAGTTACTATACCTCCCTGCAACCTCTTCTGGTTACTAGTCCCATACATTCCTGTTACAATTTGAATGAAGTAAGCTTCCTGCATCCAGTTATCAAAGACCCAATCAATTGTAATGAATGGAATCACTATCTCGTGATTATACGTGTCAACAACGTGTACATCGAAACTCCAAGTTCCATATGCTACTGAACTGTTGACAGTAGCGATACTGAAAATCTCACCAGTACTATTAGATCTCAATGAACCGTCTTCAGCTGAAAAGTTACCAGGAGGGCTTGCGTATGGTGGAGCTGGTCCTTCAATCCCATAGATTTCCCAATCAGAGAGATTGCCATCATCAAAATCATACGACCAGACCTCAGCTGATGGTTCACTCTGATCCAATAACACAACTTCAGGTAACAAAATAGGACTTTCTGTTCCTGGGATGACAGAGCATATCATGACAAGTACCACAGAGAGGGCTATTAGTTTCAGTTTGTTAGATGACATATTCTCTTCTCCGAATCCACACTAATTTTAGAACACTGCACAGAATCAAATCAGCTTTGTAATAAACTGAGGGTTGATTAGCTTATGCTCAAAACTGCTTCAATTGATTGCAAAGCTATATTGAGCTCTTCCGTCATTTCTATGGTATGCCAAACGCAGGAATATTGCGAACCCCAGAATCCAACTTTGAGAACCTCCCAGGATATACTTTCTCTCCAAACTACATTGAGATAGATGACTTGAGAATACACTATGTCGATGAGGGTCCGAAGGATGCACAACCAGTTCTCTTGTTGCATGGAGAACCATCATGGAGCTATCTATATCGAAAGATGATTCCTCCCCTTAATGAGGTTGGCTTTCGTACAATTGCACCAGACTTTGTGGGTTTTGGTCGTTCTGACAAACTTCCAAGAACCAAGGATTATTCATACCAAATGCATGTTGACTTAATGGTGCATTTTGTTAAGAAATTGAATCTTGAAAATGTCACGTTATTTTGCCAGGATTGGGGTGGGCTTATTGGCCTCCGTGTAGTGGGCGAAGAACCAAATAAATTCGCTAGAATCGTTGCAGCAAATACGATGTTACCCAGTGCTAAGGGACTCAAAGCAAGGATTGGCTACTCGCTATTCAAGCTTCAACTTAGACGCATAGGGACGGTGACGCCAGAGCAACTCCAAGAGAATCCGAGTTTCATGAGCTGGGTTGCACTCTCAAGAACAATTCCCGAACTCCCAATCGGTGATCTCGTACAATCTGCAACAGTGACCACTCTCTCTCCTGAGATTGTGAGAGCCTACGATGCTCCTTTTCCTGATGAATCATTCAAAGCTGGGGCACGAATCTTTCCATACTTGGTTCCTTCTCAATTAGCACCGAATCAAAAAGTCTGGGACAATGTTCTTACCAAATGGGAAAAACCATTCCTGACCGCATTCAGTGATAGTGATCCTATCACTAGAGGAGGTGAGAAATACTTCCAGAAAATGATACCCGGTGCCCAAGGACATGACCATGTCACCATAAAAGGTGCAGGACACTTCCTACAAGAAGACAAGGGAGTCGAACTAGCTCAAGTAGTTACCAACTTCATGAACAAGAGTTAGAGAATTACTTGGCCGCACAGTATAGAATCGCCGCAGTAGAATCCAAAGGGTTCTCACTTAATCCAGTGGCTTCATCAGGATCACACCGCGAGACTGCAAAATAATCTGTTTCAGTTCTCATGATTCCCCTTGGCCCCTCTAACTTGAGCCGCGTGAGAAAAGCAATCGTCCTTGCAGTAGCACTGGCTTTGCCAAGTGGTTTTCTCGAATCCTTGTAATGCTCTACCACAAGTTTCTCTACAAAGGCAATTCTCTCCCAGAATGTAGAAACCTCTCGATGAAGCTTGAATGCGACCACATCTCCAAGTGAGTCCAAAATGAACACGCCACACGTGTTCTTGGGAAGACTACCAACAATCACTTTGTGGACATCTTCAGTCAAAGTGGTCCTACTTAGACGCCCTCCGAAATGTAGGGGCACTCCAACTTTTATGATCGGAACAATCACGATACCTGGGTATGATAATGGTTCAACAAGTCCAATTACTCTTCCCTTGAGGATCTCATCAGCTACTGCTTGAACATGTCCATTCCTACTCAATATCTACCCTCCTCCCGCGCAATAGTGTAATTCTATTACACAATACGAAATCACATTCGCGTTTATAAACTTTACATCTTCCAGAATCTGAATCGGGTGTGGTTCTCAGGTGAAAAGACAATGATACTAATAGAAAATGTCCTTCTCCATGGAAGTGTTTTTGCAGTCCTTCTTACGTTGTACCTTCTCGCTGTCATGCGAGGTCTCGGTCCTCGAATCTGGGCGTTTAATGACTATCCGAAAGAAATCACGGACAATGTCCCTCCACAGACTGAACGTGAGCGACGGATTGGTGCGTATATTGGAATACCCTTCTTCATCTTAGGATTAGGTTTTCCACTTATCTCTACGATACTGCTCGAAGGGCTTTATGGAGGTACAATCCCGATTCTGGATGCGTTCCTCAACTTCTTCGCGATTTTTATGTTCGGAAATTTCGCGGACCTCGTAATTCTAGACTTGCTTATTTTAGGCACGATAACACCAGACTGGGTGATAATTCCTGGAACTGAACATATGAAAGATAAGGAGTACAAGGACTTCAAACTGTATCATGCGAAGGGACATGTCAAAGGAATAGTCCTGATGGCTATCTTCAGTCTGCTATTTGCTGCGGCTGTAGTCTTCATCTAGGGTGTGGGAACAATTACATAGATTCCCCCGTACTCTGAGATCTGTTCATAAGCAACATAGAAACCCTCCCCCCAAATCATTGTCTTGAACTCATCCGCAGCCCAATAATATTCGTAGTCATCCCATACATGTGCTAATTGTTCTCGAGCTTTTGCTCGTGCTGAAAATGTGGGAAATGAAACATCCCCAACAATGATACTCCCGCCTTCATTGAGTAGTTCATGGGACATTCGTTTGATTACATCTATCTTTCCTTTGAGATTGAGGTGATGAAGGGTATATGTTGAAACGATTCTATCAAAACCAACTTTGAGCTCTGAGGGCCATTCTGTCTGAATATCAACTTGAAGTAGATGCGCATCTGGCACCTTCTTCTTGGCCTCTTCAAGCATTCTTGAAGAATAATCGATACCCCAGATCTCACAGTTAAACTCGATGAATCTCTGAGCCAGGTTTCCTGTACCAATGCCTGCATCCAGTATTTTCAAGCCAGGTTCAGGATTTGTGAGCTCGACAATCCTGTTCAACACATCAGCATAACCACGGAATGGAAAACTATCTGATACACTCCTAATGTAATAATCATAATCTGCTGCCCATGAATCGAACAGCTCAGGACTCCTTTCTGGACTCATTGAGTTTTCTCCATTGGATGGCTTGAATTTGGTAGAAATTTAGTCTAGAGGCAGGCTAGATATTGTAAACATGTACGAGTACATAAACTAACTTGGGAACAAGAAGGGGAGTAGACTCAACTACTCGGGAAAAGGGTCAGAAATTCATATATCGATGGCGAATACAATGGCTCGGTCCAAAGGTGTGATAATCTCAGTGAAGATTCCTATCTACTGGGAAGTTATGACTGAGAGAACTAAACAGAGGCTTAGACAGACCGTTGGACGTGATACAAGAGTGATTCGTGCATTTCTTGGAATAATTGAACAAAATGAAAACATGTTATTGACAGGTCGTAGAAATGATAGAATTGACGAAGGCAAGTTGGACCAATTGACCATTACAGCACTCAAGATCAAGCATGGATTATGTCCGAGGACCAGTGTCCCTCATGATTTTAAGCTTCGATTTTCCCGTATCTCTCCTAACGAGCTGACTGAATGTCGACAGACAGCTGTCGCCCACTATGAGAGCTATCTTAAATTAAGGCAGAAGAAAGGGAGAAGGGCTTCACGCCCTACTTCAATCAAAGGTAGTAGACGGATACCAAGATGGGTCTTTTCCCGGAGGTTCAAGTTGATCGATAAGGCAACCGCTGTTTCTCGATGGTGGCTCGATATCAGAGACTCTCTAGACTCAGTACGAGAAGGGAGAACGTACCATGATCGATTGAATATTCCTCTCAGGATGTCTCCCTTCCATCTGAATCAGATCAGACGGGGAGAGATGAAAGCGATACAGCTCTTCAATGATTGGAAAAGGAAGTGGTGGGTAACAATTGCTGTCAGGGTTTCTAATCAAGAATCCATTGAGAGTGACCTTCTTGTAGCTATCCTTGGAATCGACCTTGGTATTAAGAAAGCTGCCTGTACAACCCTTCTCACTCCTGAGAAGACAAGAGAAACCCGTTACTATGTCCAGAGGGAAAAAATCAAGATCCTCATAATGATAGATAGACTTGTTTCATGTTTGCAGAGTGAGATGCATTCACGTAGAAACAATGGACAGTCATACGATAGGGTTGCTGAGAAACTCCGTCGAATGGGGTCCAAGCGAAAAAATGTTGCTCGCGAATACGACCGAGTCCTTGTGCGTCAAATTCTCGATTATGTTTCAGAACTATCTAAGAAATACACACTCTATGTTGCCATCGGGCGTTTGAAGAATATCCGCATGCGTGCTAAACGAGGAAACTACAAAGGTCGGAGGTTCAGGGGAATGATTCACTCATGGGCTTTTGCTCGAATTACTGAGAGTCTGAAACACGGACTTACTCAGCTCGGTTGGAAGGTTGATGGCAAGGATGCTCGTTTCAGGGTTGTTCCTGAAACGTGGACCTCCATCATATGTTGGAAGTGTGGAAATAAGGGTAAACGACCCAAACAGAACTACTTCTACTGCCCACATTGTGAGCAGAAGACCAATGCTGACCGGAATGGTAGTATCAACATCGCAGCACGCATGCTCATGCTCACAAAGTCATTGCACTCTGTGAGAGGACTAGGTATGTGGATTAGGGCCTTGGACAAGGCTCGACATGCTCGACTGAAAGCCCAAAGGAAGTCTTCCAGAGGGAAGTCCTTACTCTCTAAAAAGGAACTGACATCAGGTTCCAGAGAGTCCGCGGCTGTTCACTTCGTCCATTCGGACCTTGATAGTTTCAGTGATGAAACTGGAGAGAGTGATAATGACCCCGCCGTGGTAAGAACTGTGGAAACTCTCACTGTCGCTGGAAATGATGCCCCAGCATCAGCACAGGAGAAAGAGGCCAGATCTTCAGGAGGGATCCCATCCCAATGATAGTCGATAATGTTCCTTCTAACTCGTTGGTCCGTCGGACTAAAGGGAGTGGTGACACTGGAAGGAAAAGGGTAGAACACAGAAGTATCTTGCTGTTGTGGATCACTCACATATTGTGCAAGATATAGGTTATTTGTAGTTTGTTTCCCATATTATAGGCGACCGCGTGAAATCGGAGGTTATTTGTAGTTTGTTTACATAGTATAAGCAACCGCGTTAGAGTCGGAGGTTGTCTAGTGGTTATCGTCATTGTCCTAATCCAAGTAGAGGTTGGAAAAGCAAAAGCAGCGTTAGGTCATATCGAGAAAATCAACAACATTCAGCATGTATACATGGTGACAGGTCCCTATGATGTCATTGCTATTGTGGACCTACCGTCAAAGGGTGTTTTTCGAAAACTTGTTGAAGCAATTCACGATGCTCCTGGCGTCACAAGAACTGAAACCTGTATGGCCATCTAACCAGAAACTATTCCACAATCTTGAAGCGACCAGTTTCTGTATGACCCACGAGGTTCTCAGCTTGAAGGCTGTCCAGCACCGGGTTCACATCCTTACAATGGATGTTGATAGAGGTCAAGTGAGAAATAAGTTCGTCTAGACTCAAGCTCTCTGAATTTGTTAGGATACGAATAATTGCCCCACGTAGTTGCCTAGTCGACCCTTTGAATCTAGGTTGTTTTGATTGTGGCGAGATACTAGTGGAACTAGATGTCAAGACGAGTGCGCCATAGTCCATCAGTGCATTGTGCCAGTCGCTAGACTTCCCCTTCAGGAGTAAATCATTTGCAATAATCTGAAGCTGACTGCTGGACATCTCCTCATTAGCAAATCCAGATGCAATTAGCACACGACGAATGTTAGTATCAACTGCAGCCAGGTCTCTGTTGAATGCAAAGATGAGGATTGATTGAGATGTATATGGTCCGATTCCCTTGAGGTGTCTTAATTCCTCCATCGTCTGAGGAAATTCACCCCGATCTACAATCTGACTTGCTGCCTTCTTTAACCACACAGCTCTCCGATTGTAACCTAGACCACTCCAGA
>SOKL01000145.1 GCA_004376265.1 Candidatus Thorarchaeota archaeon
TTGCATATAGATGATCACAAGAACCGTCAACATATCCGTGATGCACAAAAGCCTGTCCCCAGACTACATTATTCTCTCGGAGGATATCTACTTTCTTTCCTTCCTGAGCGCAATGGAAATAGATACAATTCTTCTTTCTATCATAACCGTGACTTAATGTCACAAGATAGGGTTCATTGTTGAGGCTCATTGCAATTGTGATGAATTGAACAGACTCTAAGATTGATATCATCTCATGTTTGTTCTCAATTTCTTTCTCTTTTCGTCGAATACCTCTCATTGTAATCCTCTCGCAACAGATTGAGACCCCGAGTATGGAGTCATGCCGTTCTTATCTAGAAACCAAGGGTTAAGGGTTTCGAGTCATGTTCAGTAGTTCTTGTTTTTGAAATGTTTTTATTAAGCAAGAACCAGAAGAATCATTACTCTTGTAAAAATCTATGGAATTATGGGAATTGAGAAGACTAGGAACAGATGCGGCGTAAAACACAAAATACAATAGAAAATGCTCTTTGTGATATTGGGGAAAACATTGAGGAGTAGACCTATTGTCCTGTGTCTCATACTCACACTAATACTGAATACCAACATTCAGAGTCATCACGTTGCTGTGATAACCTCATCTTCAAATTATATGACAAGTAGCGATATCGTTCTCCCTGTTTGGATGCAGGACCTACAGGAACATGACCCTATTGAAATACTTTCAGATGCAGACTTTGAAGATCAAGGCTGGCCTGGGAATGGGTCGGAGAGCAATCCATTCATTATTGAAAATCTATTGATTAGATCAGAGTACACTTCAATTATGATTAGGAATACTACCAAACACTTTGAAGTCCGGAGATGTCATCTCACGAGACCAGATTCTGTGCTTGGAGGAGGTCCTGCTGTGAGTTTCAGGAATGTGACAAATGGACATGCGATTAATAATATCATTAATGGAACAGCCTATGGTTTACTAATCCGAAACTCAACTGGTGTTGTGGTCACCGATAATACTGTATATGACACAATGTTCAGTGGGGTAGAAGTCGATTGGGCACAAGAAGTTCTCATCGCAAACAACACCATCCATCATTCAGTTTCCGGAATTGCATTGTATGAGACAACAGACCTAACAATACGTGACAATCGAGTCTATAGGTGCCACACAGGGGTGTTTCTAACAGATGTCCATTCTAGCAATATTCTAGGAAACACAATCTGGAGAAACATCTTAGGATTAGACCTGGCAATAGGTAATAGTATTATCACTAACAACTCAATCTACTGGAATGCTGAGTTCGGCATTCGAGTTAGCACTGGCATTGCATCAAACATGGTCTATGGCAATCGCATTGGTTGGAATGGTGTCCATAATGCTGAGGACAACAGTAATTCCACGGGATGGGATGATGGACTTGGAACTGGAAATAGTTGGAATGACTACAATGGCACAGGTCAGTATCCAGTTCCGGGGAGTTCAGCCGGACTTGATCGATGGCCTTTGGTTCTAGTGGACAATGCGGCCCCGGTTGTAGACCAACCCTTGGATATGGATTTTGAATTCGGTTCTAAAGGTCTGATGCTGAGGTGGAATACAAGTGATGAATTCCCCAACTCTTACCAGATAATGGTTAATGGATTGTGGGTAGAGGAAGGAACGTGGATAGATCAGACCATAACTTTTCTGCTGGATGATCTACAAAATGGGACACATACTCTGAGGCTTCGCCTTTGGGATGCTCAGGGGAATTATGCCGAGAGCTATGTGTCCGTTCATGTGTCGGAGGCAGAACCTCCAATGATCAGCAATCCGCCTGACATCGAGTATGTTGTTGGTGGTTCTGGATATAATATCACTTGGATACCAGAGGATGCCTATCCCGAGTCTTACGGGATTTTCATCAATGGAACACTGTCTGAGTCAGGAGAGTGGAACGGTTCTGCAATCTTAGTTTCTGTTGATGGTCTTAATGCTGGCTTGTACAATTTCATGCTAGTTGTTTTTGATGATCCAGGTCAGAACGCAACAGATACAGTGCTTGTACGTGTACGTGCTCAGACAGGCACACCTCCACCTGATACTCTTGGGGTTGTCCTGCTTCTGTTTGGTGTGGGGGTGGTTGGGTTCGTTATCACGTTTTCAATCCTATATACAAGCACACCATACCTGATGCGTTTCAGGAGAGAAGATGATTCTGAAGACCCTGAAGAGATACAGGTGGCAATAGAAGAATTACAAGAAGACAGAAGCGAAACTGGAAGGAGTGTTTGAAAATACTTGACAAGAGAAATTAATAACGGCAAGACACTCGATAAAGGATTTGAATAAACCGATCCCACTTCTGTTCGCGGGAGATATCGTGACACAATGAGAACCATAAAGACAGAAGGACTTCATGCCCTCTTGATGTTCTTGGCAACCATACCATTCTATCTGTATGGCGGGAACG
>SOKL01000173.1 GCA_004376265.1 Candidatus Thorarchaeota archaeon
GCGGAATCGACCGTGTTTGTCTGATAATTTACCCATTGGATATTGGAGAATGATGAAAGGCATCGCAAAGATAGCGAGTGACATTCCTCTAAGTGATTCATCTAGTCCAAGCGATACAGAGAGGAAGAATGGTAATGCTGTCAAGATGAATCCAATGTGGAGTCTATCAAATAAATTGAATATCCCGGGTACAACCAATTCTGGATTTTTCCTTGCAAGCATGAAACTCTGCCCCAAGGTAGGTCGAGTCTTGGTCATAGGTGGGTCTCTCAATGCGACCAACGCG
Source organism: Candidatus Thorarchaeota archaeon (assembly GCA_004376265.1). Taxonomy (GTDB): domain Archaea; phylum Asgardarchaeota; class Thorarchaeia; order Thorarchaeales; family Thorarchaeaceae; genus SMTZ1-45. The sequence continues at coordinate 287 of SOKL01000173.1, forward strand.
ATCACAAGGACAACTGCATTGAGACCTACAGCAGTATAGTACGGTGCAAAAACACTAATTGAAGCAATTAAACCTCCAATTGCCGGTCCTAATCCCATCCCGATGGCTAGAAAAGCTCCGAAGATACCCATATTCCTTCCACGATTGTGACTATCTGAGAAATCAATTGCGAGAGTCATGAATGTCTGCCACGCCATGACTGTGAAAGATCCCTGTAGGAAACGATAAAGTAGCAGTATTGGAAATGATAGTGTGGTTGTCATCAAGAAATAGAAGACCATAGATCCAGTAGCGCCAACTAGAACAAATGCTCGACGTTTCGCCCAGCGATCAGACAGCAATCCCGTTGTAATTCCGATGATGAGGTAAGAGAGGTACAGGGTGGTATCAAAGAGTGAATACTCAAACTCAGTTATGCCGGTAAACCTATCGAGAATAAATTCTGGTTGATTCACATGCAGAATCGCAGCGGCTGTAATTGCAAATAATGTAAGTATCCCCAGGAGGACTACTCGTTTAGTATTTGACGTTGTCTCGATGGTGTCGATTTCACCTGGTACAGGTTCATCTTTCATCCATGCATCTCTCTTGCTTCCTTGAGTGAGTTTTGGGATGTCACTTTGTTAATCAATGTTCTCCAATATACAAGATTGTGGGAACAAATACAATTCAGCGAGAAGAGTTTCTTTGAGCAAATGTTGGGTGTTTTTCGAGTGCATTTATATAATGAGCGAGTGCACGATTTTGGGAGGTGGAGGTACTGACACGCGTCATGCCTATACTTATTGTAACAATATTCCTAGCAAGCTTACTAATGGTGCCAACAGTGTTTACACCGATGAATGCTGGTGCGACACCTATTGATTTTTCAATCCCCTCACAAGTTGGAGAGCATACCGCGAGAGTAGCTATCTACGATGAGGACAACACAACCGCCCCAGTAGCAGCAGGCGCATCTGCGGCCCTCTCCGGTCTGACGAACAATGTTAACGAGGCAAGGACTCTGCTCGAAGCAGCTGGTCATACTGTAACAATGCTCACCACACAAGACATTCTCGATCATGAGTTGACCACAGCTGATTACGATGTTTTCGTCTTGATCAATAATCTCCCACGAGTGAGCATCACCAAACTAGTCAAGGAGTTCTGGCTAGGAGGCGGGGGATTACTCACATTCAATAAAGCTTTCAGTTTCTTGGTCTATGAGGGGATACTTGAGCCTGGATTTAGTGGTTCGGATTTATATGGAGGTCTCTGGAACAATTATTCAATCGACATTTTGAATGTGACATCAAGACATCCAGCTATGAAGGATTATCACATCAACGATACGGTTTCAGAAAGAGCATCTGATTGGGTTACGATATATGAACCAGCTCTTGATAACTCAGATATATGGTCCTACATGACTCCATTATTAAAGAATATAACATATGACAATTACATATATGCTCTAGCAATGGACAGCAGATATGAAGGTGGTCGTCTTGTCCACATACCGGGTGATGGTTCTTCGATTCCTGCAGATTTCGAAAGCATCATTGACGATTCTGTCCAATGGTTGGCTCCAAAACCAAAGGGTAGAATCGTATATGACCTAACGCATCAACCTCGTTTAGCTGTTGATATATGGGATGATCTAGCTACCGTTTACAATTTAGATAACAGTTTCACACAATTCAGAACCCTTGCTGTTAATCACACATACACCTTTGACAAATTATACCCCTCAGCTTCAGGCAATTTGACAGCTGCACGGTTAGCCAAATACGATATGTTGATTATCGTATGGCCTGATTTGAACTACACAACTGCCGAGTATCTCGCGGTCGAGGAATGGGTGACAAATGGCGGAAGTCTGTTGGTCTTGGGTGATAGAAACGGTCTGGTGGGTCCCAATCATGGTGATCTGGCAATCAATGAACTGCTACAGAACTTCGACATGAGTCTTGGTACAACCGATATTTTGGATTTTGCTGACATGACCCCTGGGACACACCTGACTCTTGAAAGCTGCTCATTGCTTCGTATTGGGTATAGGAATCATCTGGTTGTTCTATCAAATGCTACTGGTATTTGGTTTGATGGCAGTTTCCCTGTTGTTGCAGGCCAAGAATTTGGAGCAGGAAGAGCAATTCTTTCTGCAGAC
>SOKL01000104.1 GCA_004376265.1 Candidatus Thorarchaeota archaeon
TCAAGATATTATATAAGACTTCCACTGACCTGTTCGATAAATTCAGTTGTTGAGAATCTAGCACCAAGAATGATTCTAGCCTTACACTGACCCTCCCAGTTGGGTCCACTTTATCAATACTCTTAAATCACGACCACTGACAATCGACTCTCGACAACTGCGGTCATAGTCTAGCCTGTTTAGGATTTTGTACATAACCAACTCCGAATTAATGTGACACACTCTGATGCTATCCACATCCAAAACTCTTCACAGGTGCTAATAGTACATGACTTTGGGATTCAAAAGATAAATATCTCCTGACCGGGTAGAAGTATCGGGGGATTCATTGAACGAAAGACACCAAATCCATGTCTCATTCGTTTTGATGTATATAAGTGAGCAACAAACCTCGCCTTCACTGAGATTATTAGATCGATGGAAGGTAAAATCTGTATTAGTATTGATGTGGGTTGTAACTGTTTTGACCCCTCTAACCATTTTACCTAGTGGAATATCAGGTAGTGACAGGTTCAGCTGGAACGTCAGAGTAGTGTACTTCTTCTTATTCGGAGCTTATTACCAACCTAGTATCTATTCTGAACCATCGGGATGGATGAGTGGACCGTCCTATCTAGGTGCGATTGTACTTCTATTACCATTCTTCATAATCTATGCAATTCTGGTGACACTCTATTGCATGAAACCCAGAACACAGCTTTGGGCAATCGTGTCCGGTGTATTGAGCTTCATCATTCCAGGTCTTTTTGGTGGATTCAGTTTTCTTGCTACAGGCGTATACCTTGGCTCTTTGCCGTTTCAGTTCATACTTGGTTTAGTTGCGATGAGGTTAGCGAAACCAGGGAAGGAAAAGACACCGTTTGGTCTAATCAATAAGAAGTCTTCCTGGTGGGACAAAGAATCAGAATGATCGCCCTTTTGTTTTTCACTAGGAATTCTCTTGTCTAGTTCCCCCAATCCACTCTGAATATCTTATTCTATACTTCTTTAATCGGAAAGATATTCACTTGATACAAGCATAGAGGATCGCGCCTTCCACTGACCATCGAAGACAGGAGCGAGAGGGCTTCTCCCATCAGGATTGAAGCCTTCCACTGACCTGTAGGTACAGACAGGTGTGGTGAGGCCTGCATCAAGAATGATTCCGGCCTTCCACTGACCTGTTCGAATTGGGTAGGTGTGAAAAGACCAACACACAATGATGCAAGCCTTCCACTGACTCGCCCAGTTGGGCCCACTTCAACAATACTCTTAAATCACAACCACTGACAGTCGACTCTCGACGACTGCGGCCATAGTCTAGATATGCTCTGCGCTAATAGACCGGCTCATCTGTCTGGTCTTGACTACCTTTTTCAGGTACAGGCTGCTTATGGACTCTCCACCAAATTGCGAACATAATGGTTGTAATAATTATCCCAGAGGGGATGTAATACACAAAAACAAAGATGAAGAACTGAAACGGCGAAAGCGTAAACAGATTTGTTACAACTGGGTAGGATATCGCATGTATAAAGAACAGGACAAGAATTGGTTTCCCAAATCGACGGAACCACCCTCCGCTCGCTTCGTCTCTCGCGTTAAATGAGGCAAGCAAACTCTCAGATCTCTTTGCACTATCTTGCTGAAACCATAATAGCCCTTTCGAATATCCATATACCCCGAAGACAATCAAGAAACCAAAAAGCGCTAGAATGAATAGAACAGGATCAAAGCCACTTGTTTGCACGCTTATCCCTTCTCCTTGAAACACATATGTGGGCCCTAGTGGTAATATACTTTTTCAGACATCACTAACCTGTCTATTTTGGTCCACTCTATCAATACTCTTAAATCACAACCACTGACAATCGACTCTCGACGACTGCGGCCATAGTCTAGCCCAGTGCAGATAGTATTCATTCTTATGGAAACAAATCCATACTAACAGCAGGGCTGAATTGATGAATCAAGAATCAACAAAGTCTCTCCCATATTCGTCCTCTGGAAAGACAGAGAAACTAGTCAGAAATGCGCATGTGGCACTTGGAATAGCTGCAATGCTGATTCAATTTCCTCTTCTGGAGTTCGAAGTCTGGTTTGACACAACTGGATTTGCTCTGCCAGTGTTCATCATAACGATAGGCATCGTATATGGGTTCATTCCATCTAGAGAGTCTGATGAAGATTACCTGCGGCATGTAGTTGAACCGAGGGCTGAGGAGGTCAGTGAAGAAACACGAGCTCGCTTTCTCCAATTCCGAAAGACATCACGTAGAGTAGTGCTGCTGTCAGGATATGTTTATGCAGTGATTTTTCAGCTGATTTGGATGGCACTCGCAAACATTGGTGATTTCGCTGTACCAGCTCTATTTTTTGTATTTCCGATATTTGCTTCCTTGGTGGCTCTTGGACCAACTCCCTTCCTCATGGGTC
>SOKL01000118.1 GCA_004376265.1 Candidatus Thorarchaeota archaeon
ATTGAATGCTAGGATAAGTGGGTCTTCTCCTTCCTTCAAATCAAATCTGGATAGAGCAAGTTCTATAGATTTCCGAACTTCTTCTGACGATGCTTTCCTCGATGTAATATGTGGAACTACAACTGGTAGGTTACGTAGTGGATATTCAAGACCTGATGAAAGGAACGTAGTTGATCCACTGACTTGGAGACTGAAATTGCCTGCGCCAATAACGGTGGCACGAATTCGATGCTCAGGTTTACTAATTGGCAGATTAAGAGCATCAGCCTTCTCACAGATTGAATTAGCGAGATACAGTCCAAGGTCATTGAATTGTCGCTCTTCAACATTATAGATGAATTCAGCCACTCCTCCCGAGAATGTTATGCTGTCAATAGGTTCGTTATAATCAAGAGGAGGAGCCATCATAAGCATCGAAGTAACTCTAGAGCTTTGTTTCCCTTGAATGCAATCCATCAATGCTCCTGCAAGGGACTCTGCTAATACTTGCCTGTGGGCTTCATCAAGTGTCTGTCCAAGTTCTAGACCGATACACATTAGTCCTCCAAGTTCTTTTCCGGTGTCCTCTAAACGAATTATGCTGCCAGAGTCATCAAATGCTATTAGACGGCCTCCCACATTTATTGCAGTTGTAGCTACAACCCGCCCATCTTTACAAATAGCGATATTTGATGATCCTCCACCACAATCAATGTTCATGACAGTTTCACCAGTATCTGCAGACCTTGAAACTGCACCCGAGCCATAAGCGGCAAGAACGGATTCGAAATTAGGTCCCGCAGTAGCAGCTACGAACTTCCCCACTTCACCAGCCAGTTCATTGACAATCCATTCAGCATTCTCCTTCTTTGCAGTTTCACCGGTTATTATCACGGCACCAGTATCGATATCACTGACCTCAAGCCCTGCATTTCGATAGTCATCTAGAAGTAGGTCTCTTAGTGCATCAAAATCGACATTATGGGCGTCTTTAAACGGCGTAAGGTGAATCGGACCGGAGTATAGGATTTTTCGTTCTTTAATCTCGAACTTCTCAGTCCGTGATTGGACATTCTTTTCAAGAACTATTTGACTGAACACAACGTGAGATGTTGATGAACCAATATCGACACCAACGCTCGTGAGTTCCTTTCGCATTGTCTTGACAATCATTGTCGTGTTCACCGTTCGATACTCGAGCGCTTGGATGTTTCCCTTTTAGTTTGACGGTAGCGCGCAATTCATATCTTCTTTTTCATATTGCTAGAATGGAGAAAACAATGGACACAATAAAGACAATCCGAGAGAGACGAAGTATCAGAAAATACCGTTCTGATTCCGTTGATGATGAATCGTTGCAAGTCATACTTCAAGCTGGTCGCTGGGCACCATCAGCTTCCAATAAGCAACCTTGGCATTTCATTGTGATCAAAAACACTGAGATGCGGGAGAAGCTTGCAAATATCCATCCTTACGGTCGTTTCATGAGAGAATCTCCAGTTGTACTAGTCGTACTTGGAGACCCAAAGAAGCACCCACGTTATCACGTCGCGGATCCACACCAAGCTGTACAAAATATGCTGCTTGCGGCTCATTCTCAAGGCTTGGCAACTTGTTGGATGGGCGTACGGGACACTGAACTAGAACCACTGTTTCGTGAGATTCTTGATATTCCTGAAGACTTACGTGTTATCTGTGCAGTTTCCCTGGGTCACGGAGATCAGGAACGAACGAGTACGAGATTTCCTCTAGAAGATATTGTATCTTGGGAAAAGTATGGTTCCAAGAAATAGAGTGTGGAATTTCACATGACCGGTGAAACTGATCTGGGGTTTCTTCTTAGGAACATGAAACCAAAGCATGTACCTGGCGAGTATGTGTTTTGCTCAATGGACGAGTCAAACGAAATGATGGTTGAGACCCCACTTTTAGTTTTTAGAGAAGATGAAGGTTTGACAGTGGTAATCCCTCGCGAGGTAGCTGAATCATACCAGCTCGAGTTTGAATCTACATGGGGTCTCATCACGTTATCGGTTCAATCGGACTTAACAGCTGTTGGTTTCCTAGCTAGAATAACTCATGTTCTTGCTCAAGCCGGTGTGAGTGTGAACGTAGTGTCCGCTTACTATCATGATCATCTATTCGTTCCCTTTACAGAAATCGAGCCAGTTATGGAACTTCTCACTTCGCTTTCAGAAAACCATTCAGAGTGAGATTACGACTTCTTTAGCTTTCTTCCCGCTCATGTAGTCAATATCGATCCTACCTATATTTACACTCTTGATAGATTTCTCAGTCATCTGCGGTTCAATCACTTTTGCAGGGTCTGACTCGAGTTGATCAATCATGATGGAGAGTGCATGTCTTTTCTCTTTGCTATCTTTGATGAAAGATACTCGCCCCTTGAATTGAGTTGTTGCAT
>SOKL01000354.1 GCA_004376265.1 Candidatus Thorarchaeota archaeon
CATAAGTATGATGATTTCCGGAATAGTAGTTGCGCTATCTGCAACCTTAGCTCTGCTCTTCCCGTGGGCGGAATCGTTCGACGAAGAAATAGTCGTTGACCTTGCACAAGACCTCGGCGCTCTTGCTCAGTGGTTGTGGGTCGATAACGGGATCTAGGTACAGATGATTGCTATCATTATGATTACTTCGCTCATTGGAGCAATAGCCCTTCTGAAGATGGACAAGGCTGAACAGCTAAGTGAAATCAGAGGTGACTTTGGCGTAGAAGCAGAAGTTGAATCTGGAGAATCAGACCCTGAACCTGATGCAGAACCAGAGGCTGAAGAAACCTCAGTTGTTGAGGAATCTGAGGAGGCGGATGGATAATGGTTCCGCTCTCTTGGTACATTGTTTTATCATTCATGCTGATTGGTCTTGGAGCCTATGGAATGATGGTAAAGAGGAATCTCATCAGGATTCTAATAGGGGCAGAAATTATGGGGAACGGTGTGAACATCGCTCTGGTGGCATTTTCACTTTACAGTCCTGTGTTCACCTTTACCGGTCAAGGATTGATTATTCTTGTAATCTCTGTTGCAGCAGCTCACACCGCACTAGCATTGGTGTTGATGCTCATGTACAACAGACGATACGATACGGTAGACCTTGGAAAACCCATTGAAGAGGAGGTTGTGTAGATGTCTGAAAAGAGTACGTCAGCTTCTACGATTGGACGGCAGATTATCAACAAATATCCAGATGTTCAATCGCAACCACTCGAAGATAATAAAATCGAACTCATTGTTCCAAGTGAGAAGATTCGTGAAGTCGTCACAATGATTGATGAATTGTTGGATGATGCGATGCCTGAATCGGTCTTTGGCATTGACCTTGAAAATGACAAGTATAACCTGATCTACATCTTCTGGTCGTATACTAATAGAATCCTCATCCAACTGCGGGTAGCACTTGAGGGTGAGAATCCTGAGATAGACTCAGTTTGTGATATCTTCCCCGGTTTCGAATGGCACGAACGTGAGGTTCGGGAAATGTTTGGTATCGAGATTAGAAATCATCCTGATCCCCGACTCTTTCTGCTCCCGGATGAGCTTGATGGAGCATACCCAATGCGAAAGCGATTCAAGACAGACCAAAGCCGATTAGAAGAAACTGGTATCAAACCACCGAAACCCCGACCAAAACCCGGAGGTGAAGACAAGTGAGTCCTGACATTCTTGAAGATGCAATGGAGATCTGGTTCGGACCTCAGCACGTTTCAGCCCACGGTTGGGCAACGAAACTGACACTTGTTGGGGATTATGTGGTTGAGTGTGACCCTAATGCCGGGTATTTCCACAGGTCTGCGGAGAAGGTCCTAGAATTCAAAAACTTCAGGCAAGGTGCACTAGTATTGGAACGAATGTGCATGCTTGAAGCATTCCTTGCTGAATATCCCTATGTTGCAGCAGTTGAGAAATTGGCCGAGATCGAAGTTCCTGAACGTGCTAAGATAATGAGGACTAGAGAGTGATAAGATCATTCCTCAACAGAATGTTGCCTTGATGGACAAGGAAGAGGTGCAGAAACTCCTAGAGCGGGAGATGCACGGATTCCTGGAGTCATCTGGAATTGAGGCTGATAGGATACTGTCCTCTAGTATTCAGACCGAGATTGCCGCATCAATGGATATAGCTGGAGTGAGTGACGACACGGAAATGGTTCAGTTGGACAGAGTGACCATTGAGCAGGACTCAACAGGAGGGAGAATCCTCTATGTGGTCTTGATTTCGGAGACGGAAGTCCACAAGATTCCGGTCACTGGACACCTTCACAACATCAGACAGATTGGGCGATATAGGCGGGAGGAGTTTGAGAGTGAGGTCGAGTCCAGTCTCAGTGAGTTCAATCTCAGTGAGGAGGACAGGGCTAGAGCTGTGAAGGAGTGTGTCCGAGTGATGAAAAAAGAGAAGCTGGTCACTAGATAAAGCGTGCATTATACTTGTTGAGGGAAGATTTTACATGATAGTGTGTGGATATTCAGGAATTTGTACAACTATACATACACCAGAACAACATGGACCATTGCTCTATCGGAATAGCAGTGTTGGAGGAAGCAATTGTTTACTGCTCCCCTCCATCAAGAAGACTATGTATGAATCATTTCTAGAAGAAAATGAATTACTTCCTATGCAGTTATCGACAACGTAAGTATCAGTCCCTCTCTACGGATCTACTCCAGGGAAAGGAGGCATCAATGATTCCTGCGGCGCTCGAATCCAGGAATGTGTCAAGAGTCTAGCCAGCTAGGTGTACTCCGAAAATATCTTGAATGTAATGTTGTCATCGACAAATGCTTTCCCTTCATCGTCGCTTCATGAACACAACAATTGCTGCTATGGCGCTAAAAGCTACTATCACTGAAGCAATCATCAAAGTTGGATCAAAAGGTGTTTCATTTGGATTATTCCATGTGAGGTCTAGCTCCTGTGTGGCTTCTCCAGATAGGACGCATTTCGCAGTGACCAGAAAGAAATCACCATGGTCTGCAACGATGTGATAGATAGCTGAAAACTCTTCAGTGGAGTTTTGACTCGTGTAATCTCGGGTGAGAACTACAACAGAGTTTAACTCAACTATTACTTGGTGAATATAGTGTGTATTTACATCATCCACACTGTGAGAGAAGGTTACACTCAACTCATCATCGATAAAATTGTATCCAATAAGAGTCCCCTGTGGTGCATGAGCATTAACAGGAATTCCCTGTGCTAGAATCATTATAGTTAGAAATGAACAAATTGCAAGAATCATTTTTTTTTCAAAATTACTATCCTCAATTTCATTATAAGACTGAAAGTAACTGATATTCCTTCCTACTCCAACCTGATCTTTCCAAGTATCATCACTTCACTCACATTCCTCTATTGATTCTGGCGAATTCAAGAAAATTAGGATGAGCTCAATCCTATGTGTCCTGAAACATAGTGGAGTCCGTAGAACCCAACATACCAGACTGCTCCATAATCACTGAACGCCAGCACGAAGACTGGAAGTGTTATCATCTAGTCAATTTCCTCGGAACATTATTATCATTGATTGCTACCACGCATCGATAAGGTTCAGTGAGTTGAAATGAGAGCAAAGAGTTTACTCCTTCTACTATTCATGATTATTGCTTTGTTTCCACTCTCGTGTTACAATGGTTGTGAAGAAATTGTAATTGTGGATCAAATGGTGATATCAAACAGTCGAACTCCACATGCACCGATATTAATTACTAGTAACGAGGATTTTGTGACACAAGCGTGGCCAGGTTTTGGGAATGATACACACCCATATGTGATTGAAGGTCTTGAGATTACATCCGAGGGGTCATGTATAGAGATTCAGAATGTAAGTGTTCATTATGAAATCATTAACTGTTCTCTTTCAGGAACAAGAAATTCTGAAAATGGATCATTGACTATCTTGGGATGGAATGAATTCTATGAACGCGTCAGTAGTTTTGGTGTAATTTCGGATTGTGACATTTTCAATAGTACTAGAGGTATTCGAGTGTCCGCAAACGACGTTGTCATAGAACGGAATACGATTTGGAACTGCTCATCCATCGATGCAAAAATTAGTGGTGATAGAATTCGTGTTCTTTACAACGATTTCAACACAGACGGGATGTATTCTCTCGATTGGAGGAGCTCTAAAGATAGTGCGTTAATCGGGAATAATATCGAATGCAGACCACATGAAGATCATTATGACGAAATAAGACTCTATGGTGATACAAACTTCACTATATCCCAAAACGTCTTCATAAATTCTCGAATTCTAGGTAGTGGTGAAGATATCCATCTATTTGAGAATGATTTCCTAGTACATGATTACTATGCTTTGGACTATAGTGGGACGAACATTACAGTTGAACGATGCACATTCAACGTAAACGAAGATGACACCCAGGAATTTGATATTCCTAGTGGATTTAGATCCAGCTTCTTGAATAATAGTAGGATTATCGATTGTTCTGGTAGTAACTTGGATTTCAGTATTGGTGGCGACTCAACTAATGTTACTGTTTCCGGGTGTTCGCTATCCAATTTTCTCTTCAAAATCAGTGGATCAGGATATTTTGACATTTTTGATAATGTCTTTGCTGACAGTATTGAAGGAATGTCACTTTGGACAATTAATGGTACAGGGGACATCCATGAGAATACAATCACAGGTTGTAGGACTGGGATCTGGTTGAATGGAGAGAACTACATCATCCATAACAACACAATCTCAAACAATGACTGGGGCATTGTTGTCTTCAAATCAAACAATCAGATTTACTACAATATCTTCATTGGTAACAATCACAGTGCCACTGAGTCTGAATATGATGCTCCAATTGTTATATGGGACGACTCGGTTTCAATAGGGAACTACTGGGACAGATACTTCACTGTCAACGACAGATGGCCGGTGTACATCGATTATGATGCTCCAGTTATCATTGCAATAGATCCAATCGTACTACCTCCTGGTTCGAATGTAACATTGAACTTCACAGCGACAGATAACACACCATTCTCATACACTGTGACTGTAGATGGAGAACTATTCGAGGATGATTCTTGGGACGGTGGCTCGGTCATCATTGAACTGACTTCTTTGAGTACAGGTGCACACGAGGTTGAAATTACCTTTACAGATATCAACGGAAATACAGCTTCTTTTGCAGTGTCTGTAATATTGAGTGACCAAATTCCAATGACACTCATTCTTGTTGGAGCCAGTGCAGGTATTGCGATGTTGGTGATTATCATTGTAATAAAACGACGATGACAGATGATATGATGAAGCTTTGATTTAACCATTTGCACCTCTTTCTCAAGGAGCCATAATCGGGTTATCTCTTGTTCAGAACACTACCACACTTTCCAAGTTTCCCATCTTGTCCAGCATTGGTGTACGTTCATACAATGAGGGTTCACATATGAGTAAACCCGCTGACTTTTTCTACAAAGCCATAGATTTCCAAACTTCAATAATCGGCAAGTACCTATTATTCACATAAGAGAATATAATGTTGGAGCGGGGGTCCGTCGAAACGAACCTTCCGCATCCATGGAGCTCTTTCTATCAGAATCCATGGTAAAATCAATCATATGCGCAATACTTGTCCATGACAGACAAACAGGGACTAGAAACTCACATTGGGACCGTGTTTGAGTTCCTGACGGGGAAACCATGCAACCCTGATAGTAAGATTTCAAACCAACAAGCTCAATGACAACATATCAAGTTTTGTGGGAAAGCGAAGATCATCAAATAACAGACCGAACTATGATATAATCCTAACAGCCTAGAAGGGTCTAAATTATTGAGTTAGAGCAACAAATGAACCTGAATTGTAGTAATTGGTTTAGAGGTGGATTGACCCAATTCACTCGTCCTGAATAAGAACCAAACATCGATTATCGGGGGAAGTTGTCTCTCAGGAGTCGTAGATGATGATGGACCATTTCCATTTGCTTTGGATCATCAGGTGTCTTCTCAAGATCCGTAACAAGTGTCTGTAGGAAATATTCGGGGAAGAAGAGTCGTACACGGATGTCATTGAGTAAGAATAACCATTTATCGTACTCGCCTGATGCCCCCTTTCTTCTCTTCTCAGAAATGACTCTGAATTTCTTTAGAGTCTGAACTGCCTGTTTCAATTCCTTCGGAGGAATTGCGAGAGTCGCTTCTAACTCAGAGATGTTGACCGGTCTTCGCCTAAGCTCACTTAGTGTGTCATAACAGTCTGGATCAGCCAATACTTGCGCGACTGATACTGTGTCTTCAGGTGTTTTTTGCCACTCTGTGAGAAACTCAAGCACTTCAGACTTGTATTCTGCGGCAAGTTCAGGATCAAGGACACTGCTAGCAGACTCCATAGCCACAAGAGGAGGAGCACGAAAGACCTCAAGGTCCTTAATCATGAAAACACATGTCCGACCAATTTCGTCCACCCACTCGGTCTTTACTAAGCCAAGCTCCTCAAAGGGAGCTATAATTGAATCAACACTGACACTTGGCAAGCCAGTGACCATCTTCAGCCACTCTTCAAGTTCTTCCTTGGAGATTCCACCCTTCCACAGTTTAGGAAATACAGCACGAGAAACCTCGTCTGAGAATAGTCGAGCTAGACGTGATTCATCAGTCATTCCTGCAAGTCGTATGATTCTGCGATATGTATTATCGACCTCGGTCTGCAATTCTGCATCAGTCATAGCCACGACAGCATTTGTAAGTGGAGTGACAATGGAGGTGATAGCAGCCTCGTACATCTTTGGATCTTCGGAGGTAGTGAGCAGGAGTGAAACACAATATTGTTCCTCTTCTCTCACAATTCCTGTATAGTAAGAAGCAACACTATACTCCTCGCCTCCAATTCGAACACTTAGCGACGAGAATCCAGCAGTGGCGTCCCCCATGGCGTGTGACGTGAAGATACGCATGATTTCTGTATTGAGGTCTTCTCTGTAGTAGTCCGCAAAGTCCCCAGGAACCTTTGCCTTTAGGACAGCGCCAATCTTTGAGTCCCAATCTATGAGCAACATCGCAACGGGCATTTTACTTTTCTCCAAGTCCCAACGGGTGGTCAGCGTAAAGTCAGAGTATGTAACGTTGCATAGAGTCAGCCTAAAAAACCTTGTCTTATTTGGACTCGAATATGAGAAATTTCGACCAATTCAGCGCTTTTTAGATGAGAGTTTCGGGTTTCAGAGAGGCTCTGATTTCGAATTATTAATGAAATCAATGATGATTTTGTGAATCTCGTAAATTACTTGCTGTAGTGGTTTCAAAGAATCAATCAATTTCACATTGGAAATGTCGTGTTCAGCAATCTCAAGGTAATTGCGACGAACTCTGATAAGCCGGTCAAGTTTTTCAAATTGCAGGTTCGCTTTGCCAGACCTTCCAGTTGCACGTTCTAAACCAATTTCAGCTGGAACATCAAGAATGAACACAATATCAGGTTCCGGAGCAGATAGTTCTTCACGATTAATTTGAAGGATTTCTCTCCAGTGAAGATCCAAGACTGTTGATTGGTAGGCCCCTGAGGCAAAGAAATAGCGGTCCATAAGGACTACCTTCCCTTCTTCGAGGGCAGGTTGGATCTTAGTGGTAATATGCCACTCACGATCCTTGGTGTAGAGCTCAAGTTCTTCGTCTGGGGTCAGTTCACCACCTGGAGACTTCTCTCTAATCTCCTTCCCCCACTGACTCTCATGTGTGGGTTCTCTGAGACGCACTACATCATAATTCTCGGATCGAAGAATCTCGGTGAGTTGTTCACATACACAAGTTTTCCCTGAACCATCTATACCCTCTAAGACAAAAAGATGCCCAGTGCGTGACTTGGGTGTATTCAAAGAATAGTTACTCCTGAGATGACTCACGAATTCTCTCCGCATCGATTCGGTATTAGATGCTTCGGTTTCCCTGTTGAAAAGCAAATCTTAAATTGTAGATGTTGTAGGATAGGTTATCCTATCCTAGGAGATTAAGAGATGAATCACCGCGAACATTGGTTGGTTCTTGTGATATTTTCGCTCATGATCATGAGTATTCCAACCAACGTACAGGCAGAGAATGCGTCAGACGCAATTCTCGCTGCGGATGACATCTCTCTCACCATAGACTTTGGTAATGGAACTATCTTGCAATTCGATAATCTTACTGGTTCCACAGTTCTCGAAGTAACCTCATCCACTTTTGACATTGTGGTGGAGTGGTTTGGACCATTTGCATATGTGAGAAACATAGAGGGATTAGTGGGAGCAGGAGAATACGGATGGCAATATTGGGTTAATGACGTGTTTGCTTCTGGTGCAGTTAATCTCTATACCCTTGATGAGGGAGACCATGTATTGTGGAGGTTTTCAGCACCAATTCCGCAATCCCAGGAAGATCCAACATTATTACCCGGAGCCGCAATTGTATCGTCTGCAGGTCTAGGATTCATTATTATTGTCTATATAGGCACATCAAGGAGAATTCGATAAATGAAGAAAAGAAGCGCTTTCATTCTAATGTTCGGTTTGCTCATCATAACATTCAATGTAGCACCACAATCTGTCGGACTACCAACGGAATATCAGAGTGGAGATTATGTTACATGGACAGTGAATGTTGCACCCAGAAATACAACAATCATGTACTACTCGGAGGGTGGAAACATGTTAGCTGAAAATCGTAGTATAATGTCATGCATTGTTGATAGTGTTGCTAATGACATTGTTGGAACGTATTATATTGGAAACATATCAGTAACAGCAAATGACACAGAAATCGCTAGGGATTTGGTCTTGGGAGTTTGGGGGACACCCACTGAGTGGTGGCCCGGAATGTTTGTGAAAACGGGACAAAGTAACATCGAGAGCCTGAATGAAACTGCATATGCTGCTGCAGAAAGAGGCCCAGATAATTTTCTAAATGGAACGATGTCTTCACGATACGATAATGTCAGTGTTGTAGTTTGGAACAGTATATCAGAGACCTATAACACAATTGACGAGGAGTGTATTGTTTTTAATTTCCAACAGGATCCAACAGGATTTGGTGAACCACAAGTCACCCATTTAGCGTATTCCTTGAATAGTGGTGTTCTTGTCAAGGCAAATACAAGTTACTCCTTTGGAGATCCATACAATCTCGTACTAAGCCTTGTAGAACTAGCTCCTCCCATCCCTGTTGATTTCACTGTAAACCCAGGAGTATTCATCACCATAACAGGAGTTTTGGGTGGAGCTCTGCTCGCTGTGATAGTTGTAGTATACATCAAATTGAGCCGCAGCAATTGAGTGATTGCTATGCAGAAGAGAGGAATGAGTGATAGTAGATGGGTTTCCATTACTGCAATCATGACCGCACTTGCACTTGTAGGTAACTACGCATTAGTCGCAGTTCCAAATCTCGAGTTGGGCTCGAGTATCCTATTTGTGACTTCATACATTTTTGGAGTGCAGATGGCAATCTGGTCAACTCTCATAATGTCGTTACTATTTGGAATCATCAATCCTTGGGGAGGATTCATCCCACTCATTTGGCTTTCTCAGGTCATCGGATGGTTCTACATTGTTGCTACTGGTGCTATCATGGGGAGATTCGGAAAGAATGGAAAAAGATTGGAACCTAGAAAATGGGAGCTTGCATTCACTGGAGCCTTTGTCACATTCATTTTCGAACAGGTAACGAATATTGGATACTCAATTACTTTTGGCGTTCCTTTCATTCTAGCTATAGCTGCTGCAATCCCATTCACAATTCTGCATATCTTTTCAAATGCAATAATCTTCTCACAGGTTGTACCTATGTTAGATTCAGCCCTTTCAAAACA
The DNA here is from genome assembly GCA_004376265.1 of Candidatus Thorarchaeota archaeon. Taxonomy (GTDB): domain Archaea; phylum Asgardarchaeota; class Thorarchaeia; order Thorarchaeales; family Thorarchaeaceae; genus SMTZ1-45. Next base: position 9,351 of record SOKL01000354.1, read on the forward strand.
GCTCAAAGGGCTTATCTGGAATACTGAGTCTGGACAAGACATCAAAGAGGCTAAGAGTATAAGGGAAATTGAACTAGAAGAATATGGAGAGAAGTAAGTTTGACATGGAAAGATGAGTTCATCAATCTCTCACAACCTGCGGATGGGCGAGTTGCTCCAGCCTTCAAGCCTCATCATGCTGCTGTAGCTCTGATTCTGATTGGTAGAGAACAACCCCTAGGAAGGTATGATCTCTGTGGAAAGATGTCAATTGGAGAGGGAAGTGTACGGACATTACTCAAGCGCTTTGCTGAAGCAAACTACATCGAACCTGAAGGAAAACAGGGACAGAAACTCACAACAAAAGGAACTAAGTTGTTTGAGGCGATTTCCAAAGAGATTCCTATCAGTCTCTCACTTAATATCAGGAGTCTTGTAATGTATGAACATGCATACACAAGTCTTGTTAAACGAAAAGCGTCAAAAGTGACTGATGGTGTTAGACAGAGGGATGAAGCAATCATCCAAGGGGGATATGGAAAAGCTGGAGCCACAACTCTGGTTCAAAAGTCTGTCCGACTGGTAATGCCCCCGGATGATTTCCATATATTACTTGAGTATGAAACGGAAACACTTCTTATCATTGAGAGTTTGAAACCCGAAGATGGGGATGCAGTCGTTATCGGCTCAGCTGATGATCCAAACCTTGCCCGAGAAGTTGCTATGGCTTCAGTCATGACATTATTCAATGAGGGGTGAACATGCAGTCCGACCTTTTCGGAAATGTTCCAGAGATTGTCATAGATGTGCATGAAACTGGCGGAAAAAGGATGAATTCAGTCAAACATCTCATGTCAATGTTAGACAAGGAGAATATCACTTACGTTGTTGAGAAGATACCAATCGGAGATATTCTCGGGATGGATGGAATCGCAATTGAACGGAAGACTGTCAGTGATTTGGTGAACACACTGAAAGGGAGTACTTCCGGGGTTCCACGTTTTTCCAAACAAATGGACGCTCTTGTTGAGTATGAAAAACCGTACGTATTGATAGAGAACATTCTCGCAATTCGTCGAGATCCTATGAAGGGGTGTGTCTATGTTCCCTTTTCATCAAAACAAACCAAGGGGAAACCATTCTTTGTTACAATGGAAAGGGCAAATTACATTCATCCTAGTGCCCTGGATGCTTTAATTGAGAGTATTCGTGAAAGAGGTATTCAAGTGATTGAAGGATTCAACGCGTTGCACTCAGCAGGTCTCATCTATGGAATACTTGTGGGAAGCAACAAGACCCGAAAGGAAAAAGGGCAAAAACTTCCTGTGATTAGAACACGAAAAGGATTAGATTCAATGAACGACGAACAGGAATTCTTCATCGCAGGATTTCCAGGAGTTAACGTTGTCCGGGCAAAGAGTTTACTTGAGAGATTCAAGACACCACATGATGTCATCACTCAGACAGATGATTGGATCAGTATTCCTGGAATTGGTCCAAAGACAATTGCATCAGCCAAGAAGATGTTATTCTCAGATTATGATGTTGATATGCCAGAAGAAGTACTGGACGAAGACTCTCCTGAATCATAATTGCCAGCTCGATAATCTTAAAAGAAGACATCCTGAGAAACCAAAGGAACTATTATATGACTGGAGAATAGTACAATGGGTGAAGTCAGAGTCGCAATAGCTGGGCTAGGAAATTGCGCTAGTGCGCTGATTCAGGGCACACATTACTACAGAAACTCGAGAGCAGACGAAGAAGTACCAGGGTTGATGCACGTAGATTTCGGCGGTTATTATCCCAAGGACATCAAATTTGTAGCAGCATTCGAGGCAAACAGAAAGAAGATTGGTCTTGATATTGCTGAAGCGATGTGGGTTGAACCAAACTGTTGTGTGAAATTCGCACCAGATGTTCCAAAGACAGGAGTCAAAGTACTTCCCGGTCCGATATCCGATGGTGTGGCCCCTCACATGCGAGAGTCCTTTTTTGCTTATGATGAGAGCGAGATGGAATCGGTTGATCTCGTCGAAGAGCTTAAGAAAACCAAAGCAAACATGTTAATATCTTACCTTCCAGTCGGAAGTGCAGAGAGCTCGAGGATTTACGCAAAAGCAGCGCTCGATGCTGGAATCGGTTATATAAACACAATTCCAGAGTTTATTGTTTCAGACCCTAAATCACCTATTGCGCAAGCATTCGAAAAAGCAGGTATTCCGTGTGCAGGTGATGACATCAAAAGTCAGCTCGGTGCAACAATCCTCCATCGTGTACTCGCACAGCTTTTCGATAAGAGAGGTTTGATTCTTGAGAACACATACCAGCTAAATATTGGAGGAAATACAGATTTCGAAAATATGCAAGTTGAAGACCGCCTTAGCTCGAAGAGAATAAGCAAGACCGAGGCAGTAACCAGTTGCGTTGACTATGAACTACCTACTAAGATAGGGCCAAGTGACTACGTTCCATTCCTAGATGACAATAAGGTCTGTTACATCAGTATTAAGTCCAGAGCCTTTGGTGACCTTCCACTCGACCTTGACCTTAAACTCTCAGTTCAGGACTCACCGAACAGTGGGGGAGTCATTATCGATGTTGCTAGAGCCATCAAGATTGCCTTAGATAGGGGTATTGGAGGAGAGCTTTCAAGCATCAGCTCCTACAGCTTCAAACACCCGCGCTATCAGATAGATGACTTCGAGGCAAGAAAGCACGTTGATGAGTTCATCGAAGGTAAGCGCGAACGCTAATGTATAGTAAGAATGTGAGTCAGCCTAGTCAATGACTAAGCTGATTTTATCTCATTCAAAAACAGTAAAGCTCTTGACAGCAGTTTCATCAAGTTTCTGTAGTACTTCCACTAGAAGTTGTACTGCATTCTCAACATCTTCGAGATCGAGCATACCATTATGAGAATGGATGTATCGAGTTGGAATTCCCAAGAACAGTGATGGAGCTCCTATACCTGCAAGATGAATCTGACCAGCGTCAGTTCCCCCAAACTTGAGGAAAGCAGGCTGATGTCGAATTTCCTTCTCTTCTGCAATTTTCAAGGTAAACTTACGGAATCTTGGATTTGGAATCATAGAGCCATCTCCTGCTGAGATTGCTACACCTTTGCCCATCTTCTGAACTAATCCTTCAGATCCTGGGGAATCACCGGATATGTCAACATCGAGTGCAAACCCAATATCAGGTTTTATCAGCTGCGCAGAGGTTTTCGCACCCCGTAGACCAACTTCTTCTTGAACAGTCGAAACGAAATAGACAGTGTTTGGTAGTGAAATATTATTCTCAGAAATCCTGCGTAGAGTTTCCAGAGCAACAAAAACACCGATTCTATCATCAAATGCTTTAGCGACAGCAAGAGTCACTTCGCGTGTTTCTTCTTTCGCATCCTTATCGTCTTCTTTCTTCTTCTCCTTCCGAGTTCTCTTCATAAGTCGGAAGTCAGCACGTGGAACAGCAGGGTCTCCAACACGGATTCCGAGTTTCTTGACCTCCTCGACTGATGAACATCCAATATCGATGTACATCTTATCTTTCGTAACCACCTTGTTTCGCATCTCTGGTGTCAACACGTGTGGTGGAGGTGCACCAATGACACCAATAATCTTTTCATCACTTTCAGATGGACGAATGACAACCTCTTGTGTCAGCAGTGTTTGGTCCCACCAACCGCCAAGCTGATGAAACTGTAGATAACCATCTTTCTTGATATTAGTAATTATGAACCCAATCTCATCAACATGCCCTGCAATCATGATCTTGGGACCACTATCGCCTATCTTGAAGATGAGCGAACCGATACCGTCTTGGAGTACCTCGACTCCAAATTTCTTAGCGTATTCAAGTGCTACTTTTTGAGCCTCCTGCTCGTGACCACTAGGCCCAAAAGCATTACAGAGGTTCTCAAGGAGCTTCAAATCAAGTTTTGAATCTGTCATGCAACTCACTTCATATCCATTGGGATACATATTGTCCAAGAATGTCTGCTCTTTAGCGGTTTTGGTATAAGCAGAAGAATATGAAACTACATTATAGATGAGATAGACTGCTCTTGGCAAGTAGATTAAAAGCCTCTTCGACATTCATGCCTGTAAGTGCGCTTGTTTCAAGATAACCTGTCAAGTTGTGCTCGCGGACGAAGTCCATACCCATCTCACTAGTTATCACTCTATACTCAACTAGGTCAACTTTGTTTGCAAGAAGAATAATTGGAATACGTTCTCCAAGTGCATCCTCGGTTTCTTTGATCCATTTTGGTAATTCAATCCAGGTACTTTTACGAGTCGTGTCGAAAACGAGTAATGCACCTTTAGACCCTCGATAGTAACTCCCTCGTATAAAGTCGAACCGCTGCTGTCCCGCTAAATCCCAGACTAGCATCTTAACAACTACACTACGACCATTAGCAGCCTCTATTGTAACAGTCTTGACTGCAAATTGGGAGCCAATGGTAACAATATATTCTTCAGAAAACTTCTGAGTTAGAAAACGATTTACGAGCGCAGTCTTTCCGCTCCCGCCAGGTCCTATCATGACTACTTTTCGCATGTAGTCAAATCCACCGCTACTCAAGTTTTCACCTCGCCCGCTGCAACGGACAGTCCGCTCAGATTACTAGAATCACATAGGGTGAGTGACAATGCTCCACCCGCAGGGTTCCATATTCGAAAGAAGTTCTACCGCTTTTATCCTTTTATGGGTTCAATGCTACGGGGTGTGTGAACACCTATGGGTTCTTAGACAGTTGGCGCGGTGATGACAATATGTGGCAGCGATTTATATCAGGTATTAACGAGTGAACACCTGCCTTGAGGGACAGCTAGTGAAACTTGTTACAGTGAAAATGAGTGATATCTACGTGAATGGACTCGATAAACTTGTGGAGATAGGTATGTATCCATCAAGAAGTGAAGCAATCAGGGTCGCGATTAGAGACCTACTAAGGCGAGAGCTCTGGCCAGTTGATGGAAGTCCAATCACTATGAACATGGAGAAAGAATAATTCGAATTTTGTGCCCACAAGACACATTAATGCAAATGCGCTGGAAAAGTCGTTAACCGCGCCTATGCAGGAAGGACACTGATTTGAACCTCAGAGTATTTTTCAAGAGCATCAAGTTCGCATTCAGAGCCAGGATTCGAGTGTTGGCATTTATCCTAATCTACGCGATTCTGTTCATAATTGTATCCAAGGGTCTAAGTAATACTCCTGATCAATGGCTCTCTTATGTTGGACTCGCGTTCATCGTTTCTACGATTTATGCAATTCTGGTATCACAATTCAGAAGACGGGATATCTCGATTTTCAAGTGTATTGGATGGAATAACTCCAATGTCATGCTTCTCATGATTGGGGAAGTAGTACTCGTTTCACTCAGCGCATTTCTTGTTGTCTTCCAACTCAGCATAGAGATCATTGGATTCATAGGATACTTCGGAACCTCTGCACTCCTGACTGTCATTCAAGACTTAATCTACGTGGATCCCTTTTGGATGGTAGTGACACTGCTTGTGATTGTTTTGGCTCAAATACCAGGTCTAGTACTGTCAATGTACAGAGCTACGAAAATACCTCCGATGAGAGCGTTGAGTGAGGAATAGAACATGGTTGGACCGATAATTCAACTTGAAGACGTGAACAAAGAGTATGGTAAAGGTAAGAATACTGTCGCAGCTATGAAAGACGTAAGCATTGAGATTTCAGCTGGAGAATTTGTTGCTGTGATCGGCCCGAGCGGTTGTGGAAAGTCAACTTTGCTCCATGTTATGTCCGGTCTCGAAGCTCCTTCCTCAGGACGCGTTCTTGTCGATGCAGTTGATGTCACGTTAATCAGTGAGAGAGACCTCCCAAAGGTTCGTGCCCAAAAGATTGGTTTTGTATTCCAATCATTTCTTCTCGTGGAACACCTCACAGCATATGAGAATATTGAGGCGGTTCTATGGCCCAGGGATGATATGACGAAACAAGAACAAGAGGAGAGGACACTTTCTGTGCTCCGTGAGGTCGATATGCTCGAGAGACGTGATCACTTTCCAAAGCAACTTTCTGGCGGAGAGCAACAACGAGTGGCTATTGCAAGAGCACTCGTTAATTCACCTCCCATTTTATTCTGTGATGAGCCCACTGGAAATCTAGACAGTAAGACTGGAGAGAACATTCTAAAGATAATCGCTCAACTCAACAGAGAGAAGAATATGACTGTGGTTCTTGTCACTCACAATGACGACATAGCAAAGTTCGCAAAAAGAACGCTAACTATGAAAGATGGAGTCATAAGATAGCACATACAGCCCAATTTGGAGACTTGACCAAAGTGCCGCAGTCTGACTGCCAAGAACAAGAAAAGCTTGCAGAAGAAATGGCAGACTGTGGAAAGAATAGTGAGGCTATGGCACTTTTCCGAAAAGCGGGTGACTGTTGGAATAATTGGGAATTTTTCTCCAAGGCAGCTCTTGCGTATGAACGTGCTTATGAACATGGAATGTTAGCTCATCATTACGAAGAAGCAGCGCTGATAATGACAAACGCTGGCGCAGCGTGGATCAAGTACGGCGAGCATGAGAAGTTCGAGATCACCTTTCAAATTGCCGCTCAAGCCTATGTTTCAGCAGTAGAGAAGAGTAAAGATCCATACCTCTTGCTGGATGGCTCATTTTGTGCTATCATAGGAGGAGACATTGAACTAGCAAGACAATTGATTGACGCTGTTATTAGTGTCACAAAGGGCGAAATCACCAGTCTCGTTGACTTAGCACTGATGCTGATGGAGTATCGTTTTGGTGATGCTAACAAAATGATGGAAGCAGTGTTAGCAAATGAAATCGATCGACAAGATCTTGGAAAACTAAGACGTTCCTTCGAACTTGTTCTTGCAGGGTTCATTCGTACTTCCCTAGAATCAGAAGCTGCCGTGACAATTGCGAGTCTTGAGGAAAGTACCGGATTAGACCACAAGCAGTTGAAGAAACTGATTGTCAGAGCGATTGAGAAGGGGTATATTCCAGCGTATCTCGACGAGGTTTCAGATGAGTTGGTTATTGATAGTGATCGATTTGATATTGCTTCACTAGTAACGAGAAGAAGACCAATACTCAGCAGAGATTTGGATGATCCAGGCGCATGGGATATTGACCTTGAAGAGAAGTGAGTGGAACTGGTTGCAATCTCTCTACGTGTCCCTTAGAAAACGTTTTTAGTACCATTGCAGAACCACACAATTACCCCGCCCGATTATTAGGTGGAACTACAAATGGCTGAAGGGCTGAAATGGCTGCAGTGTCCCGTATGCAAAGAGTCAATCTATTGGGAGATTCCTTTAAGTAAGTTGAAAAAAGTCAAGCGATTTCCAGTCCCGGTTGTTGTTAAACACAATGATCACTATCTTGTCTGCTATCTAGATAGTCACCATCAACTCGCAGATACTGAAGTCGCGATTGCTGGTGTAGAAGGTAAGGAAAAGAAATAGCTGCTTTTCAAATTCGTTCATCTCTAGAAAAAAAGAGAGGTCATTCAATTCCATTATCCATCGCCCACTCAAGTACGCGGGCGGCTTGGGCGCTTGCCATTCCCCAGGATCGCAGGTTAAGTATCAGATTTCTAATACCTGTAATCCAGTCATCTAGAAGTTCCTTTATTCTAACCTTGATAATAGGATCATCGTCTTGGTTATATACAGGCAGAATCAAGTCCACCAGGCTTTGTGATAAGACTAAGATTGTTTCAAGTCTGGCAATCCATTCTTCTCGTGGTAATCCTGTCAATGTCTGTGCTACAGCAAGATGGTAATCGTATTGTGCAGTGAAGTATCTCAGCCTCCAGCTTAGTACCTCAACAAGCAGTGTCTTGTGTGCGGTGCTTGGTGCTGTCTTGATGAGTAAACTCAGAAAACGTTGCGTCATCTCATCAGCGGACTGGCTTGCGTCGAAGTAGAGTGCCATAGCTCGCTGGTATTCTTCGTTAGAGAGGCATTCGTTTGCTCGACCTACACTATCCTTGAACCGTTCAAGTAATGCACGAGTCGATGCTCCCTCAACGTCTTCCAAGTAGAATTTCACCTCTTTTTTCACGATTTCAAAGATAGACATCTTCATTCGGAATCTTGGCACTGACTCTGAATGTCTTTTAACTCAATAAGATGTTTTGTTGTTTCTATTCATTTAGTCCAGATAGTGGTGGAGGGTGGTTCACCTTGTATTCCTCCTCAGCCAGAGTCCAATTTATGAATTCCTCACCTGGTGGTTCCTGTTGATACAGATCTTCCTGTTAGCCTCATGTGTATGGTTACCAAACCCTTCAAGCTAGGTGATTGTCAATTACTAGTGTTGGAAATATCACCGAGATTCATCGTCAGGTTCCCTGAAGTAGTTGAGGTGGTACCCATCATCATGGAGCAGCTCCGCTTCGAATAATGTAGGACCACCACTCTCTCTGAAGCATCTGAACATGTGGTAATCAGAGGGTAGAAACTCAGGCTCTAAAGAAGCAATCTCATCCACAGTGAATAAAGCGAGAGTACCCTCCCGATGATTTTCGACAAAAGATGGAATCTCACCGTATCCTACAAAAATCAGAAAATGAGCAGAGAGAACCCCATCTGGTTCAATTAACCGTTCTGAAACTATTCCACGATATTCAAAGTTAGAAATCATTGGTGCACCTGTTTCTTCCATAACCTCTCTAAGTGCGGCATCCTGTATATGCTCGCCAAGAGAAACCTTTCCTCCGACCATACTCCAAAGATTTTCATAAGGCGGATTGCGTCTCTTGAGAAATAGAAATTGGTCACCATGTTTGAGTATCGTTATAGCAATTGGTACCATCTGGGTCATCATAGTCACTTATGTTTGTCAATCAATTCCATGGCTTTAAACCCAGAGGGAAGGAGGAGGCTAACATTCATAGCGCAGAGAGATTATTTGTTGAGTGGGTCTGAAACTTGGGCAACCTGATAACTGAGGAAGTTAGAAGCAAAGTTCTGGCGAAAATCACTCCTACCAAAGAGGAGCTAGATAATCAGACCAAAGTCATTTCAGAACTCAAGAACGCGCTCATTCGGCAATCTGAAGTGGCTGATTTTCAGTATTCCTTTATTGAACCGCAAGGTTCTACTGGAAGAAAACAGACACAACTCCGGGGTGTGGCAGACATTGATCTCTTTGTAGGACTCAATCCTGTTGATTATTCTGAAGTCTTGGAATTACCTCAGCAACAGAGACACTCACGCATCAACCATCTAATGGACGGACTGGTGAGTGATTGGTTCACACACGCAATTACAGGGCTAGATGTATCGAGTGTCCAGAAAACGTACTCGCAACATCCGTACCTATCTCTAAACATGAGGGGCTTGGATGTGGATATTCTTGGATGTTTTGACATTGATCAGGTGAAGCTGGCTGAGGATGGACCGTACACGGCAGTTGATAGAACAGTCCATCACACTCGATTCGTAGCAGATAACTTGACAAAAGAGAAACGTGAAAATGCTAGAATTCTGAAGTCGTTTGTGAGAGGTTCTCATGCATACGCGGATAGATGTGCTGTAGGAAGAATGGGTCTTACCGGGGTCTCTCTTGAACTGCTGGCAATACTATCGAATAATATTGAGAAAGCATTTCATGCATTGGAGCATCTTGACAAGAAGCCCATTGATCCAAAGGACCGTTCTTTGACAGAACTTGAACAGACACCATCATTCAGGAACAATCACATCTTTCTCATAGATCCGACTGACACCAACAGAAACATTGCATCTAGCTTTTCTCCACGGTCATATCGTTGGGTAAAGCATCGAATTATTGAGTTAAGACAGGTTTCTAAGAGGCAGAATGCGAAAAGTGTAACAAATATGCTCATTGAGAAACCAATCCCAACTAAAGCACTCCCAAATTGGCTAGAAGAATACGTAGCTGTTCATGAGTTCAAATCCGATGGTTCAACGCACTACACTATCCTCAGGGATAAGCTGCATAGAATCGCAAGAAGAGCACAGACACTATTGCAAGCGGAAAGAACGGGTGAACCTAGATTTGGTATGACACTGGCAGAGGTCTACTTCGAGAATGACAATTATGCTGTTGGGTTTATTGTTGAGAATACTAAGATTTCAGAACACTACTCTAGACGCGGGCCACCGGCTGACTTGATTGAAGCCTCAGAGGAATTCAAAAAGATTCATTCTGATGCGCAAGTAAAAGATGGTTTCTTCTGGGTAACTGAGAAAAGACAGTGGACAGCAGCAGATGCTTTGATTGCAAACACATTTCTGGAAAACCCCAACGATGGATTAACACTTACAAGGAAAAGCAAAGTATCCCGGAGAGTACTGACTGTTCTGCACAAGTTCATTCTCCCTATTGAACCAGAATTATTCCAGAAAATAACAAGAGTTAAGGACAGAAATCTAGAAAGAACCGGGTGAAAGACAGTGTCAAATGAGAAGTTTGCCTATATCTCACATCCGAAGTCAGGCATGCATCGGATGCCATTTCCTAAGCCACACATAGAATCTTTTGAGAATCCCATACGTATTCAAGTTGCAGAACTACATCTTGAGAAATCCGGAATACTTGCCCGAGCTCAGAGAGTAAAGGCACCCAAAGCAACTCTGAACGATGTCCGGTCTGTTCACTCCAATTACTTGGTTGATACCGTAGAACTAATGTCAGATATTGGCATGGGACAATTGGGAGAGTCATCATATGCTAGCCCTGATCTACTTCGTACAGCACTTCTCGCAGTCGGAGGTGCATTGAAGGGATCAGACATGGTGACTTCACAAGAAACTGAGCATGCATTTGTGCTCATGAGACCACCTGGACATCATGCGACTAGCTCTAATCCAATGGGATTATGCTACTTCAATAATGTAGCAATTTCAGTACGACACGCTTTGAAACAGAAGAATGTTAACAAAGTTTCAATAGTTGATTTCGACAATCATCATGGGAATGGGACTTCAGAAATATTCTACTCCGATCCAAATGTCCAGTTAATCTCTATTCACGAATATGATTATGAAAACTACGGACTTGGACACTATTCTGAAACCGGGCATGGAAAAGCGGCTGGCACGAATATCAACATACCTTTGATCGAAACATCTTCAGACTCGTCATACGATGAAGCTTTCAAGCGTATCATTGTACCAGCTCTTGAGAGATTTAATCCAGACATACTCTTTGTATCTGCAGGATATGATGCACACTATGCAGATCCTGTTGGAAACATGGATGTGGACTCACGAACATTCTGGAAATTTGGTTCTAATATTAGGAAGATTGTGAATTCTCTTAATACAATGGGATCAGTCTGGGTTCTAGAAGGCGGCTACAATGCATTTGTCTTGGGACCGTCAATAGAGGCAAGTTTGCTTGGTCTTCTAGGCAATTCTACTCCCGCTTTCGACGATCAGATTGAACGAGAAATTCACGCACCTATAATCGATGCAAACAAAGAGATTATAGACAAGGTTCTTGAAACTATCATGCCTCTCTGGTAGCATGAACAAGATTTTAAGGCTATCCGAGTTGGCGAGTGCACAATCAGTCATGGTGGAACTGAATGGGAAAAAAGAGAAAATCCGGCGGTCGAAGCAAAGGCAGTTCGGGCAAGAGCAAAAGCATTCAATGCACAAAATGCGGACGTATCGTACCAACAGACAAGGCGAAGAAATACACAAAGAATGTGTCTTCTGTTGATCCTCAACTCGCTAGAGAATTAAGGCAACAGGGCAGTTATATTCAAACGCGTAGAGTCACATCATACTATTGCGTAAGCTGTGCAGTTCACATGGGAAAAGTTCAGATCAGGCAAGCATCTGAGCGTAAAACTGTGCCTCGTCGTCGCAGATACTAAACTCCGCATGAACGATCTCCGTAAGAGTTCCTTGAGTTTATTGGACTAAGGACAAATCCAGCTGGTATTCCGAATGCAACCAGGATCCGCTATGCTACGATTCATTCAACTTCTACCACAAGTTTCACCGAAAGGTGATTTTATTCTCAAAGACCTTCCAGGTTCGGGTAAACGCATTGATATCCTGTGCCGTGACCTTGCTGCTTGTTTTTCGTGGGGTCCGATAACATGGCTAAAAGCCAGTCTTGAATTGATAGCAATAATCGCAGATACAACCATCCTGACATTCCGCCATCCAGGTGATGAAATACCCCAAAACGAAGTTGGATGGGCTTTGGTAATAAGAAATTCCTTGAGGGAGCAACCACCCGAATGGGTATCGGTCTCAAACGGATCTGTTGAGGAGATAATCAAAATGTACAGTAACCCTCCTGAATCAACTCTATGGGTCTTAGATGAGAAAGGATCACACGTCTCTGAAATCGAAACCAAGTTACATATTACTCAGAACAGTTTTATGCTTGGAAACCATAAAGGCTTCAATTCACAGACTGAGGAACTCATAGCCAAGTACAAACTTCCACGAGTTTCTCTAGGAAAGAAGAGTTACCTTAGTAGCCATTGCGTGGCATCAATAATATCAGAGTTCGAGAGGTCAGAAAATGTCGAATGACGAGTCTACACCTGAGAAACCAAAGGCGATGACAAGGCTTGTGAACAAACTGACAAAGGAGATGCTCTGGATGTATATTCTGAGGCTCTTGCAGGAACGACCTCATTATGGATATGAGATAAAGGAACTAATAACAAAGCGATTTGGTTTCTCTCCAGCAACCGTGAGTGGATATGCAATCATCTATCGGTTGACTAAGGATGGCCTTATTGAAGAACAAAGAACCGAGGACGCTCCTAGGAAGTACTATGCAATAACTGAGAAAGGCAGTATAGCTATGTCTGAAGCTAAGGCGTTCCTCACAAAGACAGTGGGCATGGTTTTTGATGAAACCGATTGATTCAACGAATCTCAATTGATTCTGAAATGAGGTCGATTCTCCGCTTGATTTCATTTTGATTGAATTCAAAGTCAAATCCATTAGACTCTACTTTTACACTTGCTAGTGAAGACCCGTATGCACCGCATTCGGAGAGCATCTTTCCAGCTAGATGTTGGGACACGAATCCAGTAAGATAGACCGACCCTGCGCCCAATTCATCTACTGAATTAGTATTGAATGGAGGAATGATGTGAAAGTCATTCCCATCATAGATGAGGCTCCCTCTCTCCCCCATGGTAATAATACAGATTTCTGAAGCCCATTCTACAAGGAGTTCTGCGGCAAGAAATGGATCGGCCTCCCCTGTGATAAGGAAAGATTCCTGTTCGTTTGATTGTATGATTTCGAGAAAACAATGAGTCTTTTCCATCAAGTTGAGTTCCTTGATGAATTCCAATCGGCCATCTGCATCTATTGTTCGTAGTTGGGGATTTAGGAAGACTAGAGAGTCTGAGGAATTGCATATCCACTCTATTAGTTCTGAATTAATTTCCTGGAGCGAGGGGCATAGAAGAATTGCTCGCGCTTGAAGAAACTCATCAGGAATAGAACGAATTCCAATCTTATGTGGAATCCCTATGAATTCAATCAATTGTTTCTTCTCGTTAACATATTTGATCCTACGAGCGCTGTCTTCCTCATCTGTCACTATGAAATACTCTGGAATACCTAGAGCATCCAATGACTCTACAAATTCCCTAGTCATGGCTGAACCTAGGGAACCGACTATGGCTAATTGCTCAATTCTCAATTTAGCCGCCGTGGCAGCACTGAAAACACTTGGACCCGATAAGTGGAGAACATCATTTGTAACAAGAAATGTAGGATTACCAATTACAACAATATCATACATCTGAAGATTCTCCCTGTTCAGAGGCCAAAATCATCTTACGTGCGTATGCAAGTCTCTGAGCCACAGTAATGTGGGATAGAATTCCAATTATCACAATGCAAAGAGTCAGGATATTTGTGATATCGAGCATTGTGAAGAAATCTAGCAGTGCTGGGATGGGGCTCAAAAGGCTCTCCCAGATATTTGTTGATGGGATGAGAAGAAGCAGAATTCCTGCAAATTGAAGAATCAGTTTCTCTTGTCTTTCTGCGATTCCAGCCGCACAGCTTTCCATGCCGCCAACTGATTCAGCTTTTGCACGAATGAAGCTTGCCATTATCATTCCAAAGAGCGTGAAGAATCCCCAGAACCATGGAATGAAAGTTTCACCAGCAGTCCACCAAGGAATTGTGACTGCTCCAATGGGTCCTATCATGAGACCTAACATGAACAAGAACTCAGCATAGCGATCAAGAGTGTGGTCAAATGTAGCACCAAACTTTGAAACTAGACCAGCAGCTCTTGCGACAGCTCCGTCGAACATGTCCATTACAACGGTCAGGACCATGAACAGAAGACCAAGCAAAAGGTCGCCTTGCGCAAAATACCAAGCACTCACAAGTGCTACAAGTACAGTTAGTCCAGTAATCATATTGGGAGTGATACCTGTTCGTGCGAGTGCCCTACCGACGGGCATCATCACACGCTGGTATTGGTCTCTAAGGGATCCTAACATAATTCTCATAAACCCCGTACTACGGACGGACTTCGCGGACTGGAGGAGCGCTAATAAACGTGTTGTGAAGTATCTACAACACGCTCATTATTCGTTTCAGAACCCAATCATTACCAAGCAGGTTAAGAAAACCTCCTAGCCGGGGACCGGATTTCCGAGATATGAGAACTCTGTAAAGGACAATGAAAGCCCTCTTGTCCTTCAGACCCACTGCACGAGCGGTTTCGAAGACCTTGGCTTGTAACTCTTCATCATCCAGAGTATCGCCTTTCAGAACTTCAACGAAATTTCTGAGAAACTCGCGGTCAGTATCTGAAAGAGTATCCACGATTTCCTTAGGTACGATATCTGGAACCTCAACCTTGTTTCGTTCACTACTGAAGTCCTTAGCCCAACGCAAAGCTCTCGAAAGTCTCGTAGGTATCAATGCTTTTGCCTCAGGCGATATAGCTGATAGATTGTGTTGTTTCTTTAAGACATCGTAACATCGTTGCAAAATTGTTTCCTCACTTAGGATACTTTGAAGCTGTGACGTCACAACAGAAAATTTGAACGAAAGTTTGGGGATGTATTCTTCAATACTTGGTCGTACCTCAGTCAATGGATAGAGAATCTTTGCTAATTCTTGTTTCTCATTATCAACATCGTCTAGTCCATAATAAGTCCGTTCAAAGGTTTCGTAAATGTCAACTAAGTCTGGAATTAGATCTGTCTGGATGTTGTTTGCTTTTTCAAGATCTGTTCTTAGAACCATATATCTGAATAACTCAGGTGGTGCGATATCTAGCCACGATCGTGGAGTAAATACAACACCTGCTGATGTACCCATATCACGTCCACCAAGACGAACCCATTCAAAGGGAACCTTAACAGGTCCAGCCCACCCAAAGACTCGCCGAGACATCTCTAATCCAGTATCATATGAACCACCTTTAACAGCGTGGTCTTTGCCAGCTGGTTCGACTGTGGTTTTCATTACATACCATTTTGCAGGCCAATCTACTCTCCATGATAATTTCAATCTTAGTTTATTGAGTTTCTCGGTTTCAGAATGTCCACAATGAGCACATTCGTAGGAAACCTCATCATCTTCCGAATTGTATGAAGTCACTCGATTTGGAACTATTGAGCCCTTACCACCAGATTGTAATCTGCCACAGACCGGGCAAATGACTGAAGCAGGATACCAGTTCTTCATTGAAGAAACATAATCAGCCTTCTGCTTCTCATCAAAGTCACGGGCAACATATTCAATCAGTATCTCTCTGATTGTTTCTGTTTGCCCTAAGCAGATTCGAACAGCATCGAGCATCTCTTTTGTTTCGTAGAGTTTTGATTGAAGTACAACCTCAGGGTCACCACCAAATTCTGGAAATGTTTCAACAAGCTCTTTTGTCCAATGTGCACCCAAGCTCTCGCAACAGCCATGTGGATCAGGAGCATCTGAATACGGAACACCCATGTATTCCTCGGGAGAAAGAGTGAGACTAGGAGGAAATGATCTTATTGGATCATAATCATCCGAGATAAACACAGTTTTTGCTTTTTCCCCCAATGTCTGAAGTTCTCGCTTGATGACATCTGCGATGATAATTTCCTTCATGAAACCAATATGTGCACTACCACTCATGCTCTTTCCTGTCACAATTAGATACTGCTCAGGGTCACGGTCCAGTACTTCTTCAACTAAATCTCGTATCCAAAGGACTGAGAATTCTTCTTGAGGTTCTTCAGACGTCATCAATCATTCCTCAAGCTCATCCAAGGCCTATGTCTAAAGAATATTGCTCAAGATGAGAATTCTGATACACGTAAATCATTTCTTGTCGCGAAGAAGATGTATGTGGGTAACGAAGCTAACAGAATCACAACCAGCATTGATATGAAAACAGTTCCAATCGTAATTGGAAGATAGGCCATCGATGAAACAGCCGCCTCCGGTATCAACGAATAGATACTGAGTACAGTAGCAACAATAAGGGCAGGAATTCCTGCTTTCAATCCCACACTCAATCCCTCTGCAATCATCACCTTAGCTATAAATGAGGGCTTTGCTCCTACTGAACGCATTATGATGTAGTCTCTTAGTCTTCCGAACACCGACACAAGCAGATAGTTCATCAGACTTAGAAATGCGCTAATTAGTGTGACAATGGCCAGGGGATTAAGAAGACCCCAAATAGCTGAGATTGCCTCAAGATTACCTTCCAGTATGTCTTGTTGTCGATAGATATCGAATCCATAGCTTGCAGCTAGCGAATCAAGTTGTAATATGATGGATTCGTCATATTCTTCAAGCTGTACTAATACAAGGTTTGGTCCTGAAACACCCCAAAATGTCTGAAGTCGAGAAATATCCATGATTGCCATCATGCCTCCATTGAGACTGTCAAACGCTTGAGCTTTGATCTCAAGCGAGGAGCCCAAGATACCCAATCTCTGGATAAGTGGGTCGACAAAGAAGTCACTCGCCATCTTTCCGCCAATCCAAACCTGATCAATACCATCTATTCTTCGACCTTCGTAGTACCAATCAGATAGTGTATCATCCCAATCGATACCTACTAGAGCTGCGTAAGAATTTCGATCAAGGCCTATACGTTCCATCTGCTCCAATTCTTCGTTGTATATGTTTGCAGACATCTCCTGCACCTCAGAATATACTACAAGACGAGATTCAACCCTCACCACACCTAACACTTCTTCCAGATCTGTAATCAACGTTCCATTAATCATGTCTGAGCTTTGAACGTGATTGAAAGTTTCATTAAACGGGGAACCGTATAATGAATACGCATCATAATACTGCTCTAGCAAATCAGGATTCCCAATAGCTATGACGTTCTCACCCATTGACCTTGTCACGTAATCGCTAGATGTAGTATGAACCACGCCCCCACCAATCCAAAGTAGCGATGCAATTGTGAAACTCAGAAACAAGGAGATGACTGTCCTACGAGTACCTTTCATCCTCCTACCTGTTCCTTTTGTTGCTATTCGAAATGATAGTCCGAAGCTGTCTAGATATCCAGCAACTCTTACTTTTGTTCCCACCTCTGGATTTAGCGCAAGAGAGGGTGATTCTTGAACAGTGTCGTATATTGGTTTCTGAGCAGAGAGATATCCTGCTATGATGAGAACTACAGCTAGAATAATAATCTGCAGATATGGAAAGGTTCCAGTGAGAACAATACCAGGTACAACGCTAGTTAACCAGGTCAACCCAAGTAGGTAAAGAGCAGTTCCGAAGGACAGTCCAAGAAGAATACCCGCGAGGAGAAGTATCACAGATTGTGCCATGAAAAAATCAAAGATGGTATCAAGGAGCGTGCCTATAGCTTTCATGAGCCCAATGTCACGTCTTCGAGTCACCATTTCAAGAGACACGGTAGTAGATACAACAATCACTCCAAGCAGAAAGACCAAGAGAAGAATGGTCCAAACAAAGGTCGAGAAAAAAGTACCAAAAGATGTCGATAATGCATCAGATACGGCATAGGAAGTGACGTCAAGAAGCACATTACCGAACAAGAAGACGAAGGTAGTTGCAGTTACGACACTGGTCAAAGAGAATAGCGTGAGAGTAGTTCGAAATGGACGTCTTTTGAGGTCTTTAGAAGCATAGCCCTGATGATCAGACATTCTGATTTAACTCTCCATTTTTCATTGTGAAATGACGGACTCCTTTTCGATTGATTATATCTTCATCATGGGTCATCACAATCAAGGTCTTTCCCTGCTCATTCAATTTTGCTAGCAAATCTCGAATCATTTGTCCACTTTCACCATCAAGATTAGCTGTGGGTTCATCTGCCAAGATAATTGCAGGATCGTTCGCCATCGCTCGTGCAATAGCTACTCTCTGTTGTTCACCTGAACTGAGCTGCCAAGGCAAGTGGTCTAGCCTATGACCCATCTCAATATCCTCTAGTAGTTTGATGGCATCATCTCTCAACTCAGATTGATTTTTGGAAGAGAGTTGCATCGGAAACATGACATTTTCCACAGCTGTCAGTGTTGAAACGAGGTTGTAACTCTGAAAGATGAATCCTGTGTTGTCGAGTCTGAAGGTGGATCTGAATGATTCATCATAGTCATTGATTGGTACATCCATTACAAACACGCGACCTGAAGTTGCTAAATCGATAGCTCCGATGATATTCAGTAGAGTTGTTTTGCCTGAGCCTGATTTCCCTGAAACTACCACAAAATCGCCCTGATTAATCACAAGTGAGACTCCATTCAGCGCCGTAATCTCTTCTTTCCCAAATTTGTAGGTTCTGAAGACGTCCTGAAGCTTGACTGCGTGTCGGATCTCTTTGAAATCCTCAACATCAAGAGTATCCTTTGTATAATCAATTGCATCTAGATAATCATCATCCGCCATTCTCGACCACCTCTAGTGATTGGCGAATGATTATAATTTCAAGATAAGCATAGGGGTTGAACAATCAATGTACCAATATGCCTTGAATGTCAATCGCAGTACGAGCCCAGTCAGTCAGTAGCACAGGTTTCTCACGACCAAAGACTCTCACAGACCGTAATATGTCCGCTTTCAACAAGCCCTTGACGTAGTAGGATATAAGGCTCTTATCAACATCTATTGTTCTACTGATCTCGGCCTGAGTTGTCTGACCATTCTTTGCGCACTCTAACAGAATCGATCCCACTGTAGGATTCCTGGATATTGCAGTTAGGCGCATCACATTTTCATCAGAAGAGTAGAGGGGGGAGAAAATATGTCTGACATTTCCTATGCGAAGGGACATAACTTGTCCTTCTTGCTCAAGAAACTTCAGATGGTACTGAAGAGCTCCCATTGCACAACCAATGATTCTGTGAAGTTCGCGCAGATGAACCCCAGGATTCGCACCTACCTCGAAAACCACTCTATCACGGAGTTTCTGTATACGACGATCGTCTCTCCGTTCAATCGACACAGTACCAAGGGCTAATGTCATGAAACTGGCTTCTAATACTATGTATGCAGCATCAGACCAAGCTATATTGGATCCACCGGAATTCCAAGATGATATGAGGAGGTCGCTAATTACATTGACTACACTTGTTGCGCTTGAAATCATATATGAGTAGACGTCTAGATCCTTCGCTTCACTATTGAAATTCACTGATGGAGAAAGATCAAACGCAACAGCCTCAGCTTCACCCAATCCTGGACTAGTCAAAACTACACCAATGATGCTCCACGTAAGAAGCAAAAACGAGAGTCCTAAAAGGATTCGTTTGGTGAGTCGTTTATACATGAACTTGTTACCACCATCAAACCTTATTATAATTTGTAGTTAAGGAATGGGAATGTTGAATACTTGTACTAGGTTGAACCGCGTGCGGGATATGTCATTTTGATCTTGAAGGTACAATTCTTCTCACCCGTCGACATGCATGTTTCCTCAGTCACAATCAATGTCTCATACTCTATCCTATTGAAATCTGTCAGGTACTCGAGAACAGCCTCGATAAATCCTTTCAAGAAGAAACACGAGGGCTCATCGGAATCATATCCAGAAGCGTACGGATTATCACCAATTTCGATAATAGCTTCTTCATCTAGCCAGAGTTTGAAGAGCTTTGCGATTCTTATGTCACCAAATGGAATGATTAATGTTTCTAGAACTTTCTTGATGAACTCAACAATACCCTTGAAATCACCAGGGGGTTTCTGTTTTCCTACTTTGAAATACTCTCTCTGAGCCTCGAGTCCTGCAAGGCGACCCGCGGAATAATATAAGTCTCGGACTCTATCAGGAAACATGACAGTGATTCTGTTTCCTATTTTATTCCAGGTCTTTGCAAAAAATGCCGTCATAAGGTCACGGTCTTTCAGTCGACCTTTCCACCATGGAATCACCTTTTCTGGCTTTGACATTTCCTAAACCTCGTTATTACTGAGCGAAGATTAATTGAGAGTTAAGTGCCTTTTGGGTATGTGCTACGTTCAGACTAGTCGGATATTCCATACACAAGCGTTTGCACCAGTAGCTTGACTCATCTCTTGGAAGACTTTGACATCAACACCCTTAAACTCTAGAATGGATTCGAGAACACCACTAAAGACCTCACAGTAGCCAAACCCGCGCATTCCTTCTAGATTGACTTCCTGGCACCAAACACAGCTGTCATCTGTTACTTTCACCGACCCACGGGATGTCTTCATGTCTACATCACGAGGTTTCCTGTCATATAGAACTCTAAAGACAATTTCAATAAGCTTTGCGACATCTTCACGAGTTGTAATGTTATCTTTAGTCTTCTCCACAATCTCTGTATTGAGATACACCTGCTGGCCAATTTCCCTTCCAAGATCGCGAAGTTTTTGATTTGCTTCCTCGATGTTTTCTGTTTCAGAAAGCACTTTTTCAACATAATGCGAGTATAGGCCAATTAACAATGGATTCTCTATCTTTGGCATTAATTCATTCCTTCCTCTTCAAGATGTTTAGAGTGTTTTACCAATCACTTTTAG
>SOKL01000392.1 GCA_004376265.1 Candidatus Thorarchaeota archaeon
ATAGTTC
Source organism: Candidatus Thorarchaeota archaeon (assembly GCA_004376265.1). Taxonomy (GTDB): domain Archaea; phylum Asgardarchaeota; class Thorarchaeia; order Thorarchaeales; family Thorarchaeaceae; genus SMTZ1-45. The sequence continues at coordinate 8 of SOKL01000392.1, forward strand.
TGGACCAACGTTCATCTACGAAATGGACATGCAGTCCTCATTTGTGGTACAGAGTGAAGATGACCAGAATACAACCATGGCTTTTGCATATCCGGCTAGCTGGAGTAGTTACTACACCCCAGTAATCTTTGATGAGATGCAATTCGAAGTCATGGTGAATGACACTGAAGTCCCAACCCTAATTCTAGCTCTAAATGAAACAGATTTCAATTTGGATGAATTAAATTACGAAGATCTGGTAGCTTGGGGCTTTCTATTAGATAATCAGTTTGTTTTGTTCAACATCACGCTAGAAGCATTTACTGCTGCTACAATAAAGGTGAACACGAATGTTATATTGAGCTCAGGTTCGGATGTATTCTATTTCGATTATTGCGTAGGTACAGCAAGAGCATGGAATGGTGATACAATTGAAGATCTACAAATTCAATTATTCAATACGACACAGTATCTAGGAAATTCATTTCAACCGCAGGAGTCATTGACTGTCACCCAAGAGATTGACAAGACAACTGGGGTTTGGAATCTCGATTTTACTTCCTTTACAGATGATATGATTGGAGTTACAATCTCACAGAAGCGATGGCCATACACAACAACAACTACATTCACAACAACAACTACATTCACAACAACAAATCAATCTCCATTGACGCAACCAATGCTTCTAGTTGTTGGAGCTGGTGCTGTAGTTGTTCTTATTGTAGCAATCAAATATGTGAAAAAATCGTGAAATAAATCAATAACTCTCAAGAGTGAGTGGTGGACCGGGCGAGAATCGAATCGCAACCTCCCATTCACAGGGAGTGCGTATTGCACACCCTTCCATGTCAAAGTAAAATGAAAAGACTTGAGATTGGTTAGATTCTACAGGAATATTGGCTCTCCAGGAACTTTCGGGAATAATGTAATTTCCCTTATATGCGGCCTCTTCGTAAGAAAACGAATGAGTCTTTCAATGCCTAGTCCTCCGCCTGCACTAGGACCTAGCATTGCGGCCTTTGCGAGTTCAAGATAGGGGACAAAATCTCCCAAGCTCTGATTTCTCTCTTCAAGCTTTCTAACGATTACTTCATACTCGTAATCTCGTTCTCCACCAGAAAGTGCTTCGCCGTATCCTTCGGGATAGTATAAGTCATAATTCAAGTAGTGTCCTCTTCTAGTTTCATCCTCCTTATCATAGAATTCTCTCTCGAAATCAGTTATCCAGAACAAATCGGCTTCACGCTGAGTAATCTGAGACTTGAACGCTGAACCAAATTCACTGCGGAGATCCCAGCTTGAGTAAACCTGAAAGGGTTTCTTTGGAATCTTGATTTCTGCACCCAATATCTTCAATTCCTTCTTGCATCGGTCCCTCACTTTTGCTAACATGTAGATGATCAAGTCTTCCATGAATGACATGAACTCAAGTGTTGATGCATCTCTCAACTCTATGTCGAGTTGTGAGAACTCCAAAAGGTGATTATCACTTTGGATATCTTTCTCTAATCGAACATTCGGTGATACTATGTAGATTCCCTTAACATCCAAAGTGGAAATTGCGATTTGTTTGTGCAGAGCCATACTCTTCGTAAGCTGGAGTCTCTGATTGAGATATTTGATGGATGCCTCGTATACAGGATGACACAACGGATCAGTAATCGGGGACACAATTACCGGCATGAGCTGAAGGAGCTCCTCTTGATATAGGAACTCATGAATCGCAATCAATACCTCAGTCTGTATCTTGAGTATCTCGACGATTTTCCCTTTCTTTCGCAGATGTGACGCATTTGGCAGCAAGATTGATGAATGGGTCATGACAATAACACCTTTGACTTGGACTATTCAGGAGCGCAATTCAAGAAATAGTCTTGCAACGAAAAATGGAATCAATAGCAAGAATAGCAAATCTAATATGCCGAAATGGAATAATTTTCCATTATGAATGAAATGGTTGACAAAGATTCCAAAATCCTAGCTTTGCTCAAAGAGAATTCTCGAATGACGACCAAAGAGATGTCCAAAGAACTTGAAATGCCCCAAACAACAATTCACAATAGAATCAAGAAACTGACTAAAAACGGGATTATCAAGCGATTCACAATAGAAGTCGATGGAAAGAAAATTGGGAAAGGGTTGGATGCCTATATTCTGTGTACAGTATCATATCGTTCGACAAGAGGGGAGAAAATCAATCAAATTGAAGTCGCCCAGACAATAAAGGAACTACCAGAAGTAGAAGAAGTGTCCATTGTGACAGGAGATAATGATATGATTGTTAAGGTGGCTGTGAAGGATGTTGATGCATTGAATGACTTTGTGATTTTTTCACTGCGGGACATCGAAGGTGTGGAGAGAACAGTCACTAGTGTGGTCCTCTCAGAGATATAGCACCTATCTAACTATGAGCGACCAGGGAATTGAATGAAAGAAGTGGATCGGACGAAATTCGAACTATCAATCGTGTACCATTGAAAACAAGTGATATCGTAGAATCATCGCCTTAGATTTCAACACCATAATCCACAATTCCAGTAATTGTCCATACTCCATCAATCTTCATCATATTGAGAAAGGATGAATGTTCACCGATGACTCGTTTCTCCCCGTTTCGATTTTCGGTCATCTCATACTCAATTAATACTGAGGCTACAGGTTTGTTGCCTAGATTGACCTGTTTGATACCCTTCAAATGGATACCGACAAAATCTGGCCACTCTTTGATAAGAGACATAGGTCTGGGTGGTACATCATATGACTTAACATAGAAAAGCGCTTTGGGATGGCAAGAAATTGGATGTTCATCAAACTCTCTGCTGCTCCAATTGTCAAAGAACTGGTTTACAATATCTCGGATTGCTGTTTTTTCGGAATCTGAACTCATCTTTTTTTCTCTCAAATCTCGGCCAAGATCTTCGGGGTATAATGTGTTCTTTTTCAAGCAACTAACAACATCGAGAGATTTGACAAAATCCTGTTACAAGAGGTTATTTATACGATAAGACTAGATTGTACTCTTTGAGAAATACTCAGGGAAGAAACAAACATGACTCAAGTAGGTGTACCAATTGTACTAGATAATAGTACGTCGATTATTGACATTGGATTAGCAGATATTGCAGGTTTCTATTCACTCTACGTCATTAAGGGTGAACGAACCTGCATCATCGACTCAGGAACTGCCTCAGAAGTGCAAACGTTATGTAAGGGACTGAGAGAAGTAAAAGCGTATCCTCCGGATGTTATTGCACTCACTCATTCTCACTATGACCATAGTCAAGGAGTGCCAAAGCTTAGAGAACTAGCTGGAAAAGAGGGAAAAGAGATCGAAGTAATGGCTTCGGAAGTTGGAGTTGAAATGCTTACTGATCAGTCTTATAATATGGTGTTTGATGAAAAGGGAAGATACGAGAATATTCCCGATGTAATTCCACTGAAGGAGGGAGATGTAATTGATCTTGGCGGAGAAACGCTCAAGATATTCAATACACCTGGACATTCTGATGATCAGATTTCATTTCTACACCAAGAAACCGGAAGGCTGTTTGTAGGCGACTCGTTAGGTATTTATCTTGGTGATAATAGCTATGCTGCTCCTTTTATGCCTCCCACCTGGAATCTAGAGGTGTTTCACGACACAGTAGAGAAGATAAGACAGATTGATTTCAAGCAGTTATGTTTGGCCCACTTTGGATGCATCCCCGAAGAGAAATCTGCTGAATTTCTCGATCTCGTATTAAAGCAAACCAACCTCTGGTGGACAATCTTTGAGCAAGCTGACGAGGCAGGGAAGGTTAGAGACTATGACTACCTAACTGAGATGCTATTGAATGACACTGGACTTGAATTACCGCAAGTTGAAGTCATTAGCACAAAACTCAGAATCGGACTGAAGCTATTGAATGGTATTAGGAGAATCAGAGGAAAGGAATCCCTGCCTGCAGGACGTGTAATGATGCAGGATTACATTGTCCCTTGGTTGTCGAGCGGGTACAGAATCTACAAAGAAAGCAAAGCGGGAACATGATATTCGAAATACGAATGAAAAATGGTAGGACGGGCGAGATTCGAACTTCTCAAAATTACGGACCAATTACATTCTGGGGAGGAGCATGTTCTGTGCTGGTTCTCAATATTACTCTCCCTCAAATTGAACGCACTTTACTTTCCCTCTATCCCCAGCCCCAAAACAACTGTTGCATGATATGCATCGAGCAGGTTCCTGTTTACCAGTTTTCGCTTCTTCAGTCCAACGATGCAAGAGTGCTGGTTCACTAATCAATGGACGACTAAGTTGAATTACATCGAAAGCGGCCGTGGAATTCCCATCTCCCGTTAGAAGCTTTACAACTGTTTCGGGAGAACGGATCCCACCAACCAATCCGAATAATAGACCACTATCACGTGCAATCGAACGGATGACCATGGCATCATCCAAGAAATACGCCTCTCCTACATTTTTGGGATTCTGAGCTGGTTTGGGGCCACTGAATATCACACAATATGCCCCAGCTTCAGCAAGTCTTTTCGTCAGCTCACCTACTTCTTCAGGAGTGACGATTTTCGAGCTTGAATCCACCTTTACTTGGATAGGAACATCGACCGCATTCTTGACAGCTCGTAAGGCGTCGACCATTGCTTTGCTACGTCCTTCGATTGTTGATCCTGTATATGGGTCGTCCTCTGGGCGTTTATTGTATGTTGGGTCAAAGAACTGCCAAAGTCCATAATGATGAGCTCCGTGAAGTTCAATCACATCAAATCCCGCTTCAACTGAACGCTTCGCTGCATCTGCATAAGCCTGAGTGACATTTTCAACATGGTCCACTGTCATAGCCTTTACTTGAACAACCTCACCATCGGATTGAGGGACTTCCATATCACTGGGTCCAAATACTACGTCGGTGCCAGTCAATTTCGGTAAGCTCTGGCTTCCACAATGAACCAATTGAGCTGCTGCTAAACAACCCGAAGAATGAATTATCTCGGTTAGGCGTTTTAGACCTTCAACATCTTGGGGTTTTGAATTCGAAATCATACGTGGAATTGTCTGTCCTTCATGCATAACATAATGAAAACCAGTTACTACGACACCTGCTCTGATTTTACCATATGTTTCGATGATTATGTCTCCACATCTTCCATTTTCTTCTGCCTGACCCATCCAAGTAGCGGCCCGCATAATTCGGTTGGAGGCCTCCATTCCATTTGGCAATTCGAGTTTCTGGAGCACAGTGTTCTCCCATGTTTCCTGGTCTACCATATTGTCAACTCACACTTTCTAATCCTCCGTACTCGAGAATCTGGCTTTCAGATTTATTTCATATGAGTATGTAGGAGTTGTTGACAAAATGACATCATGACCTGTATATAGGCTTGATGTGATAGCATATGAAGAAGTCTTGGACCTGCGAGATTCGAGGAATAGAATTTCTATTTTTTCTCAGCTGCAAATTGTTCCCGTAAGACTCGCTTAAGGATTTTTCCGGATATGCTGCGTGGAAACTCATCAAGAATCAGCACTTGACGCACTCGCTGAAACTTCGCTCCCACCCTTTCATTCACCCATTGCATTAATTCCTCGGGTGTGACCACATCGGGTTGTCTTAGTGATACCGCCGCCACAATGGTTTCTCCCCATTTTTGGTCAGGAATCCCAAAGACAGCGACCTCTATCACCGCAGGATGTTGGGCGACCACCTCTTCGATATCCTTCGGATAGACATTCACGCCCCCCGATATGATCATGTCCTTTTTCCGATCCACTAAATATAGAAAGTCATCGGCATCGACGTAGCCTAAATCGCCAGAATAGAGCCACCCCTCCTTCAAAATCTGGGCGGTCAGTTCTGGCCGTCTATAGTATTCCGTCATTAGTGTGGGTCCACGTCCAACGACTTCACCAATCTCGCCTATCGGGACATCTTCTCCTGCATCATTCACAATGCGGATTTTGTAAAATGGTGGTGGATTTCCAACAGATTTTGGCTTTAGCGGATAGTGCGTTTTGTCCAGAATTGTGATGAAGCCTTCAGTTAATCCATACAGTTCGTAAAACCGGTTGGGCAGGTGTTGATTGAGCTGCTCTTTGACGTCCAAATGTAAAGGCGCACCCACGGAGCAGATCATTTCTAATGATTCCAAGGCCTCAACGGAAAAATTCTGGGAATTGAGAATGGCAATCAATTGCGAAGGAACCATAATCACATGGGTCGCCTTCTCGCGTTGGACTGTTTCGATGAATTTCTGGGCATCAAACTTGGCCAGCAAAATATAGGTGGCCCCAACTTGCATGGCCGGCATCAAAGTCACGAACGATCCATTGAACACAATGGAACCAGCATGAATGACAACGCTTTCCGGAGACATTCGAAAACTCGATGCGAACAAAGTGGCATAGAAGGTCCGTACATAATGGGAGAGCACAATTCCCTTGGGCAATCCTGTGGTGCCGCTACTATAGATGATATTGTATGGGTCATTTTCGTCAATTTCAACGCCCTCCGGTTCTGTGTCGTCCGCTGCTTTCTTGAGGGCATGATAATCTTGGTAACCCTTGCTCGAAGGCTTATCGGTGAGAATATACATATCTGAAGCCACATGCGGCAATTCCTGTTTTATCGCTTCGAACATGTCGATAAACTGGGAGTTCGTCACGACCAGTTTCGCATCCGAATCCGTGATGAGCGATTTGAGCCCGGGGCTCATGAGAAGCGTACTCAATGGCACGGCCACTGCACCTACTTTCGCAATCCCCCAGTACAGTTCCAGCAACTCCAAACAGTTCGGTAACACGGTGGCAATCTTATCCCCTTTGTCTATCCCCAAACCACGCAACGCGTTTGCAATCCGATTCACATTCTGGTTAAATTCCCGAAACGTTAGTCGCTTTTCCTCAAACACAATTCCAAGATGATCTGGGCGACACTGCGCATTCCGTGTCAATAACATTCCAATATTAATCGGATGAACACCAGGGCGTTGCGACATACATATTCACCTGTTAGGAATAACACTCATCACCATGTTACTTGCAGGAATCCCTACATATAGTTTCAGAAAGAAGTGGTGGACCGGGCGAGATTCGAACAACAAAAATTGCTTATTGATTGGAGGATGTAATGGCATCCCAAAGGTTCGATAGGAACATCCAAGCAAGCCAAAAACCCACAAGAGAAAATGTCAGGCCCAGTGGAATGGCAATAAACCGTAGATCCGAGCCAATGAATCCAATTATGAATGCATAGATTGATGGTACGAGAGCAAGCACGTACATGAGAGCAGCTGGACCCATAATGTTGTCCAACTCAGACCTCTTTCCAAAGAAACGGTAGAACACATAGATGAGCAGAATCACGATGGGCATCAGAAGCATCATCAGCCATGAAAACATTTCAATTGGACCGGTGCTAACTGGAAGCTCGCTCTCTGGTATTATGAGAATGAAAAAGGGCAGCACTGTGGAATATGCTAAGAATACAATTCCTAGCAATCTGGCTTTTCTGAGTGATGACATGCTATCTGGTTTTGCTGAATCCATCTGAACCACATTAGCTATCGTGATTTTGGCTTATATTCTTCGTTTCTGATGAGGACAGGTCACTAAGAAGTTGAGTGTAGAATGAGATGGTGGACCGGGCGAGATTCGAATTCTTGGATGTCATGATTCATGCGATGTCAGGTTTAAGGAGTCGAGCTTTAAAAGACAAAGAGCTAAGTCGTCCTGAAACAATATGTCGTTTAGATACAAGTCACTGCAGAGTGTCAATGAAGAGGACCTTATTGAACTCATCACAAACAAGGTGTCCGAAGCGAAGTATCTGGATTTCAAACAGAAGTTACCAGAAAACGATGACAAGAGCAAGAGGGAATTCCTAGCTGATGTGTCATCCTTCGCGAATGCAGTAGGGGGCCATTTAATCTACGGACTCGAAGAGGACGAAGGAGTTCCTTTAAAACTCACCCCGCTGAAAGGCAACCCCGATGCAGATATCCTGCGACTTGAGAGCATGATCCTTAATGGAATTCGACCAAGGATTGCTGGAATCGATACTCATGAAGTGCCCTGTAAAGATGGCTATGTGATTATCATATGGGTCCCTCCAAGTGCAAATGCCCTTCATATGGTGACATTCAGTGGCCATGACAAGTTTTATTCTCGTAGCTCAAGAGGTAAGTATCCACTTACTGTAGATGAGATACGAATGGGCTTCATCCAGTCTGAAACCACTGTGCAGAAAATCAGGGATTATAGGCAAGAGCGATGTCGTATAATCGACAACAATCTAATTACCCCTGTCAAACTCCAACCTGGTCCAAAACTAGTGTTACATCTTGTTCCTATTGAGGCATTTAGACTAGCTGAAGGCATCGACATTAAGGAGATGATTGCAAAAAAGGGTCAGCTTCGGCCAATGGGAGGCTGGGCGTGCAATTATAGAACCAATTTTGATGGTTACTTAGGCTTCATCCCAGACCCTAGCGAACCATCACCCGGTTATGTGCAG
>SOKL01000040.1 GCA_004376265.1 Candidatus Thorarchaeota archaeon
TGCTTATTCAAGAATACTATATTATGACTTTGCCTGGTCCTATGGAGCTTGTGAGAACAATGCTTCTGACCTCCGAGATTTTGAGATCAAGATTCCTAAGAGCGAACTTGAGGGATATGAAACCGATACTGATCTTGGTATCATAGTTGGCGGATATGGAACTTTGATTGCATTTCCAAACTCACACAACTGGGTCTATGCAAATAATACAAACGCTGCGATTCCGGAAGGAAACTCAAGTAATTACAACTACTATTCAATGTCATTGAAGGGAATTCCACCCCCGACAACAACAACTACTACCACCGGAAGTACAACCACTACAACAACAACTACTACAACATCCGGAACTACTACAACTTCTCCTCCACCAGAGGGTGGCGACATCACTCAGTTGGTTATCATTGCTGGTGCAGGTGTAGGTGGCGTGGTTATCGTATTGTTGGTATTGGTACTTAGGAAGAATCGGGGCTGAATATGGGGTACATGTTTGGTTATCAGATTGACCTATTTCAAGCCACGGTGTTTAGAACGGGCGTCCGAATTTACATTCTGACATAATCCACCCGATGTGCAGCACCGCACGCTGGGCATTCGAACTGGTCAGGACCTACCCAATCGATTTTTTCCCAAGTCATAGGTGACCCGCAGTTAGTGCATTTGTCCTTGATGACAGGTTTTACAAACACTGTTCCTGCACTACCTTTCCCAGCAGGAGTCGCAACTTCTTGGGTAGTTTCTGTGGCTACAGGAGTGGGAACCACTGGAGCGGAATCCCTGACAACATACTGTGAGAGTGGATGATGTGGAGTGATGAAACTAAATGGTCTGATTAACCAATCAATGTGTTCTTTTGGTAGTCTGTCCCACGCACGAGTCTGCCAGAGTTGAACCATATGATCTTGTCTGGGGACTCTGCCCCGCATCTCAAACTTGCCAGATGTTGCTTTGATCTTGAGTTTGTTTCCTCTAGATTCGAACGTTTCAACCATGTGGAGGGGGAACATGAACACCTTTCTCGTTTTGGCATCATGCTGATAGAGTCGATAATTTGTGAGAATAAAACTTCCTGGATAATAGGTGAATATTTCTTCACCCTGCAACCAGGCAAATGTCTGAAAGAAATGTCTGGAGAAAGGTTTGTGATATCCAATTGATATCCATCGGTTGTATGGATGCTCTGGATGTACGAAAGGTACACCACTGACCTCACATATCTTCCTCTGTCCTCCAACTTTGAGATTGTCGAACTCTCTAATCCCAAGAGCTGCTCGCATTTCTTCTTTTCTTACCATTGCTCCAACTACATTGACAATTCCGTTCGTAACTTTGTACATGGCGGAACTTGGTGTCAACTTGTACTCTTTGATGATATGGAGTGGGATGCTTGCACTTGTTCGTGAACCTCGGTCATACTGAATCAATCTTAAATTTGTCAGAATGTATTCTTGATGTTGGCTCAACACGCGCTCATTCTCGATTGGGATGTACACTAATGAAGACACTATTCTTTACACCAACCAATAATCTGGTCTAGACAGGTTAGAAAAACGCTCATTCCAATTAAACCTTAGTTGTACGTGACATAGTTACTGACTAAAGCCCTGGGTAGTGCGCGGAATTGATAGGTACAAAATATCCTCGAATCCTAGGATTCCATAGCCGCTTGGATTCTCAAGTCGTACGTAATCATCGTATACGTCTTGGACCTTTACATTTGGAATCTTGGCGAGAGTATCTTTCTGCATGTATCGCAGATACACAGTAAATGTCTGTCCAGTTGTTTTGAGATCTTGGAAAATTCTACTCCAATCAGGCATGCTGCGTTTCCTCCGTACTATGGGAGAGTTGGCATTCGGGAGCATTTAACCCTTGCTGCTTGAGAACTCGTTTTCAAAGACTTCCATCCATTGTAATGAATGGTTGAAGACCCACTTGTTTGAATGCATCTTTGACAGCGTCATCAATCAAACTACGATTCATGAATCTGAATATATGTGCTGAACATCCTCTTCTACAATCTGAGGATCCGAATTGTCTAGTTCCTACTTGAAACTCAGTTCTTGATTCTATTTCTTGTGCGATATCGCACTCAGTATGAACAGGACTCTGAGCCCAGAAGGCTTTGACAAGCTTCACATCCATGTCAAGTAGATGATCAATATGCCAAAAGTTAGTCTTCTCTGACTGGAAATGCCGTTTGATCCTATTCTCCAGGCTAGTTGAACCCTCTCCCATTGCTGACCCAATATACACCCATGTGCCTGCTTCGAATGTAACTTTACCGAGAGATTTTATCTGAATATTGACTGCGCTCTCTAACTGAATTATTAGTGAATAGGCTCCCTTCATTGGGAAGAATA
>SOKL01000313.1 GCA_004376265.1 Candidatus Thorarchaeota archaeon
TGAAAGATTACATCACTAGTAACTTGCAACATCTACTACCTGAAGAACTAAACGTCATCCAATCCATCAGGGCGTGTCTTCCTTTTTCGGAGGTTGAAAGTGCATACATGAAATCGGAACCATCTCTAAGTGCGTTCGAGCGTGTATCCGAACATCATGGTGACCTTACTGAAAAGCTCTATACGCGCACTCTCGTAAAAGCAGGTTTAGCAGATTGGGCACTTCATAGCTTGGAATGGTTCAAGGATGGACATTTGGAATCGTCAAAACGATTGATAGATCTACTTCAAGATGAGTCCCTTATTCCATCCGCTGATTCACTACAACCAATAATAGGATCTCCTGATATATCCAAATTAGTTGACGACAGAATCGAGCGAATCATAATCGAGAAAATCTATCTCGTAGTTTGTCCCCATTGCGGTGGAAAGACTCAACAAGGAGAAAGGTCTTGTAGGACTTGCAACGCTCTTCTGTAAAGGAACTAAGGTGAAGTTTGCCACCTTCCCTTTCCTTTTAAGCTCAGTTAATTGGTATAGTAAACTAACCCTTAAATATAGTTAATAATCATCTCGAGAAAGAGAGAGAGCCCTAGAGTTGACTCTTTTGAGTATCCAAAATAAACTGTATAATATCATATGCAGTTTACAATGAACGGTGACGACAGACGGAATCATCACAACCAGCGCGATGAAACACGGGTGATCTTGAATGTGCAGGATTTGCCGCCTGCTGACATGCAGGTCTCCTCTTCTACCATCAACTTCTCGTACTCGGTACGGTCGAAGGCTGTAAGGTACTCGAAGACAGCCTCAATGAATCCTTTCAGGAAATAGCAGGATGGCTCCTCGCTCTCATGCCCGGCTGCATATGGGTTGTCCCCGATCTCGAATATTGCCTCTTCGTCTTGCCACAGTTTTTGCAACTTGGCAATCTTGATGTCACCAAAAGGAACGATGAGCTGTTCAAGAGTCATCTTTATCAACTCGACAACGCCCTTGAAATGGCTAGGAGGCTTCCGTTTTCCAATCTTGAAGTACTCCCGTTGTGCCTCCAGCCCGGCCAAGCGGCCAGCAGAATAATAGAGGTCGCGAACGTGGTCTGGAAACATCGCAGCAATTCTATTACCGAGCTTGTTCCATGTCTTAGAGAAGAAAGCAGACATGAGCTGTTTCTTTCTGAGGTTCCCTTGCCACCAAGGTATGACATCCTCTTGCTTCGACATTCAAATTTCGCTCAATGCTTGGGAGTCAACGAATGCAGGCTTTAAGTGCTTTGTAGTGATTTGGTAGGCTAGCACATTCCATGTGCAGAACTCAGCACCGGTTGCGCGGCACATCTCCTGCAAAACACTCGAGTACACCCCCTTGAATTCGAGTATTGACTCCAGAGAGAAAGACAGGCCAGACATGACCAAGCTACTCGCCCAAGATGCTCTTCTGGATTCATATTTAGACTAATCATCATTCGAATCCAGATACAAATTCAGGTCCCGTCAAACATCAGGCGCAGACGGAATTCGCTCGATGCATCACTCGTTGGTAAATCGGGGACGTCCCGCTCACTAAGGTGTTCATATCAATATGTGTCTATCATTTATGAGATGAGAGTCAGTGACGCACAATGGAGATACTGGAGGAATTTTCTGAGAGCATATCTTCGAAACAAAAAAACAATAAACTGGGTTGTTGGTGTTCTCGACATTAGCCACATAAAGCAGTTTGATATGATGATCAAAGAGTTGTTGCCCTATGGACCATATCCTCGGCAAGGAGAAATACCAGAGATTCGAAGAAGGATATCTGAGGATAGATTCAGTTAGAGAAACAACAGACAAATGTGTTATCGAAAATTAGAAAAGCAATTCATCTGACCACTTAGTGAGGTGGGAACATGGTTTCGGATTTATCTTCACAATTAACGCAAATGTTAATTGCAGGATTTGAAATTGCAATCTACGTTCAAGGGTATTCAGAAGGACCAGACATCATAGCTTCTGGATTCATCTTTAATATTGGCGATGATTTTGTTGCTCTTGGTCGTACTCCCAAAATATACACTTGGGTAGTACCTTTTGACAAGATAGTGATGATCGAGATTGTTGGCACTCTTAAAGGCATGTAGCTACTTTCCACGTGGAAGGTTGTGACCTGCATCAAGAGTCTGGCAATTGGTGCATTTCGCGGCTGACATACCAATCGAACACGCGTCACAGCTATACTTCTTTCTTCCGAATCAATCTATGTGATTCTATCCTTGAATACAGTTCTCACAAGTATAATGTTCACAACAAGTGTAACTAATTCAAGGAGTCCAACGACAACAAAGGCATTGCTCATCCCCATTATTGGCA
>SOKL01000318.1 GCA_004376265.1 Candidatus Thorarchaeota archaeon
CGACACCAATCACCTTTGATAGCGCTTAGGTGTCCGTTGATTGCTGTTGCTTCAACTGGTGGGATCATAGTGGTACTGACAGTTGCTGTACTCTATCGAAGAATGCATGAATGAAAGACTCAGCTATGAGTGTTCTCTAAGAAATCTAACGATTTCCGAATTCATCTCAGAAACATGTTCACCTAACCAGACCATATGCCCTATGTTCTCAAGGCTGTACAACCTAGCATTCGGAATAGAAGAAGCCGCAAATTCTGCGTTCGAGAATGATACATCCTTGTCAACTGTTCCATGTATCACCAATGTTGGACATGTGACGGCTTCTAAATTGGTAAAAGAAACCTGTTGAAGTTGTTTCAAGTCATTGTTTAGACCAATCGTTCTTGGACTCATCGGACACGTCGCATGGATGGATCTTTTATACCAAGTTACTTGTTCCGGAGTGGCCATAACTTGCCTAATATAATCATTCAGTTCCTTAGATTCTAGCATCACGGTTTCCTTGTAACTTATTTTTAGCGACTGGGTAGTCCAACGTCTCGTTAGTACATCAACCACCCATACCCCAAAGTCTACCATGGAATTGGATAGGAATATTCTACCAAGTACCGAATCCATTGCATTCAGATTCATTTCATATTGATGGCTGACAGCCGCTATTAGAATAAGCGCGCTTAATCGATTTGGATGACGTAAGGCAAAATGTAGAGCTATAGGACCTCCAGCTGAGACCGCAAGAATTGCTACTTTTGAGATACCAAGCGTATCAATTAGTGCATCAATTGCATCTGCTTGTTCTTCGAATGTCTCTCCTGTACTCAATGGTGTGCGCAAGTATCCAGGTCTAGAGATTGCTAGTACCGAGAATCCTTCGTCAATCCACATCTCCATATCAAGGGCGCCCTGATCATATCCTCCGGATGCTCCATGTAGAATGAGAATTACTTGTCCACTACCCTTCAGGACATATTCAATCTCGCCTCGTGAAGTTGTCGCGACTTCGCTATTTTCATTCAGAGATTTGAGTAAATTCCGCTTCCAACCTTTGTAGGATATAACAATCCAGCCAAACAGTACTGCTAGTACGACCAAGGAGAGTTCCAGAAGCATAATGAACACCTTCATTCTTTGTATCCTCGCGAAGTATAATTCTGCATATAGACTATGCGCCACGTATTGTTTCCTGAATGGAATACGTGCCAATTTTGCCGACATCCTTAAATCCAGAATGATGAATGTCCTCTCAACTGAGCCGGTTTGGCGGAGCAGCTACGCGACAGACTGCAAATCTGTTCTACCTGGGTGCAAATCCCAGAGCCGGCTCCATTTTCTTCTCTTCCTGTTTAGTCCATTCGCACATTGGTCAAGATTCTTGGTCCGTCCCACTCCTCCCTGATAATGCTGTAGAGGACTCCGTTTCTTATCTTTCCGCCACTGTACCCGATATTCCGAATCACGCCTTCTTTCTTGAAACCATTCTTTTCCAAAACTCGTTCAGAAGCAATATTTTCTTCAAAAGTGAGTGCTTGAATTCGATGGATGTCCTTTAGGATGAAGAGATAGTCTACAATAATCTCCACGGCTTCTGTGCAATAACCGTTCCCTTGCTTATCTGGAATTATCGTGTATCCAATCTCAACTAAATCGGAAAACAGTTTTGATATGAAATGATGAAACACTCCAATCTTCGTCCCATCTTTCTTTTCCACCATAAATGATCCAATATCTGGAGAATATTCGCTGAAGCTCTTTTGAATCTCAGACATTGAACGCTGTCTTGTAAAGGAGAATTCACCAACAAATCTAATATCATTCATCCATTGATGTAAGATTTCCAGATCATCTTTCTCGATAATACGAAGATTGATTCGCTTTCCTTCAAGCAATTATATTCCCTCTTCGTTGATGTATAATTGACCATTGTATTGATTCTTTTAGCTACTATCGGAAAAGGAATGAGATCGACAGGATTTGAATGAACGCTCATTGGTCCGATGATCTTTTGTTAAGTTAGGTTAGATTTTTATAAAAGCTCCATGAGTTCTAATGGCCCTTAGAAATGGGGGCAGGTGGTTTGAATATGGAGATTTCGAAATTTCTGAAATATGCGTTTATTATTGATGGTCTTATCGCTCTAGTGTATGGACTCATACTGCTTCTCATCCCTGAGCAGCATATGGCATTCTTTGGTTATCCCTTTGAAGAGTTTGCAGACCGATTCACAGGAGGTATGATGGTGGCATTTGGAATAGGTAATCTTCTTGCCTATAGAGCCTCATCATGGGAAAATGTGGAATTAGTTATCTACATGAATATGGCATTCTCATTAATTTGTAGCACAGTGATGCTGTATTCATTTGCAGTCGGACTGTTACCAATTGCTGCATTCCTTCAGATTGGACTCATGATGTTCCTCTTTTTGCTGTTCCTATACGCTTACTATGAAGCTAAGATGAAGAACACATGATGGATGAAAATTAAGGTGCAGGTTTCTCTGCACCTCTGCTTTTCTTTTTACAAAGTCTAGATTTTTCCGACTATCTTAGTTCCAGACTTTCTTAGTTTGAACTCGATTTCCTTGTACTTCTCACGAGCTTCTCTTGCCTCATCTTTCATACCCAGCTTTTGGAGAGCTTCAGCTAGAATCTTCCATGCCATGAAGGATTCTGGATCCATCTCTGCAGCTTTCCTGTAGTATTCAAGACCCTTCACTTTCTCCCCTCTCCTAAAAGCCATCTGTCCTAAATACATGAGCAGTGTATGGTCCTCTGGATCGATTTTTCGCATTGCAAGATATGTTTCTTCAAGTTCTTGACTTCTACCAAGTTTCATCAAGGACCTTGCTTTTCCTTTGTGAATTTCGAAATCATTAGGGAACTTCATATCTGCTTGTCGAAGAATTTCCAGTGCTTCTTCCCAGGACTCTAGATTGTTATATGCCACAGCTAATGCAACCAATGCATCACGATAGTTTGGGTTTATCGCTAAACTGTGCTCTATTGCCTCGATTGCGTCCTTTGCTCTACTTTGTTTAAGATATGCGCTGCCCAAGCTTGACCAAAACTCATACTGTCCTGGGTCAATCTTCAAACTCTTCTCGAGGTTCTTAATCGCCGCCTTTGTCTTCCCCTTCAGGATGTATAATGAACCAAGTTCCCCCAATGCCAAAGAATGCTGCTTATCGAGTTTGAGACACTGTTTGAATGATATCTCTGCGTTATTCCATTGTTTCATAGACAGATATACCACTCCAAGCTTATGCCATTTATCGGGTTCATTGGGCTTGTCCTTAAGCTCCTCTGCAAGATTCTGAGCATCATCCTGAGTGTCAGTCACGTCAATCAATTCAGAGATTTCTGATTGTGCATTTTAAGTCTAGTGAATATGAAGTCGGAATAAACATAAGAAAGCAAAATGATTCTCTTACCAATCTTTAGGAGTGTGAAATTGAATGAGTGGAGAACTTACCAGCCTAACAAAGTACATTTTCCTAATGGCCTTCATACTACAGATTATCTTTGGAGTTTGGTTCTTTATTGCTCCTGAGTCGTGGAGTGCTATAACCGCATGGCCATCTGAAGACGCTGCAGGTCGTGTACTTGGTGCTGCTATTATGGTCCTAGCATTAGGATCTCTACTAGCTTATCGAGCCACATCGTGGGAACAGGTTGAGCTATTTGTCATAATGCAGATTCTCTGGAATCTCTTAGGACTTGTAGCTATGTTGTGGGCCTATGCAACAATGACCCTTCCAGTTATTGCATGGTTGAACATTGGTTTACTTGCTCTATTCTTAGTGCTATTCCTTTATGTCTATTATGGTGCGAAACAGTAGACTTTCAACGACACAGGAATCTCTGAGCGATTGGCACACACATACGTTCAACGCCAAATATCGCGTTAATGTACGGAACCACTATGAATCGATCTGGTCAACACTGTGTCCATTCATGGTTCAATGCTAATGAATGCGAAGGCAGTGTGTGAGCTTCGCTCTATCTCTACAACACGAGAGAAGAAGTTGAAACATTTATTGAAGCCGCTGATACAATAGCAAAACTTGGATGAAGTGATATTGCTTTGGTCGCTTGTATAATTCCAATAGTCGAGTTGGCAATTATCATTCTGATGTACGTTCGATGACCTCGTTATGGTCAAGCTGTCTGGCACTGTGTGAAACGTTCCTCAACATTAAGAGTCTGTGATATTGATTTTCACAGCAAATCAAGAGCAACATTGACAAGCATAGTAATGAGAACAAGTAGTAGATTGGGTAGAGCGGTCTATCGCTATTTTGAAGTAATCTCCGTCTTCTCAATACTCCTTTTCGTTGCCTTCATTGTGAACATGTCTTTGGGACTGTTATCATGCATTACTGTTTTTATTCTTTAGAACCCGGATGCTTCAAGACCTTTGGTTCTACCCAGCTTTCACGAATGATACTGTAGAGTGTCGCATCAACATGTTTTCCAATCATAAAACCCAGCCTTCTAAGAATGCCTTCCTTCTCAAACCCATTCTTTTCTAGAACTCGTTTCGAAGGTGTGTTCTCCTCATTGATTAGGGCTTGAATACGCTGGATGTCTTTCAGAAGAAAAAGATAATCCACGAGAATTCCAACCACTTCTGTGGTGTAACCCTTCCCTCTCTCATTCGGTATCATTGCATATCCGATTTCTTGGATTGATGCAAATCCTCCGTATTTTGTTATGAAATGACTGGCAATCCCTATTCTTGTCCCATCTTTCTTTTCAACAATGAAAGTACACGAATCAGGGTTTCGCTCGCTGAACGCTTTTTTGATTTCGATTATCGAACGCTGCCGATTGAACACGTACTCACCAATGAACTTTGGATCATTCAACCATTCTGCATAGAGCTCATAATCCTCGTTTTCAATTACTCTCAGATTGATTTTCTTTCCCTGAAGCATACGAACTCCACCCTTGTGCTCTAGATAATAACGTATCCAGTTATTGATTCTTCCGTTTACGATTCGTAGAGTCCTAGAAGCCTATAGAGCAATAACAGAGATTGTTTTGTGTATCCAGTTTTTTGAATTTTGGAGAGTAATTGATGAACCCGCTATTATTATCTTGAGGTTTGCAATGAAGCAAAACTGGTTATGATTATGAAAGTGAAATTCGGAGTCCACATTGAACCTCAACTGGGATATGATTATGAGAATTCTTTGAACATTGCTCTAGAGGCTGAGAAACTCGGGTACGAATCTTTCTGGTGTAGTGATCACTTGTTCTTGAATGAGAAGTCTGAGAATCAGAACTGTATGGATGCTTGGACTCTTCTTGCAGCCCTTGCTGCTGGAACGACGAAGATTCGATTGGGAACTTTAGTCACATGTAATTCATATCGACACCGTTGATTGTTTCTTGGACACACTTGAACATCAAGCAGTCCGCCCACCAACGGCAGTGGGCTTCTTTTGAATCTTTAGGATGTTTCTGGCCGCGTTCACATCTGCATGAAGACGTGATTCACAACTGGAGCAGTAGAAGAACTCTCCACCTCGCTCTTCCTCCCTCGAATCATGCTCTTTGACACGAAGACCCCGTTCTCCACAGGCACTACAATTCTGGCTTGTCATGGCAGGATTCACCGTCCAGACCCCACCGTACTTGTGACCTAATGCCTGTCGACGATACCTGACTCCTTCGATGATCCGTCCCCAGAGGTTCGTGGACAGGTTCCAGCTGTGAGTCCTGAACCCGCCCGAAGGTTGAAAGAATCTCAGGTCCTCAAAGTAGATGGTCTTGACCCCACGATGTTCACAGAACCACACGGTCTCAGCGGCCAGCTGATGAGAGATCTCACGGTCGATGCGTCGGACCTTTGCCCACACAGCCCCCAACTCCCTTTCCTTCTTCAGGATGAAGTTTGGAGGTGGCACCATCGCTCGTTTCTTCTCCCAGTTGTTGCGTTTTAGTCCAAGTTCTGACATCAGGACTCTGGTTCGTTGTCTCAACACTTCTCGTTTCTTGTACAGTCTGTCCCTACCAATCTTTGTCTCATCGTAACTGTTTCCACCATTCCTCACTGAGAGGACCACAGGATGTCTCAGTCCCCTGTCCACCCCAGCCCTTCTTGTCCTTAGAGTCTTGGGAAGTACTCTTCGTAACATCTTGTCGTCTGGTGATTTGAAGGGAATCAACAGCGTCACCCTGTGTCCTCGTACCTTGAGGACAGGAGGAGCACATCGTCTACTCTTCTTGAGACCCTCCATCTCTTCCTTCAGTTTCAAGATCTTTTCTGAGTCCGGGTCTTTCCTAGATCTCAATGAGGTCAGTTTTCGGGTGACTTGTTGCAGTCTGATAGTGTTTCTGAGCTGCAGGCTCATGTCCTCAAACCGTTCAGCTCGATATTCGAGTTCTGTAGATTTCCATTCATTCCCCTTCTTCTTGGCTTCACTTGCCTTGTTTCGTGCACGAGCTGCCCTTCTTGGTAACCAATCAAGAAAACGGAATCGGAGGGTCTGACTCCTGTATGGAGAATCTGGAGTACGTTCGTGTCCAGTGATTCCAGGTGGTGTTTTGATGTAGACGATTATCTCGTCCTCTCTCTCTGGGTCTTCCTTGAACCAGTATCCCTGTCCAGTGGTGTTCTCAGTGGATGCTGCGAACTCCATGGTTGTCTGTCTGAACACTGGCTGAATGAAAGGATAACCATTGCTCATCCAGTCATTGACCCTTGAAGCCATGGAAACTATGGCTGCTGTTCCGGCACCAGACTTAATCAGGTCGCGCACTCGTCGTCTCTGAATGCTTCGGACTGAAGAGCTGGAGTCTGTGTCCTTAAGGAGCTGGATGTCAAGGGCCCTGCAAACCTGTCTACAAGCCGCAAGAGCATAGTGATAGTAAGAACCTTTCTTCTTCCCGCCTGACTTTCTGACACTCCTCACAAGGTCTGCAGGGATTCTTTTCAGAGACACGAGACGTCTGAGCTGCTTTAAGTCATTGGACAGAATTTCAAGAAGGGCGTTGACCAACTTTCTCCTAGTATAGTCCGAATGGATGATTCTGGCCGAGGTCTCAAGGACGTTCCTGTACATTCGTTCAAAGACAAGCTGACCAAACTCATTGGTCCTCTTCCATTCAAGGAACGGTTCCTCTCTCAGGACAACATAGCCCTGTCCCTTCGAGTCCTCTAACTTCATCCCCATGGACTCTGCTCGTTGCTTAAGTGAGTACACTCTATTGAGAACCAGATTGACGGCTTCAATGTACTTACCAAAGTGCTGTCCCAATGTCTGAAGGTCGATCTCAGAACATTTCTTCCCTGACAACCTGGTCACTAGTTGTTTGGTCACTCGTCCGCTTCTTCTCTTGAAGGATGGGTCTGGCTTTCTCCCAAGTCCTTTCCGGGCAACCTGTCGATTGATTGAGTTGAGAGAGAATTTCTGGACGAGATGGGTTGATGAAACAGAATAATAATTACCATCCATTGTTTCTTGGTTCGAACTAGTAGTCTTCCCCACACGGGGATGGCGCCGTGTTCTCTTTTTCATCAACCTAAACCTCACAACTCCATCTTTCATGAGATATTTAAGGCCATACAAAAACAGAATAATAATTACCAACGGTAGAATTTAAAGTCAACAAATATCGTTTAATTCTTGAATCTGTTGGTATTAGTAAAGGAAATCATTTATATGTCAGATACAGAATAACAAACCACGTTGTGTATGTCCCCACATTATTTATGTAGCTGTCTACATAACTGTAGAATAACTTTACAAGACAGCAGAGTCATCATCAAACTGAGTACTGATTTCTAGTATCCTGTGGACGTGCTCAATGAACAATTCAGTAATCTTACTGGTGTCAAATCCTGCCTTCTCAATATTGTGCAAGTTTCTTGCTGCACTATCTCCAGACAGCTTCCTCATATAGAGACTCTTTGTTACCGTTCTCATAACTGTACTGTCTTCCTGTATTTCACTAAGAGCTTTCTTCCTATCCAAGTCTGGATTCTCATTGAGAAATTCCGCAAGTGATGTCTCTTCAACTTTAATATCTTGACCATCCTTTAGTCCTTTCAAGATCAAGAAATCATCTCGAGTGGGAAGCAACCAAATATCATCGTCAGATATCACACGATAGATCACACTACTTCTGTTTGGTTCAAATACATTGACCACACCTCTGAAACGTTTCTTTCCAAAGGCCGCTGCAGCCACTTTTCTCGCAGCACGGAGATGAGAGTCTGGTGGTCCTCGAAGTGGTTCCCTTATTAGATCCAGTTCCAGTATTCCCTCAAGAAGAACAAGCTTCTCTTCTATATAGTCAATCTCCCAGAGTGTCCGCAGGAATATACTTTCACCACCAGG
>SOKL01000328.1 GCA_004376265.1 Candidatus Thorarchaeota archaeon
AAGATCTAAAGAGTGTCCAACTTTGGGTAAGATTTCTGCAACTGTGTCCAACCCTCAGACTTTCGCTTGAAAAGAATGCCAGTAATTATTGCTGTAAGAGCTATTGAAGCAACAACAATTGGAGCGGACTCGAAGTAATTAACGGTCTCGAAACCAATGAACGCACCAGCTAAGGTCACGGCAACTTTTCCAATGAAGTAACTAACGGTGAACTTGACCGAGTTGTACTTTGTGAGTCCCACATATACAATGAGTGGATCATCAGGAACTGGAGATGCTGCGGCTATGAAAAGCGCAAGAGCACCCCATTTCGCAACCCTATTCTTTTCACTCTCTAGCAGCTTCAAACGTTCCTCAGAGAGAATGGACCGGGACCCTCGAACAACAATATAATGAATGAATTTAGCCAACGTTGCAGAAATGGCCACTATGAAACCAATTTGAATCCAGCCAAGCTCCGGTACGAGAATAGCCGCGGCCCCTGCAAGAACCATGTTGCTCGGACTAAAGAATGGAATCATATTGATTGCAAAACAAATGATGAACAAGCCTAGGTATCCCTGTTCAATCATCTGTGTGATGAATACAAAGATGTCTTGCATGCAGAAAGCACCATTGTTACTAGTGTTTAGGGTAAAATTCAGCTTACACTGATACTTTATCGATAACTACTCTCTGCACACCATCAAGTTCTTTCAACGAGCCCTCAAGCTCTGACAGGTCTGAACTGAGCTGAGTTGGATTAAAGTAGCACTCGTAAAAACAACGAGTCCCTCTCAAACAGACCCCAGTTGAAAATAGGAGGTCAACCAGCCCTGATTTCTTGAAGATCTGAGAAAGCTTGGTTAGGAAATCATTTGTAAGCTTTCCAATCTCAAGACTGAGAAATAATACCTCGTTACTTTCGAGTGGAAAAATCTTGATGAGTCGATCCTTATGGACTAGAACCATAAGTCCCTGACCTGTTCCCATTGCGCTTTTGAAAGCCGCGGGGAACTTCACGGTTTCACTATCATCAAATACAAGCACTCTTCCGGCAGTTGCTCCTTCGTAGGTTTCGTCTGACATCAGCCTTGTCTCCGTAGCGAAATCCTGATTATGAAAACTTCTCACTCGCGAATATAAGTGAATCTCTACTGTTTGCCCTGATGAAGTACGATGTGTGGACCTTTTGAAGGACTATCAGAAACTGATTCCAGAGAGATAATGAGACTAAATGAAGGTGAAAGAGGACAATACATCAAAATGCGAGATGTATCTGACCCGAGCAAAGAAAATGTCGAGCTTGCCCATATTCTAAGGGAAAATGCAATTACTCAGTTGTTTAATCCCAGGACATACATTACACAGACCTTTTTACGGAAATATCCGAAGAGAAGAGTGCCATGGCACAGTCATTGACTCGGCTCCTGACTCAAGTAATGAGCGCAAAGAGAAACCTCAAACGTGTTTATTATACTAGCCGGAATCAGGAGTCCAAGCTAGATTCAAAGGAGTTAGTAGCAGCCACGATTACACTCCAAAAACTCCTCGAGGATCTGATTGCAAAAAAGAGAAGAATCAGATTGGCAAAGAAAATGCTCGAAGACCGAAAGGCGGAGCTCATGGTTCGAAGATGGGTGATCGGATTTCCAAAGAGAATCAAAGATTTTATTTCGAAATCTCAGAAACTAGAGCAACATCACCTACGAAAGTTTCAGCAACCCCTTCTCGCTTTTGTCAATGGAATTAGTGATGAACTCGCAAAGTGGGTGGAGGATATCGAAACCATGAAAGAGATTCCTCGTCCACCACGTGCATGAGCGATAACTACCACCGAAGACGAGCAGCCATTCCACCAAAAGCTTTCAACTGAGCTCCAGATTCGGTCTGGTTTGAGAAGACAAGCAATTTGCTACCATAGGTTTCAACTTCCTCGTAAAGCTCATCCATTTGGTCCGCTATATCCTCAAGTACCAATACCGTCTCTACTCGCCCTTCACGAAGCGCATTCATGACCTCATTCTGACCATAGGTCACAGTGTTGAGCCCCTTCATCAAATCTTCAATGAACTTGTCCCAAGTCTGACGTTCAGCATAGATCTCAGTTTCTCGAAGAACTCGTGATGCTTCTTTCATGGCTTGAAAGAGACCTGTTTCATCTATGATGCTCACTGAAATGATAGTTTCGGCTACTTTCTCTCTGAGTCGGTAGTCAAGATCACCTTTCTCTAAAAACTCTTGACAACGAATGGTGTTGCCTCCCAGCACAATGGCATCAACATTTTCCAGATTTTCAAGCAAGAGTGTGTTGAGCATCCGACCAACAAACTTGAAGAACTCCATCATTTTCTCTTCACGAAGACGCATGTATCTCTTAGCGCTCTGACCACCAGCTCGAGTTTTACCTATGATGTAAAAGTCTTCATCGCGGATAAGCTCCATATGTTTTCCACGTAGATAACCAACTGTGACTTTACCACCCTCGATTAGAACGATTACAACTAGACTCTTGGGTTTAGTCATGTTCTCGAGCTCTTCCGTGACAAATTCTTTTCCACAGAGATAGAAGAATTGAGATATTGGCGATGGTGGAACTACCAACTCGCGAATCTCTTTCTCGGTGCCACCTTCTTCCTCAACACCATAAAAGAAACCAATACCATTCTCTGGTATTCGTCCAATCTTTGTGAGTTCACTAAGAATTGCCGTGAGATTGTCAGAAACATTCTTCCGGTTTGCTTTGCTCTTGATGTTCTCAGCACCTGCAAGCTCTGCCCGTACGAAGCTGATGACATCAGTGAGGTGCTTTGAAGGTGGAATGTATAAAGTTGTAAACGAACTATGGCGTCCTTGGTAAGCTTTGAGCTGCTCTACCTTGCGTCTGAGCTTGTGTCTTTCCGCGGACATGTTCTTCACCTTCACTGTTTTGCGTTTCACTGATTTCATCAAAAATCAGAAGCAGCTAGTTTCTGCCAGCAAGGAAACCCGTTTGAGCTTATTTGAACATTGCGTAGCATCTATTGATTTCAGGCTACAATTATTACCTTTTGGCGACACATTAAAAAGTGAACACATTGTTTCAGTTCTAACAGGATGGAGTCGGATGGATTACTGCCAATTTACATTCACCCCATAAGGGGTCATTTGTTGTATCAAATCAGTGAGTATAAGGCGTGTCTTTCGCGATTGGTTCCAATAAGTGTAGGAGTTTTGATTAATACATGAGCGAGCAGTTGACGGAAGGAGAGAGAACCGTACTAGAAGAACTACTTAACCTAGATCAACGTATTCCGACATCTCAGCTCGCAAGCAATCTCAACCAAAGTGAGGAACGGGTAATATCAATTCTCAACTCCTTGACAAGCAGGAATCTTGTTCAGATTCATACGAGAGAGATTGTATCATATTCACTTACAGACGAAGGATTGGAATACGTTAATTCTGGGCTTCCTGAAGTCCGACTTTTTGAGGGATTGAAAGAGCTTGGAGGAAAGTCAACCTTCGAGGATGCTGTTGCTCGTGCAGGACTTGATTCGAAGAACAAAGGCATAGCAATGAACTGGGCTCGAAAAACAGGATTGGTGCAAATATCCAAGGAAGACGGGTCAACAGTTCTATTGTCTCTAGTAGAAAACGCTGATTCTGAAGTTGCTGATGCGTTGGCACAACTTTCTACAGGGAAAGATACATTGGCAAAA
Source organism: Candidatus Thorarchaeota archaeon (assembly GCA_004376265.1). Taxonomy (GTDB): domain Archaea; phylum Asgardarchaeota; class Thorarchaeia; order Thorarchaeales; family Thorarchaeaceae; genus SMTZ1-45. Next base: position 3,681 of record SOKL01000328.1, read on the forward strand.
GCTCTTGATGAATCGTTGAAACAAGCACTAGAGAGGAAACTCGTTTCTGAAAAAGTGACAAAGACCTTTGAAAGTGAAATCATTGGAGCAAAGACAGGAGAGATAGAAAAACTTCTTTCAGCCGGTGTTGAAGGCATAGGGAATCTTACTCCAGAGATACTTGCGAGCGGTGCTTGGAAGGGAAAATCATTCAGACCTTATAATGTGGACATTCAACCTGTTTATGGGAACTATGGGAAAAAGCACCCCTATGCAGAATTCAATGATTGGCTCAGAGAGATAATGGTTGGATTAGGTTTTACTGAATGGTTTGGACCGTACGTTGAAACTGAATTCTGGGGTCATGATACGCTCTTTGTTCCTCAGGACCACGTCGCCCGTGAAGTTCAAGACCAATTCAGAGTCGCAGCGCCCTACGATCATGGACACATTGTTGACAATAATTATTACAAAGCGGTAAAAGCTGTTCATGAGAATGGTGGGGACACTGGATCAACCGGGTGGGATTGGCCATACAGCAAAGAAATAGCAACGAGACTATGTCTGCGTCCACACACAACCCCTGTATCAATGAGATATCTTTACGAACATCGTGAGAGTCCTCAGAAGATGTTTATTCTTGATCGCAATTTTAGGTCAGAAACTCTCAGTGCAACACATGGTCAGGAGTTCGATCAGTGCGAAGGAATCATCATGGATAAAGGATTGACATTGAGGGACCTACTTGGATACCTTACCTCCATCTGTAATGCAGTGGGTATTGAGAAGTTAAAATTCAAACCAGGACAATTCCCATTCACTGAGCCTAGTGTTGAAACATTCGGTAAACATGAAACACTAGGATGGATAGAACTTGGTGGTTCAGGCATCTTCAGACCAGAGGTTACTCGACCGTTGGGAATCAAAGACCCAGTACTCGCTTGGGGAATTGGGTCTGGACGGCTCTACATGGCTGCGATGGGAATCAACGACATCAGAGATCTCTTTTCACGAGACCTGAATTGGCTCAGGAGAAGCTACTTTGTGAGGTGAAGACAATGATCGTAGAATGTAGAATCGACGACCTTCTCTCACTCATAGGCAAGAAACTCACTTTGAAGAAACTAGAAGACACTCTCTTTCTAATCAAAGCTGAAGTCGAGAAGATTGAGGGAAATATCATTGAGATAGAAGTGAACCCAGACAGACAAGATATGCTCTCAACCGAGGGATTAGCACGTGCAGTCAGGGCATTTCTACACTTCGAAACAGGTTTGAAGAAATATCCAGTAAAGAAGTCAGGAAAACAGTGCATCGTCAAAACAGGTCTAAGCAAAATCCGACCATTCATATGTTGCTCAATCATCAAAGGCATACCAACAGATGATGAATTGATCAAAGAATACATGCATCTGCAAGATGCCCTAACATCAACACACGGAAGGAACAGAAACAAGGCTAGCATAGGTCTCTATGTCTATGACGATGTCAAGTTTCCGATTTTCTATGGACCTCAAACACCCCAGAAGATTAAGTTCATACCGTTGGGCTATGAGAATGAGATGGATGGCCCAACAATCATGACAGATCATGAGAAGGGAGTTGAATTTGGGTCAATTATTAAGAATCGCAATAAATGGCCACTGCTATACGACTCTGACAATCAAGTGTTGAGTCTCCCACCTATCATTAACAGTAACCATCTTGGTCGATTGACTACGGAAACTGAGAATGTCTTTGTTGAAGTCACAGGAACCCATCTTCCAACGGTCCACCAAGCTTTGAATATCATCACAGCTGCTCTAGCTGAGAGGGGAGGGAAAATCGAGTCGGTGACGGTAGTTTATCCTGACGGGACCATTGATGAAACTCCGAATTTCACACCAGTTAAGATGACTATCCCAATTGATGAAATTAACAAAATGATTGGGCTCGACCTAAGTGGAGATGAGATTGTCAAAGCATTGGAAAGAACAGGATACGGCGCAGATGCAAAAGCACAATCAGTGCAAGTCCAAGTTCCAAGGTACAGAATGGACATTCTTCATGCAGTAGATGTCATCGAGGACATTGCCATAGGTTATGGCTTCGACAGGCTTCAGGCTGCAATGCCTCAGACAATGACACTTGGCAAGGTCAATCCTGTAACCAGACTCAAGAATAAGGTCAGAGATCTCATGGTGGGAATAGGCTATCATGAGATCATGAACTACATCATGACTTCCCCAGAGATATTGAACAACATGATGCTTCGCGATGAACCAATAGTTACAACTAGCAATCCAAAAAGCCGTAACTATTCAGTTTTGAGAAATTCTCTCATACCAGTGCTTCTTGACTTCGCATCACAAAACCTGCATGCAGATTATCCACAAAAAATCTTCGAGGTGGGAGACATTGTGATTCCAAGTGAAGCAATGGAAACTCGGGTCAACCAAATCCCAGCTGTTGGATGTTTGATGATTGACGTGAAAGTTAACATCACGACTCTCATGACAGAGATTGGGTTCCTTCTAAGAAATCTGGGCTTAGATAATCATTTCAAGTTCGTTTCGAAGAAGAGTCCCACATTTGTTGAAGGTAGGGCTGCACATATCCTTGTGAAAGACAAAGAAGTCGGTTTCCTTGGTGAAATATCTCCTGATGTCCTTTCTAACTTCGGTATTGCTTATCCAGTTGTAGCGTTTGAGATATCTCTACCGAGAAGTATTCGATGGTAGTACAAAACGCACAAAAGATATATGATAAAGTCCGTGAGAAATCAGGGTAGGTTACATCTGTAACTACCGGGGTGCTCCAAGTGACTGACGGAAATCAGACTTCAGATACATCACCAGACGCAAGCGTGTCTGATGGATTTGAAGGTTACAAGTTTCGCATGGTCTTACTTGGTGAAGCAGCAGTGGGTAAATCCTCTCTTTTGAGGAGGTACACTGAGAACACCTTTGATGAAGAGTACAAACAGACAATTGGTACAACATTTGCTACAAAAGATGTTGATGTGACTGACTCGGAGGGCGAGGTTCGTAAAGTCCGTCTAAATATTTGGGATATGGGGGGCCAGTCCACCTACCGTGAATTGAGACGGCAGTTTATGAAGGGAGCATCTGCCGCGATAATAATCTATGATGTCACTCGACCGGAAACATTCATGGCGATGAATAATTGGTTTGAATCATTCAAAGAAGTGTGTCCAGATTCACCAGTACTCATCGGCGCAAACAAAGTGGATCTTGTAGACAAACGCATGGTTCCAGCACAACCTGGAAAAATGCTACGTGATTGGTTCCAGTCAGAGTATTTTGAAACTTCTGCTAAGACTGGTGATGCTGTAATTGATGTGTTTTCACGTACAGCTGAAATCGTTTTGGCGAAAGCACTTTCAGAGAGCAAGAGCCCTATGATGTGAATTACTCAAAGAAAGGTGAACATTGGTTTGCAAGTACGTGACTTCATGACTGCTCTAATTATCACATCTGAAGCTGATACAATGGTCAAAGATGCAGCTAAATTGATGGCTGCTGAGGATGTTGGGAGTCTTCTTGTGACTAAGGCAGATGTCCTCGCAGGAATGGTGACACGTCGAGAAATAATCGGAGCGCATTTACTCTCTTCGTATCAATCGCTAACTGTAGAGGAAATCATGGTAACACCAGTTGTAACAATTGGTCCAGAGGCAGATCTCGGTCAAACTATTGCGCTGATGAATCAGACAGGGAGACGATGCATTCCTGTTATTGAGGGAAATGACATCATAGGTGTTGTAACAACCACAGATGTAATCAGAGTGTTGGCAACAATGAAACTCCTTGCTGACGGTGCACCATTAGAAGAAGATTAAGCAGGTCGGTATTTAGGAATCTCTGCCTTGATCTCTTTCTTCAGTTTCAGAATGTCCCTGGCTTGGAGTTCTTTTCGTTTCTGGTATCCGCCTACTACACCAGCCCATCTATCAATGTGAACCATAATTGGATCGCTTGGTACAATTAGCATAATAGCTTCTTTGGCCTCTCCCATTGTATCCAAGACAGGTCCTGCTTTGCAACCCATTCTAAGAGCTTTAACAATGGACTCAAGATGATCTGCTATCTGCATTGCTCTGTCTGCAGGTATGGAGGATGGAGCTATAGCTGGTGTTGGAACAGCTACCACCACAGGGGCAGGTGTTGGAGCTTGCGCGGGTGGAGGCGGTGGAGCTGATACAGGAGCAGATGTGGGTGCTGGTTCTGGAGTGGGAGGAGGAGTAGGGGCTGGAGCAGCAGGAGTACTCTCGAGGGCCCGAATCATGTCAGAAGGCACACTCTCTACAATCTGAATCATTTCATTTCGAAGATGTTCCATTGATTCTTGGACAAAGACTCGGATAGATCCTACTTCTTGGACAACCATAGAAGCTAAAGCTTCCTGATTATCTGCAACTGGAGCAACCTCTGGCTGACTGCTAAGAGCGGCTAAGATCTCCTCTTTGGTTACACGTACTTCAGACTTGATTTCCGTAACAGTACCTAGAATTGTAATCATACGTTTCAGAGTCTCGCCCAGTTGGTTTATACTCTCTTCAATTTTCGTCAACTTGTTAAGGAATTGCTCTGCCACCGTCTATCACCATCATTACAAATTCATCCGAATATAAAAAA
>SOKL01000021.1 GCA_004376265.1 Candidatus Thorarchaeota archaeon
ATATTGATAATTCGATTAATTTCCTTGGTCATGATTTCAAAGATTTCTTTTGAATCACCCATTCTTGCCTGCTCGTAGTCTTTAATCATTGTATCAGCTGATTTGTCAATTTCCCGGAGGATTTGATCGGGCATTTTGACCTGATCTCCTCGAGACCTCTTGTCTTTCTTTTTCAACAGATATTGTGTGATTGCTGGCTCTGTAACACCTAACATCCTAGCAATCTCTTTCTGCGTGATTTTATGTTCCTTCACTTCCCCGTCTACATCAGCCCGCTGAACAACTTTGGTCTTCATGACTTTCGCGAGTTCTCTTCTGATGGCCGGTAGGACGTACCAAACCTCTACTTCTTGAGGCATCATCCAAGTTCTTCGCTTGACCTGTTTCACTTTCTTTGCGTCGCCGACAGACATTGTATTTCCCTTCAGAGTGTGTATTTGTTCACAATAGTGAATCTACGATGGCAACTCGCCTAATAAGCTTGATGGCGTGGTCAAACAACATGTAACCTTTGAAATGATTAAGCTTAAGAAAAGCAACATTACTGGGTAGTCGGGTTTCCTCATGGTCAAAAACCACATTCAAGCAGCTGCAGAGATCATTAAGGAATCAAAATATCTTATCGCCTTGACGGGTGCAGGGATTTCCAAGGAATCCAATGTGCCTACATTCAGAGGTGAGGATGGACTGTGGCGAAACTATAATGCGATGGAATTAGCTACTCCTGCTGCCTTTGCAAATAATCCTTCATTGGTGTGGGAATGGTACTCTTGGAGACAAGGATTGATTGCTGAGTGTGAACCAAACCCTGCTCACAATATCCTTGTAAAATGGGAGGAGAAAGGTATCCTGAAGACACTCATCACACAAAATGTTGATGGTCTCCATAGACGAGCAGGTTCTCAAAATGTGTTAGAGGTTCATGGGAATTTATGGGCTTTGAAATGTGTATCCTGCAATTATGTGGGAATGTCGAACGCTCCTGCCTTAGGAATCCCGCCGTGTCCTCAGTGTGCAAGCCATCTTCGACCTGATGTTGTTTGGTTTGGCGAATCGTTAGACGCAGGCATTATCGATCAAGTGTATATTGAGCTGAATAAAGCAGATGCTTGTTTGGTTGTTGGGACATCCGCGCTCGTACAACCTTCAGCATCATTCCCTCTGATAGTTAAGAAGCGTGGGGGTCAATTAGTAGAAGTCAATGTAGAAGAAACAAGCTTGACCGATGTTGTTGATGTTCATCTCTTAGGAATGGCTGGAAATGTTCTGCCCTCATTAGATTCTCTTCTTGATTAGTAATTCTGATTCAGATCATTCAACTCATAAGAAACAAGAGGGAACAGATAAATGAAGGACCATCAAGAAATCGTTCGAGGTATCTTCCAGTGAAGGTTTTGGTCACCGGAGCAACTGGGTTCATTGGTGGAAGGATAGTTTCGAAGCTTCTTGAGGAAGGCTATGAGGTTGTAGCATTAGTTCGAACTTCAAGCAATACCGAAGGTCTCCCCAAACCAATCGATATCAGAGAAGCTGACTTGTTTGATATTTCAAGTCTAAAGAAGGCCGTTCAAGGTGTGGACGCTGTAATTCATTGCGCAGCGTATTTCGATTTCTATCCTAGTGATGAGGTCCTCATGTTTAAAGTTAACTTTGAGGGGACAAAGAACCTCATGAACGCCTGCGTGGGGACTGGTGTCGAACGATTCATCTATTGCTCCACTGCAGAAACGATGGGTGCGATTCGATACCCTCCGGGAACTGAGGATACAGAACTCCGACCAAACTTCAGTTATGGTGAGAGTAAGATTCTAGCTGAACAAGCAATTCGTGAGATTACAGATGATACTGGGTTATGTCATATCATTCTCCGACCTACAGGTGTGATGGGAGAAGGTGACCTCTATGTGATGTATGAGGTAGCCCAAGAGTTGTATAATGGTAAGGTCTTTGCTTTACCTCGTGATCTCAGTGCACGTATCATGTACACACACATTGATGATGTAGTTTCAGGATTCATATCTGCACTCACTCTAATGTCTGCTTTGAATAACACCATAATCCTCTGTCCTGATGACGCTATCAGCTGGGACGAGTTTGTAGAGATTATGACCACCGCTCTTGAAGTGGACCCACCAAGTCTTCGTGTTCCTAGCTTTCTAGCGAAATTCGGGATGGCTCTATTGAGTCCCTTTAAGAACCGGAAAAAGATGACATTCTTTTGGCATCCAAAATCAGTTGATGTGATGCTCTCTCAGCGTGTCTATTCAAACGAGAAAGCCAAACGATTGCTTGGATGGGAGCCTCAGATCACTATGTCAGAGGGTTTACAACGTGCAATCAAATGGTATTTTGAACAGGGCCTTCTTGAGAAGGGATGAACCATGGATGTTTTTCTGGGTCTGATCCTTATTATCCTGCCAATTGTATTAGCACTTGTTCTTCTTGTGTTCCTACACAAAGCAGCAGATGTAACAGGAGTGATTGTCTGGTTAGTGACAGTCGTCATAGCGATTCTTGCATTTCAAACCGACATAGGTATAGCACTCACGGCAAGTGGAGCTGGAATCGTGAAGTCATTTCCGATTTCTTTGATGGTCGCAACGTCAATTCTCATGATGACCTACATGCAAGAAACTGGTGCCTTGCAAAGATTGATCGTCTTTTTCAAGACACTCGGTGGTGGCAGTCGCCCCATGCAGATTCTAATGATAAGCTTCGGACTTGGACTGTTTCTAGTTGGAATTGGAGCTACACCGGTTTCCATGTTACCTCCGGTGATGCTTGCTCTAGGTTTCTCACCTATGGTCGCAGTCGCATTACCATCCATTGGGTATGATCCCCTAACAACTTTTGCCCTGCTTGGGGTTCCAGCCGTTGTCTTTACAGGTGAATATAGTGCATGGGCCACTGATGTCACACTTCAACAAGCAGGTTCTGTCTTCGCTTGGTTTATGCCTATAGTGAGTATAGGTATTGCCATCTCTATGCTATGGATAGCAGGAGGTCGAAAGCTGCTACTTAGTCGAGATGGACTCATTCTGGCTGGCATATGTGGTCTTACTGCTGGCTTAATGGCAATCGTCTGCAATGTCATTTTTCCACTAACAACTCTAACTAACGTCTTTGCTGGAGCAGCAGTTCTGTTAATTCTATTCATCTATACTCGTGCTCGGGGAAATCCCCTTATCGATAGAAGCTCCCTAGATGAGAAGGACATTGTTGTTGAAGAGGGGATGAGCATTTACCGTGCGAGCATTCCCTGGGTTGTACTTGTAATTTTGAGCCTTGTCACAAATATGATTCCTCAAGTCTTTCAGTTTTTGTTCGTTGACTTAGCTTTTCCGGTTCAAATTGGAGCTTATCCTAGTCCAATCAGCACACGGTTTCTATGGCAAGCTTACACTCTGATGTTGATCTCCACAATAGTATCCATGCCATTTCTAAAAACCGATAGAGCAGTGTTGAAACGTACTCTTTCGAAATTCAAAAAGAGAGCACTTCGCCCAGTATTAGCCGCAGCAATCTTCTTCGCGATGGCGGAGGTGATGAATTTCAGTGGCTGGATAATAGATTCAGGAGGAGTATGGTTAAATCCAACAGATCTCGTCAATGGAATTGATCCTACAAACAACATGATCTTCTTGTTAGCTTCTGTCACAGCAGGGTTGGGACTTCTCTATCCACTTCTTGCACCCTTCATGGGATTGCTTGGCGGTTTCATATCTGGATCTGAAACTTCATCGATTGCTATGTTCACAAGATATCATGTTGAAACCAGCACTTTGATCGGAGCAAGTGCAATTCATGTCGCGGCATCAAGCGGGATTGGAGGAGGTCTTGCAAGTGTACTTAGTCCAGCAAAGATACAGAACGCGGCAGCTGTCATTGACGAGATTGGTATTGAGGGTGAAGTGATTCGGTATGGTTTAGTTGTGGCCGTATTAATGACACTTGCCACAGCCCTAATGACACTATTGTGGGCATTTCCACTGAGTCTTCTTACTATTACGGTCGTTGCAGGCATTGTCATTGCAGTGAGTCTGATTGGAGGAATGGTCTACTGGATGAAGCGGGTACCTGATGTGGAAAATCCTATAGTTCATCAATCTTAGCCGCTAAGATGAAATCATTCTTGAATAACCCCTTGATTGCATGAGTCCAAAGAGTGAGAGTGACCTTGTTCCATTGAATGAAGATGTCTGGATGATGATCTTGCTCTTCGGCAATTTCGGCAACCTTGTTCACAAAGAGCATTGCTTCTTTGAAGTCCTTGAATTTGAAGTGCTTCTCTATCTTGTCAATCTCACCAGCTGACTTTGTCCAACCAGGTACAACATCTAGCATCAATTTGACTTTCTTTCCTTCCATAGGAGGTGTACCTCCTCTGCATGGTACACATGTGAGTGAAGCCAGTTCCTGTTTTGTTTTTGCCATACTTATTCCCATAGTATATTGCTACTGACATCAAATAACTATAGCTAATTGGACGTTTACCGTTGCCAAAGCGTGTAGTCAAAAGATTCGGGATTTTCTGCACATCTCACAAGATTCTTCAAGAACCATTTTGTAAGTAAGACTACATGCATCAGCTCATTGGATGATGAATTAATGTCGAAAGGCGATCTAACGTATTGGCGGGAAACAAGTTTCTACGTTAACCCAACCTCTCGTTGTATGAACGACTGTTTATTCTGTGTTCGGAATTATGGTGATGGAGTATTCGGATTTAATCTGTTACTTGATGGGGATCCAAGTCCAGAAGAACTTGTTACTGCGATAGAAGAGACCTGGAATCCCAAGTTTGATGATGTCGCCATAGTTGGATTTGGTGAGCCACTTCTCAATATTGATGCTGTTCTCGCTGGAATAAGAAGGATCAAGGAGTTGAGTGATGTCAAGGTCAGAATGAATACAAACGGACAAGGACTCCTGATTCATCCAACTCGTGATGTTCCGCAAGAACTTTCGGACTCTGGTCTAGATAGAGTTCAAATTTCGCTCAATGCTCCAGATGCGGAAACCTACTTTCAATTGTGTAAACCAAAAATGGGAAGGGGAACGTTCGAGTCGATCCTAGATTTCACCGAACGATGCAAACCTCTTATGAAAGTGGAACTGTCAGCCGTTAATATACCGGGAGTTGATATCGATGCCTGTCGGGGTCTCGCCGAACGACTCGGAGTTGGTTTTCGTGTACGTGTTTTCAAAGGACCTGAAGGGGCGATAGAAGGAATCCTGCGTACATTATCTCCAAGCTGACCTGTGAGTGGACAACTATATCTGCAAAGCTGATGAGTTTGTGGTATGGCTCTATCAAAGTTGATGGAAGGAATCTATGCTGACGTATCTGGAACAAATGGAGGAAATCACGGAGCCATTGTTCTAGAAAACGAGATTGTAATGATTGATTCTGGAATGATCCATCACAAGAGTCTTGAAACAAAGAATAATCTTGAGGAAAAGGTAGGTCTTTCAATTGAGAATCTGATTCTCACTCACTCCCATAGTGACCACGTATTTGGAGCTCAGGCTTTTGAACCCGTTAATATTATCGCTTCTGTTCCTATGCAGGAAAGATGTGATAAGAATCTTGAAGCTGAATGGAAACGTGAATCACTCCTGAAGAGATATTTTGAAGTAAAAGAAGAAAGACCAGAACTATGGAATGCAGTAAAAACTCTTTCAATACGTGTACCCACGATTACTTTCCGGGACAAAATATCTCTCGGAAAAGACAGCGAGATTACTGTGAAACTACTTGGTGGTCATACTTCAGGATCATCCATCGTCATTTCCCATAAACAGAAGGCGATCTTTGTTGGAGATCTCATATTTAATGGACTGTTTCCGTATGGCGGAGATCCTACTTGCAATCCAGATGATTGGATAGAAGCTCTTGAGGAGGTTCGAGACATTGGTTATGAAACCATCATACCTGGTCATGGGCCTATCTGTGGAATTAACGAGCTTGAAGAATATACACACGCTCTCAAAGAACTGCGAGATGCAGTTAGAAATGCGGTACTCTTCGGTACATTGAAAGAGCAGATGATGGATGAGGGACAAATACCGAAACCTCTTCAATCAGGTATTGAACGATTTGGAGATGTGACATTGGACCATTGGTTTGGTTTCTATCAGTGAGGGTTTTAGATGCAACTCTGGGAACCAGTCTCAATTGGAGACCTCAACTTAGAAAATCGGCTTGTCATGCTTGCCACACACATGAGTCATTGTGAAGAAGATGGAATGGTAACAAATCGGCTCATCAATTTCTATAGGGAACGAGCTAAACACAAACCTGGGTTGATCATTGTTGGTGGATGTTATACTGAGCATCTAGGTATGAGCACTCCCACCATGATAGGTATCAGTAAAGACGAACATGTCGAGGGTCTCACTAAGCTGGTTGACACGATTCATTCATACAACGTTCCTGCTGCCGCACAACTCTATCATGCTGGACGCTATGCACATTCAATTGTTCTGGGTCAACAAGCTGTTTCTGCCTCAGAAGATAAATGCAGATTGACCAGAGAGAATCCTCGCTCGCTCACAGTGGAGGAGATTCAACAGACAGTTGAGAACTTTGGAGAATCTGCAAAGAGAGCAAAGAGAGCCGGATTTGACGCAGTTGAAATCCTTGGTTCTGCAGGATATCTCATCAATCAGTTCTTGGCGCAGGCAACTAACAAACGGTCTGACGAATATGGTGGCACCTTTGAGGCTAGGTCGAGGTTTCCCATTGAAATTGTTGATACTGTGAGAAAGGCTGTGGGACCAACATTTCCGGTTCTTTATCGAATGAGTGGAGAGGATTTTGTGCCGAACGGACTCACGCTGGATGATAACAGGTCTTTCGCCCCACGACTTGTTGAGCACAGCATTGATGCGATAAATGTGACAGGCGGCTGGCATGAAACCCGAGTTCCACAGATCACAATGGATGTACCTCGAGGCGGATATGCATATCTCGCAGAAGGCATTGCTGAGGTTGTGGATGTGCCAGTCATTGCTTGCAATAGAATAAACAGCGTAAGTGTCGCTGAGCGAATCTTATCAAGAGGAAAGATTCAGTTGATTGGGATGTCCCGCGGCCTGATAGCTGATCCTGAACTTCCGACGAAATCACAAGCGGACCAGCAGCACTTAACACGTCCTTGCATTGGGTGCAATCAAGGATGTCTTGACCATGTATTCCTGATAGCACCCGTTACATGTGCCCTTAATCCTATGGCAGGTTATGAGGAGGAACGCAAACTCGGTCCTTTAGGTGTAGGTAATATTGCCGTTGTTGGGGGTGGAGCTGCTGGAATGGAGTCTTCTCGAGTACTTGCCATGAGAGGATTCACAGTCACACTCTTTGATGAACAGAATCACCTCGGGGGTCTTCTTCGTCTTGCAGCGAAAGTTCCTGGACGCGGCGAGTTCGCGGCTTATGTGATTTACATGGAACGTGAGTTGAAACGACTTGCCGTCAAACTGAGATTGAATGAGCGAGCATCTGCAGAGACCCTTAGTGATGGAGAATTTGATTGTGTTCTTATTGCATCAGGAACTGTAGCTGGGGCACCCCCTGTGGATGGTGTTGAAATGTCTCACGTGACCAGTGCTTATGATGCGATAACCCTTAGTCTGAACGATCTCGGTAAAGTTGCAGTTGTGGTTGGAGGTGCGTTGGGTTGCTACGTTGCCCTGTACCTTGCATCACGATCTGATTCTGTCCATATTTACGAAGCCGATGAAGCTCTTGGAGTCGACCTGAGTCGAACGACGAGATGGGTGATTCTGAAAGCTTTGAAGGAGAAGGGTATTCATACGCACACAAATGCGATGGTGACTGAGATTGATACCACTTCAATGTCTGTTTTAATAGATGGAGTCAAAAATGATGTCGATGCAAAAACTGTTGTGCTTGCAACAAGACCCCAACCGCAAGACCGATTGTTAAAACAACTGGAAAACACAAGTCTTCGAGTCGAAGTTGTAGGATCCATTCGAAAACCCATGAATCTCCTAGAGATTATTCATAGTTCATTCGCACTGGCGAATAGCTTAGAAATCTAATATCATGTGTTCTACTACTGCAACATTAGAAAAATGCTGCCTGAGCGGATATTCTTATAATGCCACACATGAACAAACACTCACGTCTTTGATGATTTGGAGAAACGAACATATTGGCTTTCGATGATGAACCCGTCAGCACAGTCATCTCTTATCCGACATTTGCTGAATTGAATGACATACTCACAAACCACTTCCAGATAGTGATGAGCGTCCTTGAATATGGAAT
>SOKL01000288.1 GCA_004376265.1 Candidatus Thorarchaeota archaeon
TGATATCTTGACCTTCATCTCCTCAAGATGTTTGAGTAGTTTCTGTCGATCCTTGGTCTTGAGAGAACTAGCTATGTTCTCCAACGCTTCGATGGTGAATTGCATTCCATGAATGTGAAATACGACCCTGTCTGATGGATCTAATAGTTGTTCCCATAGTCTGGGACCAAGACGAGTCTTGTGCCCAACAGCGCCCTTCCTTTTTTTAGTAATCATCACCATATGTTCACGACCTTCATCAGTGAGACTGTAGGTCTTGCTGCGACCTTCTGTTTTGACCGTCTTGATGATGCCTGATTCCTCGAGGGATGCAAGAAGAGGGTAGATAGTTCCGGGACTTGGATTCCATTCACCTTCTGTCTTATTATGAAGGGTCTGCATTATTTCTGTACCAGTCATATCTCTGTCTCTGAGTAGACGAGGAATGATATGACGAAGGAGACCTCTAGGTACAGATTGTGGCATTTCAAGATGCTCGCAGTCCTTCTGTTCAGTGTCGTTCGTGATAATCACCTTCAATAATATCGGATACGATTATCGAATACGATATTTTTTGATATCGAATGCGATATAAAGGCATCGGAAATGACAATCCGATGTCTAGAGGAAGTTTGATAAGACCTCTGACGTCGTTGTAACAAAATTGTGAGTGAGTAATCTTGGGAGAGAAGGCGAAGGTCAAAGAAACAGTCAGATTGTACTCAAAGGTATGGCAATTACCTACATTTCGCCAGATAGTCTTGAGAATGTTCCTACTCGTAGTTCTTGGATCAGCTCTTTTGAGCATCCTGAAAGATCTTCTTCCAACAACATTCATCTCTTACTTGGTAATCCTAGGAGCTCCAGTGTTTTTGGGCTCAGGGCTTCTTTACATCATTGCAACAGAGAAGAACTCACCCCTTGACGGCCGACGGACGGGAGGTCTGGTTCAGTTCGGACTCATATTCTGGATCGTTCTCAGCATTGTCGGTGGGATTATTGATGCTGCTTTGGGTTCCAATGTGTATGAAATCAGATTCTCCATTCTTGGAGTAGCGATTGCATACCTAGCATTCGCATTTCTTGTGAATGGACTTAGTGACCATCATCCTATCCGAAATAGTGTCGCAGCTCTAATGCCTCCTATTTTGTGGATATTAGTAATGCTACTGATTGCCCCACAAAACGCATCACTCCCGGTATTTCCACCACTGTGGTATATTCCAATAATTGGTTCTCTTGTCATTGGAACTGCAACTGTACACTATATCTACAGAGCTGTGAGTGTTCCCTTTGAGAGAGACCTGGGTATCAATGGTCCACAACTCCTGAGAGCATTTGGTCACGATTATTTGGCAGACAATTCAGCACCATTGGAACAGATTCTGACACGTATTGCTACCAAACAAGATATTCCTGTTGAAATAATCCTCTTCAAGGATGAACACGGTCCGGTTGCTTGTGGCGTAATTGAATACGTTCACCCGGGTCCATTCAGAAACATAGGAAGCAGTGGTCTACCTTCAACTATCATAGATCACATCAAAGAAACACATGGCATTCCAGCCTTCGTGATGCATGGAAGCTGCACTCATCAACAGAACTTGACCACAAAAGAAGACTATCCAATTGTGCTTGCAGAGATTGACAGACTCATTGCAGAAACAAAAGTCCATGATGAGATTTCTGGTCCTCACTGGTCTGATGGAGGCAAATACAAGGTCTGGACACTCTTTGTGGGTAATGATGTGATGACAATCAGTACTAGTGCACCAGAGTTCACGGATGATATTTCTCTTGACGTGGGACATGATGTTGCCAACATGATTAGAGAACGTCTATCTCAGGTTGGAGGAGTAGCAGTTGTTGACGCACACAACTGCATAGACGATAGTGCTATTTCTATTAACCAGGGGGATTCTGAAGCTGCAGAGTATGTGGGAACTGTTTCAGGAGCGGTTTTCTCAACGATCAATCAACAAAAAACCCGTCTACAGCTCGGAATGCATCAAGTGATTCCAGAGGATATCAGTCAGAAGGAAGGAATAGGACCTGGTGGAATAATCGCAGTAGTTATGAAACATGGCAATCACGAGATGGGCCTCATTTCGATTGATGGAAATAATATGGAATCAGGATTCAGGGAGAAAATATTGAGTCTTCTGAAGAGTCAGGGATTTGATGATGCGGAGGCAATAACCACGGATACGCACGTTGTGAATGCTATCTCTCTTTCCAGCAAGGGATACCCACCAATTGGTAGAAACAAACCCGATGAGACCCTAGAACATATTATAACAGCCTCAGTAAAGGCTCGAGAGAGG
>SOKL01000083.1 GCA_004376265.1 Candidatus Thorarchaeota archaeon
AGCAACTCGTCATGATCTTGAGTCGGCAGGTTCCTATATCCCGTAACAGAACCAGTCAATTCCTTGTGTTCAGCAACCTGTATTGGATTCAGACCATCCTTGCTGAAAGTGCCACCTTTAGAATCACTAACTCCAATGATTCTTGACTCGTAGTCACTACTGAGGATATTGGCTATGTGGAAGCCTGCATTTCCAAAGCCCTGGACAATTACATCAGCTCCCTTGAGAGACGCAAGGCTCGATCTTCCACTAGACACAGCTTGCTGTAGGACAAATGCACCACCCTGTGCTGTAGCTTTGTCTCTCCCTTCTGACCCTCCCAAATGGAGAGGTTTCCCAGTGACAACTGCAGATCTGTAGGGGGCACCTGGATTATAACTAGCGTAGGTGTCATAGATTAGGCCCATCTCTCGTTGACCAGTTCCAACGTCAGGTGCAGGAACATCCTTGTCAGGACCAATTATTGAGAGGATTTCCCGAGTGTATCTGCGCGTAATCTTGTCTTTCTCACATCTTGAAAGTTCCTTTGGATTACAGGCCACTCCTCCCTTCGCCCCTCCAAAGGGCAAACCTGCGACTAAACATTTGAGTGTCATTTCGAAAGCTAGGGCGCTGACCATGTCAAGATCTACATCTGGTGCATATCTGATTCCACCCTTAGTTGGCTCAAACATTTTGCAATGTTGCACGCGGTATCCCCTGAATGCAGAAACTGAGCCATCATCCATTGTGACAGGAAATGTGGTAATGTATTGTGTAATCGGATTCTTTAGGCATTCGACCATGCCTTCGTCAACATCTTGTATGTAGGCCACTGCGCTTTCAAATTCGTCCCCAACTCTCTTGAGGAAGTCTAGATTCTCCTTCATAATCACCACGTCACATCAGCTGGTTTGATTCAGTTGTGGCTCTCAGATTCCTGAGAGCATCGAGTATCTCATCCAGAGTGTAAGCTGGCTTGGGCTCTATGAGACGCAGCTTATAGGGGCACTCTGAACATACCGTAGCCCCTACCCTCTTGACGCCATGTTTGCAGGCCTGAGCTGATATGTCGACCAGCGGGGCATGACCTCTCTCTTCCATGACATGTCTTTCGAGACATAGAACTTTGTTGGACTCCATGTAATCAATTGCATAGATCTTTTCCAGCAAAGAATTCCGGCTCTCACGTACAATCTCTAACACTTCGTGACACATATGGGCGAAGTGAAGTGCCACGAACTAAAGCATCGGGAATGCATTACTTAACTCGCGATGACATTCCTATTCCTGATTCAGACCATCATGTGCGATTGGAGACAGTCTGGAGCACAGGATTGAGCTTTCGATATATCAGAAATGGCGACAATGTTGGTCGATTTGTTTACACCGCATAGCAGTAATGGTAACATACAGGAGAAAAAGGTATAATAATGTCATACATTGGTCGTACCAGTGTCAATATTGCTAAATGACGAAAAGAATCTCCAGATACTGAAAATGATTTGTGCTGGAACTGGAGTTAGTGTCAATTACAGCTACCTCTCAAATGCTCTCAGAAAACATAGGAATACTATCAAGAAGAGAGTCAAGGACATGTTTGACCTTGGGATACTGGACCGTCCAATCTTCCCTTTCATCGACCTTCTGAAGGAATATCCATTACTTGTCGTGGCAAAAGCTGATCTTCCTTTGGAAAGGAAAATAGAGAAATGGATGCGGGACGACGCAAATATCTTTGCAGCATTTAGAATAAGAGAAGACGAATACAACACAATGCTATTTGAGTTTCATACGAGCCTTCGTGGTCAGTATTTGTGGAGAGAATCACTTGTGGAGAAGGGGATAATTCCCTCACGGGATTCGAGATTCCCATCAAAGCCTCTTTTCTTCTCAAATGATTTGATTTTGAAATACCAGCCAAATGCAGGTCTACGACTTATTGAGGATGAGTTCCGCAGGAGGGGACGGTTTGTAATGGATGGTATAGAACTTGAGGAACTTGACATAGGAGTTCTCAAACATCTTCTAGAAGGAAGGGGAATTAAAGTGAACGAGAACTTCCTATCAAAGGAGATTGGCTTGAGTCGGAGAACCATTCACAACAGAATATCCCGTATGATCAAAGAGGGGATCATACTCAAACCTCTCTGCCGGTTTCCTCGTTTCTTTGTACCTCCTGGATTCATCTTCGTTTTCGCACTTGTTGAGATAAAGAAGCATAAGCAAAATCTTACTGAACAGTGGATGAGTGACCCACATCTGAGTATTATCTACCAGACGAGTACGGGCAGGTACAATTTCCTGCTGTTTGCGAACTACCT
>SOKL01000036.1 GCA_004376265.1 Candidatus Thorarchaeota archaeon
AAGAATGAATTAGGTATCACAAGCTATAGTCCTTTGGGCGGGGGTTTCCTGACTGGTAAGTATTCGAAGGACAAACTACCCGACTCAATGAGAGCTGAGACCACAAAGAATCGTTACTTCAAGGACCGTAACTTTAGAATTTTAGATACTCTGAAGGAACTAGCAACATCTCATGATGCTTCGATTCCTCAGATAGCATTGGTATGGGTTCTTGCTCAAAACGTAGTAACTGCGCCAATTATTGGAGCCAATTCACCGGAGCAACTTGAAGAGAATTTCAAGGCACTCGAACTCAAGCTGACTGACGACGACATCAATCGCTTAAATGAAGTGTCCGATTGGGCGGAAATGGACGATTTGGCACGTTAGCGTGTGTTTAGAGCCATTTCCAGCTGTTCGAAAATTCGACGAACTGGTCTATTCAAGAAAGCTTCATTAATAATGTTCAGTAGAAGAACTTGTTCGTAAGTGCTTCAGGGGACATTCTATGAGAGCAGTACTCAAGATTGGAGGATCACTCCTCTACAATGAAGACGGTCAGGTACGCATTGACCGACTTAGAGAGTACGCTGACTCAATCAAGTCATTGGTTAAAGCAGGACATTCGTTGGTTGTGGTGGTCGGTGGTGGAAAGCCAGCACGGATCTTCATTTCAGCAGCCCGAGAACTGGGTGCAAGTGAGGCTCAATGCGATTGGTTAGGTATCAAGCTTGCTAGGAATAATGCAGAACTCCTTTGTGCAGCGTTAGGTGATCTAGCATACCCCAAGATCATTGATGATTTTGATGAATTAGAAGTGGCAATGAATCTTGGTGGCAAAGTTGTGTTATTGGGAGGAATGATACCGGGTCAGTCGACGAATGCAGTTGCTGCTGCTTCTGCAGAATTGATAGATGCGGACATTTTGTTCAATGCAACCAATGTTGACGGAGTCTATGATCGTAACCCTGAAGAAAAGGGAGCTAAGAAACTGGACAGTATCGATGTTGCTCAATTGAGAACGATTCTATCTTCAGAAGGTACGAGAGCAGGAGAGTACAACTTATTTGATCCTGTAGCAATCGGAATAGTTGAACGTTCAAAGATACCAACTGTGATTTTCAATGGAAACAATCCACAGAATCTGGCTAAGGCTTTCAACAATGAAAAGATTGGTACGACGATTGTGCACACTACGAACAAATGAAATAACAAGAGGCGACTG
The DNA here is from genome assembly GCA_004376265.1 of Candidatus Thorarchaeota archaeon. Taxonomy (GTDB): domain Archaea; phylum Asgardarchaeota; class Thorarchaeia; order Thorarchaeales; family Thorarchaeaceae; genus SMTZ1-45. The sequence continues at coordinate 1,205 of SOKL01000036.1, forward strand.
AATGTTGAAGAGACTGCTTGAGAAAGTTTTCGCATCCCGTGCTCAGACGAGAGTAGTACAGCACTTCCTGGACCGTCCGAAAGAGTTCTTCAATCTTAGTAGACTTGCTAAGGAAACTGGACTTGCTCATTCAACGATTCACCGAGTGATGCAACCTCTTGTTGATATGGGTCTTGTCAAAGAGATTAAGGCAGGACAGCAGATACGATTATTCATACTTGAAACCGAAGACGAACGTTCCAAGATTATATCCGATTTTTATTCTCAGATCAAGCCGCATCTTGAAACTGGATAAAGCATTTGACTGATTTAGGGAAACTGCCATAATACCGTTTCAAATCAAGAGCTCTTAATGTCGAGGTAGCCAAGCGGTTTGCAGGAGCTTGTCTTCACTCAAGGAGTGAAAAAATCACAATTCGGTTTCCGAGATTTGCATACTGACACTAAAAGTACCTTTGCTCTCAAAAGTAAGACCCACATAGATTTCTCCAGCTGTTGCAAATCCGCCCGTACCAAAGTCAAAGGCATTCAAAAAGTTCGAGTCACAAAATGTGTATCTGTACCCTTCACTAATCGGTTGAGTGTCATACACAGCTCCGGTCATGTCGCTACCCATATCAGTTAATACTTGCACGTTTATGCCGCCGATATCTGCTAGAGTCATTCCCGGTTGAGTAATTTCAATTATTATATATCCAATTGCCTTCGATGGATCATTCAATATATACCCAAAGAAACTGACCATTTCCATGCCTACATAATGAACACTCTCGAAAGAACCACTTATTTCAATAGGCGGGTCAGTGACCGTTACATCTGTTGACACTAAATTCGATATCCAGAGATATGCACCAGCGACCGTTCCAATCAGAATAATTGCAATCATCCATATTGGTATTGTTTTGATTACTTTCCTTTTCAAGAAATTCATATCTATCATTCCTCTCCACAAAGAGTGCAGCTACTAATTGTACGAAACTCAATCATATAAAACTAATAGAAATATGAAAAGTATCAGCGTGTTCTCTTAGCTTTCTTGTGCTTTGTTCAGCTGCACAAGATACAAACTCCAAAATGACTATATACTGATTCGCA
>SOKL01000133.1 GCA_004376265.1 Candidatus Thorarchaeota archaeon
ACACTGTCCCTAATGCTGAGGTCGTTCCACGTCCCGCCAGTGGCATCTTCCCAATTCTAGGGAAACACCGTCTTGTCATAATCAAAATCACCAGTAGTTGGATCAATATCGCTTGTGAAGAATTGGGTTTTGGCGTCAACAGGCCCCTTAGACTGCTGTACACCAGTGTTGTCATCTTCAACGTGCTGTGGAGAATCAATTGATTCAGGAGGACCAAGGCCCTCACTAGCAGCGTCTGAAGGATTGCTTGTATTTATCGGAATAGCTGGAAGGCTACTCGCGAAGTTACCTAATATGAATATGAATGTAAAGACTACTATGAACAAGTAGGGTTTCTTCTTCATGAAGATCTCTCCCCTTTAAACTAATTGCGGGAGGAATCACGCGTTTCCTCCAACAATACTTTCACTATCATAATACACTCATTTTCAGATATGTTTTCTGGATTCAATCTCTGACGGGTAGCGAACCGAAAATTCGTACACCATTGTTCTAGGTCCATGCTATTTGGATAGTTCTTCTTCTTGAGAAAGGAAAATGTGAATATGTGTTCACGTCTATTGTATGATGTCACTGATGTGGTCATGTAGAGCGAATGAATGTCATGAACGAAGATTGTCCACACTGCGGAGGTAGACTCATCGAGAAGCATGAGGAAGTGGAGACTGAGAGGGGAAAGGAAGTCGTGTTCGTCTTCTTCCGTTGTGTGAGGTGTGGGAAGTGGGTCAAGAGAGAACGCTAAAGCTCATTATCGTTGGCTATTGCTAGAGTTTCCAAAAGATTCAATATCATTCTCACCTATTAGATAGTACACTCAATAAGGAGGAGGTTTAATGTATAAACGTAATATATGGCCACGCATTGTCGTGGCTTTAGTAATCCTCCACCTATTTACTTTAACATCTATTATGAGTAGCTTTGTTCCTCAGAATGAAAACATTGCTACTCCATACAAACAAAACAATGAGTTTTGCATCAGTGAAGACCCACTGATTTCAATCACTCATGATGATGACTTTGCCGCGTTGGGTTACGAAGGTGATGGTTCGCCTGGTGATCCATACCGTATCGAGGATTTCAATATTACAGGTGGTGGTACTGACTTAATCTATATCTCTCACACCCGTAAACATTTCATAATTCAGAACTGTACTCTTCATCAGAGTGGGTTCGGGAATGATGCGATTCAGCTTTACAATGTGTCAAATGCTAAAATCTTCGATAATGTGATACATGATAACTGGGTTGCTATATTTATTCACACTTCTACAAATGTCACTGTCCAAGAGAATAACATCACGTCGAATCAATACGGCATTCAAGCACAGGACTCTTACTATCTCGATATTTTGAGCAATGATATCGATAATGTTGGGGATTGTCTCACCGTCAATTATGGTGGCGATATCACTGTCAAGCATAACATCTTCAATGGCACACAAACCAATGTTTGGATAGACACTATTGACACTGGATGGTTTGAGAACAATACGAGTACACATTCCAACCTCGGTGTGTACTTCGAAGGCTCCCATCTTGTGATTAAGAACAATTTCTTAGCTAATGACACATGGGGTATGAGAATGTTGTGCGTTGATGCTTTAGTTTTCAACAACACATTTACTGAATGCGACTCCGGACTTGTTCTGGAGGGAGGGAATACTCTAACAATCGGAAACAACACAATTTCCGATGGCCTCACTGGTATCGATGTGGACCGATCTGATGACTGTTTCTTCGAGAATAACACAGTCTCTGGGTATGACTTCGGTGTGATGGTTGTTGCTGATTCTGATAGGAACTGGTTTGTCGGTAACTTCTTCGATGGCAACACGCTGAATGCTGAGGACAATGGGACTGACACCTTTTTCGGAACGAACTACTGGTCTGACTACCTTGGTTCAGACGGAAATGGGGACGGGATAGGCGACACACCACATCCAATATCAGGAACAGCGGCTAACGAGGATCCTCATCCACTGATGACTCCTACAACGCCTAGATATTCTACAACTTGGATTCAGACTCCTGTAGATCAGCATTCAGAGTTTGGAGAAACCTTCAGGTATGACCTCAACTGCACTGCGCCAGAGCCAATCTATTGGTGGTTATCAGGTGTCTTTGCTTCGTGGTTTTCGGTTGACTCTAGTGGAGTGATCTCAAATGCAACTAATTTCTACTATGAACTGGAGCTGGACCTCACTGTCTGGGCTAGAAATATCCATAGCTTCACTATATCCGCTACTTTCAGGATAGATGTCAATGATACACTCATGCCAATATGGGATGAAGAGCCCA
>SOKL01000050.1 GCA_004376265.1 Candidatus Thorarchaeota archaeon
TCAACATAATACTAATAGTCTATTGACAATTTGTCAGAAATAATGTATTATTAAACTTGATGGGTCATATTGCAAATTCCGGAAGCTGTGATATAATATAGACCCTGAGCAATTCGTAACTAGGCGACAAGGAGGGATGTATCAATGAACAGCACAGCCGAAAAGTTGTTCGCTACTGAAGTGGTTGCCAGCGTCTTGGGTAATCTTCACACGTCTACAAAGCGATTACCTACAGAGTTACGGAAGCTTCATCCGATTTTCTATGATCTACGACACGAGTGCACAGAATTGATGAAGGATATAAGATTCGACAAGAGGGGAACATTTGTATACTCGCAGTCGCTTGATCAAGCATTCTCCAATCTTGAAACTGCCAAAGTCTTACCAAGAGTGAATCCAGATCTAGACAAATACGAGATTACCCGCAAACTGAGGGACTATTACAGCAGTCGTCTAGAACATAAACTATCCGGCAGGCAGTTGAAAGATGCAAAACGCATCGCGCAAAAGCTCGCTGAAATTGCTCTGGAGTGACGCGAGAAGGCTGTACTTATGCCACTTGAGCGATTGAAGAATAAAATCGAAGAGTTTGTCGACGAACACCTGCCGAATAAACCTCCCAAACGTAAAAACAGAAATAAAATCATACATGAATGCATTTGGGGAACACAACTATTTTACGAAAACGAGATAATTCTCCTTGATACGCCCCTCCTTCAGAGACTTCGCCGCATCCACCAGACAGGGTTTGCTTATTACACATTCCCGACAGCTGTTCATTCTAGGTTCGATCATACATTAGGAACGGTTACACAATGCTCAAGATTGGCGAAAGAACTTCAGACTAAGCAAGAGACTAAGCAAGGAACCCTAATGAAAGATCTGCTAATCCCACTGCGTCTATCTGCTCTTCTTCATGACTGTGGACACGGTATATTTTCTCACACCAGTGAGGAATTGTATGGACTGTTAGATGAAATGCAAGAAGCTACAAAAGAGGGCGCGGAGTTTGGGGATGGGCCAAAACCTCATGAAATTTTATCAAGTTTGATAGTACAAAGTGAGCCTTTCAAAGACTATATTGAAAAGGTCATTCCTGATTGCGACACAAAACAGATTTCAGAATACATCACCGGCATCGCCGATAACTCCTCAAAGTATAAAGCCGAGATTTTGTGCAGCATATTTGACGGTGACAAGATTGACTACATACACCGCGACGCTCATTTCAGTGGACTACCTCTGAAAATCGATTTGGATCGTTTGTGGTATGGCATTGACATCATGAAAATTCCTATTGATGGAGTTGAATATCAGAAACTGTCCATTTCACACAGCGCCACTGAGCCGCTTGAACAAATGATGTTCCATAGAACAATGCTTTTCCCAACTCTATATCAACATCAGAAAGTTCGCGCATGTGATTGTATGTTTAAAGGCATAGTTGAGTACATTCGGAATACTGGACTTGGTGTCAGAATGGGGCATCGGACAGTGACATTCAACAATATCGAAGATTTCCTTTGGGGAACAGACGATGAGTTCTTTGCGATTGGCTTAGATAGTAAAGACACAAACTTACGTCGCCTTATGAATAATTTACTTGAAAGACGATTATTTCACAGAGTATTAGCTATCTCTTCTCGCACGATAGATGATCCTGATGGACATGGATACGCAGACTTGATGAAGTACCGTGATGAAACTTCACCGGAAAGTTACCGTCACCTGAGAAGTCTGGCTGAGGAAATTTGCAGGGAAGCAGTCAAGAAGGGACTTGGCGTGTTGCCTGAACAGATATGGATTGATTTGCCAGAAGATGTGAAAGCGGGTAGAGATGCTGAAGAGGCATTTGTTCATATTGTTCAGGATGAATCTCTGAATAAATATGGTTTTATTCCCGCAATGAAGATCTTCCCCATAGACCGTTGGGTGAGGCAGATTGAAATGTACAAGTGGCAAGGCTCGGTTTTCGCACCTCCCGAGATACAGGAGGAAATTGCACCTATTGCACAACAAGTCATAGAAAACCGGTTTGGATTTCGATTTAAGCCACAAGCTTTTACCGAGTGCCATCTGGTTCCACCTAATAAGTAATAGGCTCGCCCGCCTTTTCTCTTTAGAATGGTTCATCTTCCACCAATCTTTTCCCCATACTGAGTACTTCATCCATTGAGTATATCGGAAAGACCATTTCGCAATAAGCTAATGTTGCCTGACTCTGGGCTAGCCTGTATAATCTGTGGTAACAAATTAAGGAGGCTATTTTGTCTTTACCACAGGACATGAATCA
>SOKL01000271.1 GCA_004376265.1 Candidatus Thorarchaeota archaeon
TCGTGCAATAGATACAGAACTAAAGAAGACCGGAGCTAACCACGTCTGGCTTGATATCTCCTTCAAAGATACTGATTTCATTAAAGATCGCTTCCCCCACATTTATGAGACCTGTCTGACAGCAGGGATAGATATTTCGAAAGAACCGATTCCTGTTGTACCAGCTGCGCATTATATTATGGGTGGAGTTAAGACTGACATCCACGGTCGGACTGATGTTGCAGGATTGTATGCTATTGGTGAAACTACTTGCACTGGATTCCATGGCGGAAATCGACTGGCGTCTAACTCATTGCTAGAAGCTGCAGTTTTAGCAAACAACGCCTCAGTCGCCGCAATAGAAGAATTATCACACAACATCAAGGGAGTGGAAATTCCTCCGTGGGACCCAGGAGAAGCATCAGACCCTGACGAGCTCGTTGTAATATCTCATCTATGGGAAGAGATTCGCCGAATAATGATCAACTACGTAGGAATCGCAAGGTCGAACAAACGACTCATTCGTGCACTTAATCGGATTGGTTTCATTACTAAGGAGATTAGCCAATTCTATTGGGATTTTCGAATCACTCCTGACCTTGTGGAACTACGAAACATTGCTATGGTGGCAGATCTTATTATCAGAATGGCGAGGATGCGTAAGGAGAGTAGAGGAGCTCACTACAATATAGATTACCCTGAAAAATCCGAAGAGGTTGTGGATACTATCATGAGGAAAGGATATTCAGCCATTGAGTGAGACAGTGCATAGATGGATTCCAAGAAAAAGACCATGAACAACATCAGCAGACTAGATTGGTTCAAGATTAGGTGCATTTCTCCAGCGATCGTTGTACTCATTAGCTGGCCCTCTTGGAGCATTCTTGTCACCCCAACGACCTTTGTACGTGACAAAATTGGTCAATTCTAAATGATTCAGACTTGTTCTGGTTTCCCATATTGTTCCACCGTCAGCTATCTTATCACAGAAAACTCGCGCGTAACATCTCGGTTTACTCTGAGGACTGGGGTAATTTGCATGTGTTCCTAGTGCAACCCAGACATTGATACCCGAATCATTGAGCGTCGGAGTTTCTCTTTCGAATCCTTCTATTGTTCTCGTCATTGAGGCAAGTCGAGCCTCCTGGTGATTTGAGAAGAGCCAGATTGCTTGGGACAAATCTGTTGGATCAAAGAGTCTTACTTCTACATTTTCCCAATCCCCAAGATGGGTTCCTCTGTTCAGCGGAGCGCTAGGAAAGACATTGTATCGATACCAAAACCAGTACCGAATCTGGAAGAAATCACCATTATTCCAAAATTCATAGTAGCAGGGGGTTGATGTCACAAATTCCTTTGGTGTTCTATCTTCAACAAACGAATCCCAATTCGGGTGGAATTTCGTAAAGGTCTCCTCAGCGTCAGTTGGAAAGCAGCAAATGTCACCCTCTTTGGGATGGAAATGTAGTATGGGAGAGAATCTCTCAGCAAGTTTGTGTCCATCAATAGATTCCATGATTTTGCTACCTTCAAACCGTCTTTAACACTGGCTGATATGAATGCTTACCGACTGACAAGTATTTTGTACTATTGATGTACTATAATATATGTTGCAGGAGGGAAAATCTTGATCGATCAATCACAGATTGTCGAACTTGAGCAGGTAGCCGCTAATGCCTGGATTGCTCATGATACTGCGCGTCTTGGTGGGTGGCTTCTTCGTGCGAATAATGGAATTACACGAAGGGCCAATAGTGTTCTCCCATTGGGTCCACCAGCTCTCCTCCTTGACGAAGTAATTGAGAAAGTAATTGATTTCTATAAAGAGAGAAATCTCACACCCCGTTTCCAATTGACTGAAGCAAGCAAACCTATTGAACTGGACCGGGATCTCTCTGAACGTGGATTCTCAGTTGGTTTGCAAGTAGAACTTCACACCGCAGCAATAAACCATCTTGTGAAGAAAGAATACGCCATTGATGTGTTGATATCAAATAACATCACAGATAGTTGGATGTCCGTCTACAGTGAATCCTCAGGCTATGACGCGTCAACCATGGAAACACGGAAGGATCTTATGAACCGCACATCCCGTCACAAGGTCTTTGCTCTTGCTAAAATTGATAGAGAACCCGTAGGAGTTGGGTTTGGAGTCGTTGAAGACAAATGGTTGGGTCTCTTCAACGTAGCAGTCCATCCATCAATGCGTGGTAAAGGAATTGCTCAAGCAGTAAACATAGCTCTAGCAAAATGGGGTCATCAAAGAAATGCAAGGTCTGCCTATCTGCAGGTGGAATCAGAGAACCTTCCAGCTATAAAACTCTACAACAAATTAGGATTTCACCATGTCTACACATATTGGTATCGCAAGCTGGATGACTGAGAAAGTATCGAGGTGAGTAGTAACAACCTCCACTCACATCAGTTTACAATCTTTTGACTAGACCTTCAAACTCAGATTTGATCTTCGTGGCTGTTTCAGAACCGCCAAAGTCCATTGGTCTAATTTTAAGGAAATCCCCATCATACATGGCTTCAATAACCATAACACCCGGTGACTCGATCTTTAGTCCTTTCTTCCCGCCCTTTTCAAAGCGTTCAGTGTACACGAGATCGGAATTTCGGGTGATAGACAACATCAAGTAAGCCATCTTCTTCTCCGCAATCGATGCTGATACTGCTGGAGTTGGGGTGGGTTCCACAACAGTTTCCGCAACCAATATCGGTTCTGGTTCAGGCGTAGGCAGCTTCTTCTTAGGTGCTCCGGCAATTGGTTCAAGTTCTGGTGCAGCTGTAAGCGGCTTCGTTTCTGGAGCTCCGGCAATTGGTTCGGGTTCTAGAGAAGTTGCTACTTCTGGTTCGGGTTCTGGTTCAGGTGGAAGCAGCTTCTTCTTTGGTGCTCCTGCAATTGGTGTTGAAGCCTTAGCCTCACCTTTGTATGCAAGGACCGCGTCATCGAAAGACCATGTACCCTTTATTGTTGACTTGAATTCAGCAATCGCAGACGCAACATCAGGATCTGTATCATCTTTCTCCATCATCTCGACGAATCTGGCTGATGCTAGACCTATTGTGGTCACTCCAACCTTGTATCCAGATTTCTGAAGTCCTCTGGCAATTCTGAGAGCATGCATTCTTGTAGGCATGCTGACGTTGCGGCCAATCCAGACCCAACAAGTATCATTGATTTCATCCATCACAATGAGTGCGTTGTCGCTATCCACCAACTGAACATCCAGCTGAATGGCGTTAACTTCACCGGAATCATCCTTCAACATCAATAAATAAGGTGTTCTTGCCAAGGCCTTCATAGAAATCTCAAATATTCATTGATAGTTCATTGTATAAAAGAAATTCTTAGACAGACTCTTTCACAAAGTTGTAGCTAGGAACCGATTCCAACGAATGTTGAATGAATTATAAAAAGAAAACTGTAGATGGGCAGTCTTTGCTGCCCAACCGCTTTTGTTAATAGAAATGGTGAGTTTCAGGTCATGGCAAACCGTGGACATTTGTCCTTGGTTATGCCGGGGGCATCACATGGCTTTTGCATGCCTTCGTAAAACTTGAATTGATCAACACCGCACTTTCCATCGGCTGCGTTAAATTCTGGACAGGTCATTACACATTCTTCCAAATTGGTCTTTTAGTCCGTGGTCCCTAGGTCCGTGGACTATTACAGGGATTTCACTTTCGGCGCATATTAAGCTATTTCGGTTATTGCCTTCTAGTAGAGATATCCTCCAATCATAGAAGACCGCGCTCAAGAAATACCTCTCTTAGAATTGCTGGGTAATCTGTGAAGATTCCGTCTACACCCAAATCTAGGAACCGCTCCATTTCTTCCTTCTCATTGATGGTCCAAACATGAACTGCAAGATCTTTGTCATGAGCTGCTTTCACGAAACGAGGAGTCACAATATGAATTGACCCCCTCCGCTCTGGAACCTGAAATGCTTGAAATGCAGGCGATCTGGCAAACAGTCTAGATGCACGCAACTTGACACCAAGGATGAAACGCCGGACCTCACCAGAATATGCAGCTGTGGGAATCATCGGTGCTTGCTTGCGGAAGATCTTCAACTGTGAGGGATGAAATGAAGCTATCATTACCTTGTCTGTTCTTTGGTTTTCCTGCAAGACACGCGCCACTTCAACAGACGCCTCAGGAAACTGGTCTTTGATATCGAAATTCAATATAATGTCTGGAAAACGGATGAGTGCTTCTTCCAAGGTAATCACTTTCAATCCCTTTCCCCGAAAAGGAAAGGTCTGACCATTGTCTAAAGTGAAGGTGTGCCCAAGGTCAATCTGAAGAAGCTCATCCAAAGTCTTCTCTCTGATTGTATCATCTACTCCCGTGGTTCGTAATAGGTTCTCGTCATGAAACAAGACCGGAACATTGTCTTTAGTGAGATGGATGTCAGATTCAAGAACATCCACACCAATCTTAGCTGCGGCCTCCATCGATATCATGGTGTTTTCTGGAGTGTTTCCGGATTCCCCGCGATGTGCCATAATCAGAGGTCGACCAATGTCAAAGATCATTTTCTCCTCACTTCCCGAACTCGAAAGCGACCTTTATTGCATTGTGCTTTCCCTTCTTTGAAGCCACTGAAAACGCAGTCTTATACTCATCAATGGAGTATCTGTGTGTTACGAATCCGTCAAATAGAGTTGGGTCTTCCTTCATCAAATCGAATGCTAGTTCAAAGGTGTCAATAGTGCGTCCTTCGTGAGTTTCCAGCCCATGCATCATCGAGCCGAGAACGTTCACCTGCTTGTATACAGCCAGAACCCAGTCGGTCTTCTTTGTGACGCTAAAACCCATACCAACTATTACAAGAGTTCCATTGTTCTTGATGAGGTGTAGCGAGTCCTCCAACGTCGAATCAGTTCCAACACTATCGAAGATGATGTCCGGACCAGAACCTCCATAGAGTATTCTCTTTCCTAAGGTTGGTTTGAGAAGATGTCCTCCGGTAGAATCTGCAACATCTTGATAGAGTGCATCTGTCTGTCTTTCAGATATCACCACATCTGCACCGAGCTTCTTAGCAGCAGCTTCTTGGAACGGATAGCGAGCCAGAACAATTATCTTGCATTTCGACCCAAGCCCTCTGATTGCCCTGACAATCATCAGTCCAATTACTCCTGCTCCAATTACAATGACTGTGTCAGTGTCCGAAGGTTGCTTTCGTTTTACTGCATGAATTGCAACTGCAAGAGGTTCTGCTAGGAGTGCCACATCATCAGGAATATTGTTTGGAACCTTCTGCAGTTGGCCAGCGTATGTGACGAAATATTCACTAAATCCACCACCACCAAATCCACCGAACTTCAGACGACCTCCATATTGCTCCTCAAGAGCTGAATCGTCACCAATTCCAGTTATCGCTTGGCAGGTCTCAGGTCTGCCTGCCTTACAGCTTTTGCAAAGATCAAAGCCATAGCACGAGCACGAAACAACTGGGGAATGGCTTACTCTGTCGCCAATGCTGAGGCCCTGAACGTAACTACCAACTTCTTCTACAATTCCAACAACTTCATGACCAAGAGGAAACGGATTCTCTTTTCTTGCTAGAATGCTAGCTGTATAGGAGATGTTCACCTGAATTTGGTGGATATCTGATGCACATATACCTGAAATGACTGGTCGCACCAACACCTGTCGTGGATGCTTGATGGTTGGTTTTGGCCAGTCTGTTCGATACTTGATCATGGTGTATTTCCCGGCCAACTTTATTTTCTTTCGGATAATCTTGCTAATCTTGAGGTCATACATGATTCCTTTCAACTTGCAAATCACATCCTAGTGAGATTGCAAGAAATCGGGATGATATATCGATTGTGAGTTGGCGTATGGCATATATGCAGGTGTGATATTGTACTGGTTACATTTACACGAAAGGAGAATAGATGTTTGTCAACGAATCCCTATGAACAACTTGCTGCGAGACTGGATGAAATTCCAAATAGTTTCACAGCAACAAAAGACGGTACTCATCTGAAATTGCTGAAATGGATATTCACTCCTAATGAAGCTAAGCTAGCTAGCAAAATGAAGCTGCGCGGCGAAACTACCGACGACCTTGTAGATCGGTTAGAACTTTCGATAGATGGTCTAGAGGACCAACTTGAAAAAATGGCTGAAAAAGGACAGATTCGAGCCTGGAATTCAAGTACAGGTAGAAGATACGCCCTCCTGCCACTCGTAGTAGGTATCCACGATGAACAGCTCCATCGTATGGACACCGAATATGCTCAGCTTGTTGAAGATTACTTGGATGCGAGTAGGTTCGAAGGATTGTGGGGAAACGAGCCCGCCCTATTCAGGGTGATTCCGGTTAACAAGGCCATAAGTACTGATTTAGAGATTCATCAATACGAAATTGCTGAACAAATGATAGAGAGTTCAAAGTCTTGGGGAATACGCGAATGTATATGCAAGAAGCAACAGAATCTGCTCGGTAACCCATGTAAGCATGGAGTTTCGAAATGTATCCAGCTTCATCCACGTAAGGAGAACGTGTTTGATGAAACTGATTTGACCAACTCGATATCGAAGGAGGAAGCTCTCTCAATATTACGTGATGCTGAAGAGGCAGGACTTGTGCACTGCTCAATGAACACGCAAAGTGACCACCTCTACATCTGCAACTGCTGTTCATGTTGTTGCATACCCTTGAGAGGTCTTTCCAAATGGGAGCAACCCTATGCATACGTTCGGTCAAACTATCAAACAGCTGTAGACGTTGATCTTTGTACGGGCTGTGAATCATGCTTAGACCGCTGCCACTTTGACGCATTGAGCATCTCTGGGGAGGTCTGTGTAGTCAACGCTGAGCGCTGTATTGGATGTGGTGTCTGCTCAATCAGCTGTCCCGAACAAGCACTGCAACTGGTATCTCGCGACCCTAGTGACAAAGAAACACCCCCCGCGTCGTTGATGGAATGGGGTATGCTCAAAGCTGCCTCACGAGGTGTGGATCCTTCTGACCTGATGTAAGATGCAGAGATATTGGATTGTTAAAAGGAAATAGAAGGGAGCTCAATCGCTCCCCCTCAGATTGTTGAATTAGTCTTCACCACAACGTTTCTTCAGAACTTCCCAGTCGTGATTGACCTTCTCTTGGATGCTCTTTCTGAAGTCTTCCCACTGTGGTTTGAAGAGGTGCTTGAACTGACCTTGAGTCTTGAAGTATTCGTCTACAGGTTTCAGTTCCTTGAGGCGTTTGCTTGGACCTGACATGATCCATTCCTCTCCATCGATGACCTCGTAGAGTGGATGTAGACCAGTTTCTACAGCAAGCTTGGCCAGTGAGATGCTAGCACCAGTTGCTGACCTCCAACCTCTTGGACATGGTGAGTTTGCATGAATGAATGCAGGACCTTCAACTTCCAGAGCCTTTCGGAACTTAGTGATGAAGTCACGGTAATGATATGGATCTACTGTAGCAACATAGGGAATGTTATGAGCTGCAACGATCTGTGTGAGGGGTTTCTTCCACTCGGTCTTTCCCGGTGATACCTTACCTGCCCAAGAAGTAGTTGTTTCCTGACCCGGTAATGTTGCTCCAGATCTTTGAATTCCTGTATTCTGATAAGCACCATTATCGTAGACCATGTAAACAAAATCATGTCCACGCTCAAGAGCACCACTCAGAGAGCCGAACCCGATATCAAAAGTACCACCGTCCCCTCCAATCGCGATGACATCCACGTGGTCTTGCTTGTACCGACCCTTGTCCCTCATTGCATTGATGGCCTCAACAACGCCTGAAGCTACAGCAGAGACATTCTCAAACGCTACGTGAAGCCAGGGTATTTCCCAAGCTGTGTATGGATAGATGGTAGTTGCTACTTCCAGGCAACCAGTTGCCTCACACACTATTGTGGGTCCTCTAAGAGCCATTCCCATAAGTTTGACAACAGTCGGAGCTGCACACCCTGCACACATGCGGTGTCCAGAGGACAGTATTGGTTGCTTCTTGAGCATATCTTTCAGTTTGAGTGCTGCTGGTTCGGTCATTATTTACGCACCCCCAAAGATTCGTACAATGGAGCTTCACCTTTCTTCAGGTACTCCTTTGTCTTCTCGATACCATCAACAAGAGTTGTCGGTGGCACATCGCGTCCTCCGAGACCGATCACGAAGTTAGTGACCATGGGTCGACTTT
>SOKL01000136.1 GCA_004376265.1 Candidatus Thorarchaeota archaeon
GCCAGTTACATCGAGGTAGATTCTCGTGAATGTCAGAAACAGGGCTGGCAGAGCGAACAAGATGAGCGCGAAGACCCCAAAAACAGTCCACGCTGTTACAATGATCATACCGGCGTCCATTAGTCCAGGAGTACCAATATAGATCGAATAAAGGGCTATTGGCGCGAAGAAGACTACGATAAGGACTATGAAGATAGTCCAAGCACCGAACACCCTCACTAGATTCTCCTTTGTCAGTCTGAACGAGGTCTTGAGACTGTCAAGCGCACCCAAACCGTCTGTAGACGCAGGAAGATGCAGCATTAGGAAACCACCCACGATATAGACATAGAGAAAGGTGATAATGCCTATAGGCCATCCCCAACCTGCAGGGAGGCTCGTGAAACCAGTCAACGCTGTAGCTCCAAGACCGATAATCCACAGTGGAACGAAAAGTACCAGTGACCAGAGCACCCCAGCACCAAGATATGACACCAGATTCTTCCTAAGATATCCGAATGCACTCTCTGCATGAGTACCTCCCGTCAGTATAATCTCATTTGACATTCCAAAAATGGCTCCAAACATCCAAGTCGCGATAGCCGCGAAAGGAATGAGGAACAATAGTCCGATTGCGCCGCCTCCAAACAATCCTGCTAACGGATTGGAGCCCATAAAGCCGCTGAGCCCTTGGAAGTACGCCGCAATGGCAAGTCCAAATGCTTCCGGATCAGTTGGATTTGCTAGCCATGCCATCAAGAGTAATGGCGATATTACAATAAAGATTACAAGTGCTACTAATATTAGCATGCCAAATATTGCTAAGAGAAAACTCAACACGTTCTTCTTAGCGAATCCAAAACCAATTTTTACATCATCCATGAAAGACATACTCTCACCTCAAATAATGAAAATCAATTTACCCAGATATAGTATTATAAAAATCTTGGGAGCTGTATTGGAAGGTCGCTCAGTTTCCTCAATTATTCGATTACTGGTTACTCTATCTGGGTCTAGGTTTAGTCTTTCGCAGACCCAGGAGTCGAGATCCATATTTGACAAGGATAACAACCGCAACTAGTGCAATTACTCCTATAGTGATTAGGTTGCTTACTACGCCACCAATGAACGTGACTTGACTAGTTGCATGATATCTAGCACCAACATCATCCACACCATACAGAGTGATGTTTGTAGATCCTCCTGGATAATCAGCAGTATTGAATTGCCACGCAATACTGTTCCCGGTGACAAAGTGAACTTCATCTCCATTGAAGTATACAGTCAGATTTTGAACGCTTTCAGGACCACTTCCCCTTAGTGTGAATGTTCCTTGTATAATGCTCCCTAAAGCCATTCCAACATTGCGGTCTAAGACCAAGGTGAGAGAACCTTGTCCTGCGACCTGTATAGGGAAACAGATGATCAATCCAACCAATAGTAGAATACCGATGTTTCGATGTTTCAAAGAATATCAACCACCAAACAAGAATGTGAAGATGTTATCCAAAGTCATCATGATTACAAACCCAATCATTATGCCCCATGTAGCTACACGCTCATTTCCACTTGAATGACTCTCAGGAATCATTTCATCTCCCACAACGAAGATCATTGCACCAGCTGCAAATGCCAGTCCATATGGTAGTAGAAACGCAGCAACTGAGACTATTGAGACCCCAATAAGACCTCCAATAGGTTCAACCAATCCTGTTGCTAGAGCAAGCAGTACAGCCCTACCTCTTGGATATCCCTCTCTGACTAAGAGTGCGGCCACTGCTAATCCCTCAGGCATATTCTGTAACGCTATTGCCACTGCAACCGAGATTCCAGTCAATGGGTCCTCTAAACCAAATGAAACCCCCACAGCCAACCCTTCAGGCAAATTGTGAATTGTGATAGCTAATATGAGAAGCCACACTCTCGTCAGATTTGACGAAGGCCCTTCAGCACCTTTTCCGAAGTGTGTGTGAGGGATATACTTGTCAGCTAAATGAACAAAGATCCCTCCTAGTGCGAAACCAAATACGACAACAGTCAATATATCAGTCCAATCATTCACAATTGGATCTTCGAGGGCTGGTACAAGGAGACTGAATGAAGATGCAGCAAGCATTACTCCTGCAGCGAAACCCAACATGACATCCAGAGTTCTTCGGCTAAAATCACGCTTGATCAAGATTGGTAGCGCACCGACGCCTGTTGCAATTCCTGCTAAGGCACTTGCAGTAAAACCAAGAACTATCGTATCACTGAAGAGTTGCATTGTAGAATCTGGTTTCTCTCCCACTCTTAAGCAAGCTGCTCTGAGACTGTGTGAAAATTTAGAACACGTGTTCCAAGAATAATATGCTAGTTAGAGATGCAGAGGCAAACGTGACTCACTTCACAATCAGCACCACTTGACTGGTTCACAGTCCCAATCTCTCAGAGTCCTGCTGAGTTCTCCAATATGGTGCATGGAGTGACGCAGAAGATACACCAATTTCTCAAATATCGAACCAAACCAATGAAACCTGTCTGTCTGCTGGAGATCCTGATAGGTCATAGAGCTGAGTAAGCTGGTCAACTTCTCGCTTGTCTCTGATAGATAAGACTTAACGAGGTCCTTTGTGAGCATGGGTAGAATCTTCTTCTTGACATCTATGCCTTCTTCCCAATGAAATCCTGCTTTTCCTCCCCACTTCATTTCATCTGGGTCATTACCCATGTAGAATTGGGCGGTTTCAATCACGTGGTAAGCAGTCAGTGAAAAGAACCATTTGCCCACTCCACTGTGCCATTTTTCATCAGTGACTGATGCTATTGCGGCTTCAAGCATCTTCCAGCTACGGAAGAACTGACCTGTCAACGATTTACTAATCAGCTTGCTAGACAATTCGGAATTCATTGCAAGTTGACATAGGAGCAGTTACAAACATGTGTGTTCCGCTTACCATTTTGCGCAGAAATTGAAGGAAATTGGTGGGCCCGGCGCGATTTGAACGCACGACCGACAGGTTATGAGCCTGGTGCTCTACCAACCTGAGCTACGGGCCCTATAGATATGCAGACAAATGTTCTGCATTTGGTTTGCGATATTAACGTTGCGAATGTGTGGTGATTGCAACCTAGTTGATGACTATTTCTTATGAAAGAGCTCCTTATACTGGGCTATCTCCAACATGAGAACAATGAATATTGTCAGAGATATTCCAACTGATGAATACGAGATAATGTCCGCACCAATCTCCATTGTAAATGCTGGATAGAGAAGACTCATGATTAGGAATGGAGATAGCATAGAAGCAACTAACCAAAATATAAAGATAAGAGATGCAACGTGAGCGAACCTTTGTCCTATCCACATCTCATCATCACTGGATTGTTTAGTAATATAGACTAAAGCTAATGTCATTGGAATGAGAATAACTATGTTTCTAGTGAATTCCATCCATGCAAACAAATCCAATTCAATATCAATTGGTAACATTAAATTCCCGACCGACAGGTTATGAGCCTGCTGCTCTACCAACCTGAGCTACGGACCCCAAGCTCATACTATTGGCTTGGAACTCGTGATTGATATTACTGACCTGTTTATTAAATTGTGAGTGAACCTCAACTTTAAGAAACTTCTGTGTTCCACCATTCTCCTGCCAGTGTCGCCACCTCTTCGCATTTCAGAAGAAATGCATAGATTAGCAAGAGCATTGTCAACTATCATCGGGATGGGATCCCTCCTGAAGACCTGGCCTCCTTCTCCTGTACTGATGCTGGTACATCACCCCCAGCGACAGAGAAACTTTCCACAGTTCTTACCACGGCGGGGTCATGATCACTCTTCCCAGCCTCGTCACCGAAACCAAGAAGGTCCGACTGGACAAAGTGAACAGCCGCGGACTCTCCGGAACCTGATATGAGTTCCTTCTTGGAGAGTAAGGACTTCCCTTGAGAAGGCTTCTTCTTTCGGGCTTTCAGTCGCGCACGTCGGACCTTGTTCAAGGTCCTAGTCCACATACCTAGTCCTCTCACAGAGTGCAGTGACTTTGTGAGCATGAGCATGCGTGCTGCGATGTTGATACTACCATTCCTGTCAGCATTGAGCTTGAGTCCACAATTGGGACAGTGGAAGTATTCCTGCCTGGGTCGCTTGCCCTTACTTCCACACTTCCAGCACATGATGGATGTCCAAGACTCAGGGACTGCCCTGAAACGAGCATCCTTACCCTCGACCTTCCAACTCTGCTGAGCGAGTCCGTGTTTCAAGCTATCAGTTATGCGGGTAAAAGCCCAAGAGTGTATCATTCCTCTGAACCTTCGCCCACGGTAGTTACCTCGCTTCGCACGCATTCGTATATTTTTCAGGCGACCAATGGCAATATAGAGTGTATATTTCTTGGACAGTTCGGAGATATAGTCGAGAAGTTGACGTACAAGGACACGATCATACTCACATGCCACGTTCTCTCTCTTGGAACGCATCAGACGGAGTTTCTCAGTAATACTATTCGATGGTAGTCCATTGTTACTTCGAGTGTGCATCTCCCTCTGCAAATCTGCAACACGCCTATCGTACTTCCTGATGACCTTGACCTTCTCTCTCTGGACAAAGTAGCGAGTTTCTCGTGTCTTCTCAGGAGTGAGAAGTGTGGAGCAAGCTGCCTTCTCAATACCCAGATCAATTCCAAGAATCGCAACCGGAAGCTTCTCTTCAGGTGATTCATCAAGAGTAATTCGAACGGCAATAGTCACCCACCACTTTCTTCCCTGATCTGTGAAGAGCTGCACAGCCTTCACCTCACCCCGTCTGATCTGGTTCAGATGGAAGGGGGACATCTTGAGAGGGATGTTCAATCTATCATGATGTGTTCGTCCTTCATGAGCTGAATCAAGGGAGTCCCTGATATCCAGCCACCATCGAGAAACGGAGGTCTTCTTCTCAATCAACTTGAACCTCTGAGAGAACACCCATCTAGGGATTCTCCTGGTCCCGTTAATCATTGTGGGGCGTGAGGCTCTCCTTCCCTTCTTCTCTCTCAATGCGAGGTAGCTCTCATAGAGAGCGACACCAGTCTGTCTGCACTCAGCCATTTCGTTCTGGGAGATTCTGGGAAACCGTGTCTTGAAATCATGGAGAACAGTCAGTCTCTGACTATATCCCGACTTTACCTTGAGGGCAGTCATGGTGAGTCTGTCCAACTCTCCATCATGAATCCGATTTTTACTATGACCTGTCAACAACATGTCTTCGTGTTGTTCAATCACTCCAAGAAAAGCACGAATCATTCTGGTGTCTCGTCCAACTGTCTGTCTGAGCCTCTGTCGAGACCTCTCGGTCATGGCCTCCCAGTTTATCGGGACCTTTACCGAGATTGTCACATCCTTGGAACGAGCCATAGCCATATCGCCTTCGCATTTAAATCTCTGACCCATCTCTTGAGCCAGTCGAGTTCACTCCCAATCCTGTTCCCAAGATTGGTTATTTACTCGTACATTTATCAGTATGAATGCATTTAAATCTATTAAGATAGAAATGTTATCAAGGTTTTAATTTTAAGAATAAGCAATTATAAATCTCTAAATCTAAAATAAAGGATTCTGATTTAGTGCAATTTACTTATATATAGACGATGAAGGGTGTCTCCCGTGAGAGGTCGAAAGAGGAAGGGAAGTCGACCAAACGACATTCTCTTAAGAGCAGTCCACATGGGTCTTGTCGCACTTGTCAGACTGGCAAGCAAGCGGATCAATGAGAAGACCCACAAGTTCTACACCAGCATAGAGGAGATGTGGCGAACAGCTACTGAAGAGGACGACTTCTCAGCTGTCCAGAGGGCTGAGCCAAACATTCGAGGAATGTTTCTGAAGATGCTGTGGGTCAGCACTCGACGTTTTGGTAACAGGGAGTCCAAGCGGGTGTACAGCTGGCTTGAGGGGACTGTAGGACCACTCAATACATTACTGAACTACGCAGGGGCAAGGCTGAGAGACCTTGCTATGACCCGTTATCCCTTCCCCGAGTCCAAAACATTCTACATCCGTAAGTATCCCGATGGATGCAGGAAGGTCCTCACTAAGAGGGAGAATGAACTGTTGGGAAAAGATGATGCCATCAAGACCTACAAGAGGACAGGGTATCGGAGGAGGGGGAAGAGCTCCTTGGTCCTGCTCGCACACCCCACCATGCCAGAGATGGACTTTGTGGACATGATCAGGGCACACCTAGTGGAGCTGTGTCGGCAGTGCTTCATCCACAAAGTTCCAAGAAGTGAGGCCCACAGGTACATCAGGCTCCTGATCCACAGGCTCAGACCGTTCCTTGACTGGGTGTACTCTGACGGTGAGCATGGTAGTCCCGGGTTCAATCGTGACTCTGACCGCGAGCTGAGAAGGATAGTCCTTGAGATACGTTCTCTTTACGCCAAGAGGAGTGGAAGGAAGAGATCCGTCACCAGGACCCTTGACGAGGACTCCAGTGTCACAACTATCGAGAAGTTCAAAGCAAAGGTCAGGAAACTACGTGACGCTACCACAGAGGATAGTGAGGAGTTCAGACGCTACTCAGAGGTCTTGGACCACATCGACCAGGGAACGATTGTGCAGAGGGATCTGGACAAGCTTGTCGAACAGGTGCTCGCCCTCAGCTCAAGGGAGGGGAATGAGTGGCACAGGATACTCCTCTCGGACCTACACCACCCAAGGTCACTAAGGCAGGTGGTCTTTGCTGGTGACACCATGCTCGACTCAACCTCCTCAGTCCTTGTTGTGGGAGAGCTTCCGGTTTCTGGGAGGAAGGGGCAGATCGACATCGTCGTCTTCATCAGGAGAGTGGTGCTGGGGAGAGTAGTCCACACTCCCGTGATGATTCTCGAGGTCAAGACAAAGACCACCTTCGACTACAACCTCTACGGTGTCAGTACTGGCAAGGACTATGTCCCCTCCCTCTATGCATGGAAGAGGACGTCCACTGAACAGGAGTGGGAGCAGACATTCACATCCCCTCCGGAAGAGAGGACCATAGACCAGCTCAGTGCTTACGAGACGGAGCTCATCCAGGAATACCAACAAGTCGCACCCTTCGACCCCACATCACCCGAGAGTCTATGGAAGGGAGTGGTTGTGTTGGACACAGACCAGAGTCCGCTTGAGGTTTTCAAGGCGTTCAACTCGCTCCTAGACGACCTTGTAAAGGGACTACTCTCAGACCTCCTCGACACATCAGAGATGACCTCGTACACTCTCGACTCCAAGAATGTTCCACGAGTGGCCGCCATCCTCACCCCCAGCAAGGGACCATCCGAGCTTCTCAGTGAAACCGTCGTTCCCCAGTCACTGCCAGTGGAAGACCCATTCAACGAACGAGTTTCCGATGACAGAAACCTGACCCTCTACGTCTCCATTGCCTCCCCCACATCATGGGGCAACTCAGCCGCCTGGATCTCCAAGAACTGGCACCTCCTCCATCACATCCACGAGTGTGTTGAAGACAAAGACACGATGGTGTACTGGGTAGACCTGTTGGGGGACTATCCCGATACTGAGCTGACAAGGAGAAGGTTTGGTCTTGACCTGCTCAGGAAAGAAAATGGGATCAGCAAAAGACAGC
This sequence comes from Candidatus Thorarchaeota archaeon, assembly GCA_004376265.1. Classification (GTDB taxonomy): domain Archaea; phylum Asgardarchaeota; class Thorarchaeia; order Thorarchaeales; family Thorarchaeaceae; genus SMTZ1-45. The sequence continues at coordinate 7,568 of SOKL01000136.1, forward strand.
ACCAGACCCTGACCGGAATCATAGAAGGAACAAAGTTCATCGACCTGAGCACGCACGTCAACGAGCTCCTGTCCAACAAGAGCGCAGGGTCCGAGAAGATAATGGACAGACTCAGACAGTCGTTTCAAGACTCTGTGAGTGGTGAGTCGATCGTCGTCATCGATGGGTGGAGTGATTTCAGGGACATGGTCCCGTCCAATAGGTCACATCTCGTCCGTTCCCTGGAAACAAGACTATTGGAGGTCCTCCCTTCCTCTGACACCAATGTCATCTGGATCGACAGTGGGGTGGAACACACTCGTATGAACAGGCACTACCAGAGAAAGTGTGTCAAGCCACTACCTCACGACTCACCCCGGAGAGAGCATCTGGACGAGGTCGTCTACAACATCCCAGCCTCGTCCCGTGGGTTCGGTCGACTCTCACCGAAGAGGGATGAGGCGCGGTTCATCGTACAGGACGTCCCTGTGAATGTGACACCATGGAGGACCCGTATCCATGTGCCCCGGCTGGTAGACTACTCGAAGCGGGA
>SOKL01000339.1 GCA_004376265.1 Candidatus Thorarchaeota archaeon
AATCTCGTCTATCTTGATCTGGAAGGGAGAACGAACCAAAACCAGGCATATACTCAAAGAGCCCACCGCATGAGGAGCAGCGTAATTTGATTTTACTATCGTAGTCTACTACTTTCTGTGTTCGTACAACTGACCCACAAGAGGGACACTCGGAAGTTTGTGACATGACATATCCTCAAAGATTTCTGTTTCTTCAAGACTGTTTATTGTTTGGAGGGTTTTAAACTTCATCACGCCTCAAATAGTACCTATAACTAAAAAGGAGGATTGTTTCCTTTGAATGATATGTCAGCCAATGAGAAGTTTTCTACGACGAAATTTCCTGGAGTCCTGGGTATTGTCAGTCCGCTAATTGCACTTGCTTCCATTGCAGTAGCTATCACACTCTCCCTTTCATGGTTTACTTGGGAAGGGAATGCTCTAAGTGATTTGGGTAACTACAATAATGGATTACCTGCTGCTATCATCTTCAATTCAGGTCTTGTCGTGACTGGATTGTTGCTTTTGGTATTCTCGTATGCTTTTGTAAGAGCAATCACAGATTTACCAACAAAGATTGGAATGGTCCCATTCTTCATCGCACTAATCTTCTTGATCCTGATTGGAGTTCTTTCTGAGAATGCAGGAAGTATACACTTTACGGTGTCTGTTGGATTCTTCCTAAGTTTCCCATTTGCTATGTGGTTCGTGGGTTTCGGGTTGCTTAGGTTCAGGAAACTTTGGTGGTTCTCAATTATCTCTATAATATTGCCATTCTTTTCAATCTACATGTGGGTTTCATGGACCACTGGCCTATTTCCATTCTGGACAGGTAATGCGATTCCAGAGATTACCACTGCCCTCACTGCAATTGGTTGGCTCTGGATCATCTGGCTTCTTTATCATAGAGGACAACTCTCGATGTTAACAGAGTGATGCAAAAGCAGAGTCCATTTAGTCAATCGCTCGGTTTCCTTTCGTACTAAGGTTGATATCCATTCAGTCCTAATTATTCAATGAAATTAGTGGTTCGTGAAGGAATCATGGAGGGAATAAGTCATTGGAGCTGCAATTGATTCATTAGTATTTCTGCTTGAGTATGGAGGAATTGCGACTGTTATAGTAATGGCCCTAGCAATGTGGAGAAGTTTTCTAGCAGGCAATTTCAGGACAAGTTTGATCCGAAGAAAACCACTCCTAGTCCCATCTCTTGTTTTCATAATCACACTCATCATATTAGTATCCTCGGTGTCATTGCCAATGTCTGCATATCATGGTCCAAATCAAATCACTGATAGACGGTCACTGTCAGCACGATTTAGAGTGTACGAACCAGGAGCATATGAAACGGATACTCAAATCCGAGTTCGATGGAGTTTGGAATCAAATGCATGGATTGAAGTATTTGCGAATTTTTCGCAGGAGGGGGTTGTGGTTGATTCGCTCTTCATCAATATGACACAGGGTGCTCTTGATGAAGACAATGTCATGACTCGAAGTATTATCTTGAATCCTGGAATATATGATGTTAGTATTGAAACTATATACTACGTTGATGATACGTTACAGGATCAACCGAACATCCATATCATTGTTCATCAACCAATTGATTCAGCATTCATTCCAGAGGTAACTGCTTGGGCGTCATATCGGTTCATTCTTGGAGTTTGCTGCGTCTTTCTACTTATGGGTGGTATATGCATAGGTAGAGAAGAGAAGACTCGATGGAGTAGAGAACCCATCGATCAAGAACCACGGAGAGGTGAACGATACCCAAGTAAGTTTAGATGAAAAATGAAAGAGATTGTTGGCAAGATAGGTTCGTATCAATAGCAACAACTAATACTCGGAGAGTATTGCGAGATTCATCTTTGCAGGTGAATCACAAAGTGACAGAAGAAGTACATCTATCGGCACCGTCCAGCTATAGATGGATTATTCTGGCACTTGCATGGCTTGTCTATTTCTCCTTTGGTTTGATCCTTGCATCGATACCACCACTTGTGAATATCATAGCCGCAGACCTCGTGTTGACATATTCGGAAATGGGGATTATTCTGGGAAGCGTTATTTTGATGTACATCCCTCTTTCGATTCCTGCAGGTATAGGTATCGATCGTTTCGGACAGAAGAAGGCGATTGCCTTGGGACTCCTCCTTGTGTCAATTTCAGCAATTCTACGTTCTTTTGTTTTCAGTTTTGAGACCCTCTTCCTTGTTGTATTCTTATTCGGATTTGGGGGCCCCACAATTTCAGTTGGGCTGGCTAAAGTGGCAGCTTCATATTTTGAAGGGCGAGAACGTGGAATCGCTTCAGGGATCTACATGACGGGGGCAGTAGTTGGTTCAGCATCAGCATTAGCATTAACAAATTCCCTCATTCTACCACTAGTAGGCACATGGCGCAATGTGTTTTCCTTCTACGGAATCATCGGGTTCCTCGTAGCTATTGCTTGGATTTTACTTGCACGAGATCCAACTTCAGAGTCTAAGCAGAGAGATGTAATGCTCCCGATGAAGAAGATACTTCGGTCTCTACTTGGACACAAGTCTGTCTGGATAGTTGCCATCATCGGTTCCACATCCTTACTTGTCTTCTATGGTTTCGGGAACTGGCTACCAACTCTATTAGAGGAAAAAGGATTGGATCCAGTAACAGCCGGAATATGGGCCTCGATACCTACCTGGCTTGGTCTTATTGGGAGTGGAATTATCCCGGGAGTTACCAAAGCTGGCAAAAGAAAGCCGATACTTGCAGTATTGTTACTTATTGAGGGTGTCAGCATGTACATCGTCGGAATAACTTCCGGTTCATTCCTTATGACCTCATTAATCGTCTTTGGGATCGTCAGTGGTGCAATTATGCCACTTATGTTAGTGGTCATGATGGACCTGCCTGCGGTTGGAGCTGAATATACAGGGATTGCTAGTGGCCTTTTCTTCGCAATGGGAGGGTCGATGGGCTTCATCGGACCAATTCTAGTAGGATATCTAACAGACCTCACTAGCAGTTTCATTCCAGCTTTGATACTACTAGCTATTGTTGTTGAAGCAATGATTGTGCTCACAATCTTCTTGAAAGAGAAATAATCTGTAGTTGCTCAACTAGGGTTGATTTCTCTGAATTGCTACGAGATTGAGACTGAAATTATATGAAGACATAGAGGAGAACCAAGATGTAAAAATCAGATTGGGTATACCTGTTGCTATTGATGTGGTTCCGCCCCATCTTGTGTAGTGGTCAACGAACAGGCTTGTATATCCAAAGAAGAAGTATTCATCAGAAGTTCGTGATAGGTAAGTCCAATAAATGTAAAGATTCTCATTCAAAACTTCTTGCGAAATATCATCAAAGGAATCCGGATACAACCTGTTCATGAATTCCCACCCACCAATTGGAAAGATTTGTCTTGAAATCAAAATGTCTAGGGTCAGCTTGGTTTCAATTGGTAAGGTACTACCATTGACAAATGTACAGGATACTTTCGAACTTTCTACTAGTTCAATGAAGTGATTCTCAGTAGTTCCGGTGAAATTCACTAGATACAAGACTGTTGCCTTAATACTTTCATTAACGACAGCAGAGAGTTCAGTAGGATAGGAATCATAGTAACCTTCTGATTTCAGAGATGCATTGAAAATGAACACATCACCATCAGAGATAGCCCATACCCAAGAGTGTTCAGGTGAATCTAGTATCTCCCATGGAAAAACATAGATTGCATCAATAGCAACGATAGCCAGAATACCGATTATAGCAATAGCAACTGCCTTCTCCTTCCGTCCCACCACAATAGAACAACCAATTCCTCAAGGCAACTCAGATTTTTGAAATTTGCGGTAGAGAATTCAAAAAGAGAATCATCGCTGCAGAGGGTTTAGCCCTCTACAGCAAATCGTCACACCACCCCTACAATTTCGAGACTGTTTTACCGAAGGTTGATATTCATTCATACCAATTAGACCATAGAAGGAGAGTTTCGACGATCGGTGATGCATTCGATAGTCTAGTTCTTTTGTTAGAGATTGGGTCCATTGTGCTTCTAATTGTAATGGGCTTTGCAATTTTGAGAAGTGTGATAAAAGGTAATCTCAATACGAGTCTGATCAGAAAGAAACCACTACTAGTACCATCACTGGTATTCGTATTTACCATCATAATCACAGCGATATATGTGCCCTTTCCAATGTCAGCGTATCATGGTCCAAATCAGAGAGAATATCACAATCTTTCAATCGGCACCTTTAGAGTATATGAACCAGGACCCTATGAAGCTTATACACAGGTTAGAATTTCATGCCCAGTAACATCTGATGAATGGTTGGAAGTCAACATCAATTTCACTAGAAACGACACAGTAGTTCAGACATTGTTCTTCAACATAACTGATGATTACTCAGGAAGGACTCAATTCATAAACTTGGAACCAGACAGGTACGATTTGACATTTAATGCAACGTTCTTTGTCAATGGTGCTGAGGATGATATGTTTTTCTTTCATGTCATCATATATCAACCAGTGTCAACTTCATTCATTCCAGAGCTCACTGCATGGAGTTCATACCAATTCATTCTAGGATTCATCTGTTTCTTCTTTGTCCTAGCAGGAATATACATTGGTGGGGAGGATAGAACAAGAATAAACAAAGAGAAGATAGATCAAGAACCTCCAAGAGAGGGGGATGTCTATGGTTGGAGACTCGGGTGGTAATCTCACTCGACCCATTGAAAAAGAAGAATTGTGCTGCAGTGGCTATAAACCCCTGCAGCATATCATTGACTAAAGCAACTCATCAAGTACTTCGAGGAGCTCGACGACTTTCAGCTTGGATCCAAATTCAGATAGATCCTTACCGGTTTCTTCTTCCTCTTTCTTCAGGGCTTTGATCCCATCATCCAGATTTGTCACACAGAACGGACAACTGGTCATGACGACCTCAGCGCCAGTTGATGCAGCTTCTTTGAGTCGTTCCTTAGCAGTTGCGAGGGCAAAGTCTGGAAATTGTGCTTTAACTCCACCACCGGCACCGCAGCAAAAGCTGTCACCCTTGATCCGATACATCTCCTTGAGCTCAAGACCTGGAATCGCACCTAGAACCTGACGAGGCATCTCATAATGTTCCAATTTCGCCTTCTCAGCCCTTCGGCTATCAAGCAGCCAATTGTCAGATTCCGCGAGGATCTTCTTCTCAATACCTAGGCCAATGTGACGAATACTGTGACAAGGGTCATGCCATGTGACCTTCTTCCCGTATAGGTTCTTTATCTTGAAATTGGCTTCCTGGATATACTGGTTGATCAGTTCAACAGTATGCATGACCTTGAACGGAAGTTCTTCTCCACTCATCTCAGGGTAGTCATTACGGAAGGTCTTGTAACATCCTGCACAGCTAAAGATGAGCAGGTCATAGCCCTTGAACAACTCAAGGTTCTCCTTCATCACTTTCCTGAATACATCCCTTCTACCAGACCTCAGGATTGGGGAGCCACAACATACCTCGTCCCTCAAGACTGTGAAATCAATTCCGAGCTTTGTGAGAATGCTTGCAGTGGTCTCAGCAATCTTCTGTTGACGATATGAGGCGGTACACCCTACATAGAATGCGACCGATGTACCAGGTTTGTCAATCTCACCGCTAAACCACTTTGTGCGGTCCTCTCTTGGCTCACCGTATGGATTTCGCATATCGTCTTTATCGACACGATCACCCATTCCCTTGTGTTTGTCCAGAGGTTCAACACCAGACTCAATAATTGCTGCACGCAGCGCCTCAGTGACTGCCACAGTGTCGATATAGTTCGGACACTGGGTTTCACAGAGTGCACAAGTCGTGCAAGCCTCAGTAATCTCAAGGAGTTCTTGGCTGGCAGGAAGCTCTCCGTTGAGGAATGCTCTGGCCATCCATTGCTTCCCACTATTGAAGTAGCCTTCCCAGCCGTAGTAGATTCCAGCAGGGCACCCCTGTAGCATGCCGGTGTATTCTTCGTTCTCACCCTCTTTATCGGGTTCACCAGAGTAAGCGTATTGGCATGCACGACAGTGAATGCAACGTGCGTTGACCTTACGCAGTTCTTCAAGATTCATTGTCACTCGGTCCTCCTTGTATTTTCTGTATATTTAGTGATTATGATACGCACGCAAATTCACTCCTTTAACGGATTGGGAAGGTCAGTGACACTCTCCCAAGGTATTGCTAGTCTGCCTGGATGCATTATCAGGTTCGGGTCCAGGACCTTCCTGAACTTCACTAACATCTTGTAGTATTCCTTGGCCTGTGAGAAGGTTTCGGGAGCATGGACGAATGGGTCAGGTCGGTAGTTGAGCCAGCCTTTCTTTAGGAAACTCCTTGTGGTTTCAAGGTTGAACTCGCGAATCTTCTCCATGATGCCTGGTTCCGTGCTGTCGTAACAGAGGATTGGCATGACGATTGCTTGCCTTGCGTGGTCGATAGATGCAACCCACATAGTTTCAGGGAAGCCATAATCAGCCATCGCCGCGCAGTATTCCTCCATCATCTTTCCACTTTCAAGCCATGGACAATACCATGTGATGAAAAGAAAGCCTGCTTGCCAGAGTGAGTAAGGAACGGCAATCACGTTTGGCTTCTTGAGCCGGGATGCCACCTGTTTTGGATGCAGGTCCTGTTTCGGAGTGACTCTCTTCTCTCGAATCTCGTAGTCTTTGTAGATCTTGTCGATTCCATTAAGGGTGAAGTCGAGTTCCTCCTGGGTCCAGGCCCAGACCTCGTAGTTCATCCACTTCTTGTCAATACCAATCTTCTTGTAAAACTCGTAATCGAGTGGCACATTTGTTTTGGGCCAGCGGGTCATGACAAGTTCATAGTTTCCACCTTGTACCATGACTGTCCTTTCAGCAATACCCATCTCATGCTTGGATATCTCCCATGCGGGTTTAATGATGTCATCCCAACTCTCTCCGCCGTATGCAACGACGGTCTTGAAATGGGGATGAGGAATCATCTTGATCGCACACTTAGTGATGATACCCATTGAGCCCTGAGACCCTAAAAATAAGCCATCGGGGTTTGGACCAACGCCCCAGCGATAGAATGGTTTTGCACCAGGCAATGCCCAAGACCCAGTGTGGAAAATCTCACCAGTTGGCAGGACTACCTCCAATCCCATTATCATATCGGCCTGAGGACCATATACACCAGTGACGAGGGAAAATCCTCGCTCGATGGCATCTCCCAATACAGTCGCTGCAGGGGGAGCGCCGTCTGGGATTGGTGGTGCCCAGTCGGGATATTTAGTTTTGAAAATTCTCCAGGCATCGCCAGACTTCACACCTGGCTCGACGACCATAACACGGTTCTCAGTGTCTACAGTCATCTTATCCATTCGAGTTAAGTCTAGGTATATCCCACCAGGTTGAATTGCCGGGAGCGCGAAACCGCCACTCAGACCTCCAGATGCGGGGGTTACAGGGCTGAGGTTCTCGTTCGCGACAATGAGGATTTTAGAAACTTCCTCAGCATTTGCCGGTCTAGCAATTAACTCGGGCAATTCAGCCTCGAGACCCATGATGCCTTTTGCCATATAGCTATGACGGAGTGGTTCGCTCGTAGTAACAAATTCCTCACCACAAATCGCAGTAAGTTTCTTGACCACTTCATCATTGATCTTGTTGTACTCTACCAATTGACTAATCCTCCATACTCAGCCAAGGGGACTGATTCGGTAATTGTCGAACGCAAGACCCCGCTGGAGAGTCCCATCATAAATAAGATTCGGATAACAATTGTTGCGTCGAAATGATACTTATTATCCGGGAGATGATAGATTAACGTCATTAGGGTGGTTAGATTGAAGATTGGCATCCAAATTGAACCTCAGATGGGGTATACCTACGAAGATATAGTAACCCTAGCCAATGCTGCTGAAGATGCTAACTTTTACAGTTTTACTGTTTCTGATCACTTCTTTGGAAATATTGAAAGGTAGAGAAACAGACATCCTCATTCTGGGTCTTCCGATGGTTGGTGATCTTCGGAACAACGGATTAGATACCATCAAGTTACTGAAAGACCATATCGTTCCCAAACTCTGAGATTAGATTCCGTTTGAACTTAGAAACTGACTCGGTTTCTGAGAGAGAGCAGTCTATTATGTAGAGTAATTGTTGTTGTATTGCAGTGGTGTTATGAAATACGGAATTTACATCTCAAATTATGCTCTAAATGGGGACCCAAAGAAGTTCGTTGACTTGGCAAAAGCGGCTGAAGATGCGGGATGGGACGGATTCTTCATGTGGGATCATGTATATCAAAGCAGTGGAGACCTGATTGCAGATCCGTGGATAACTCTAGCAGCAATTGCGGCTCAAACCGAGAAGATTCGTATAGGTACAACTGTGACACCTCTTCCAAGAAGGAAACCTCAGAAAGTTGCTCGAGAAGTGACTACGTTGGACAACTTGTCTAATGGAAGGTTCACACTCGGAGTTGGTCTAGGAGACGACAGCGAGGACGGATATTTTGATGAAGAAACCAGTCTCAAAACAAGGGCTGAAAAACTAGATGAGTCACTGGAAATCTTGGAGGGACTTTGGACTGGGAAACCGTTTTCATTCACCGGACAACATTACAACATTCAGGAATTGACTTTTGAGCCCCGTCCTATGAAAAAACCACGTGTACCAATTTGGTGTGGAGGCACGTGGCCAATCAAGGCACCATTCAGAAGAGCAGCGAGGTTCGATGGCGTTTTTCCACTATCAGCAAAAGATGAATTGAAACCAGAGGACTACCAAGAGATTACTGATTATGTAAAGGGTCACCGAAAGACGATGAAGGATTTTGACATTATTATGTGGGGAAGATCTACAGGGGATCCAAAGAAGGATTCTTGGATTGGTGACTATGAAACAGCAGGAGTCAATTGGTACACTGAGATAATCATGAATGCAGACATTAAGAAATGTCTTTCCAGAATCTCGAAAGGAAATAGTTGATCTTGGATTTCGAGTTCGCGGTAGCAGGAAAGCATCTTTGCAAATATCTGCTGGTTCTTAGATTCAGTTGTTGAGGAACTCTCCAAATACAAGAATGAAATAGACATCCTCATTCTGGGTCTTCCTATGGTTGGCAATCTTTGTAAGAATGGTTTGGATACAATTAGAATTCTTCAGGAATAAATTGTCTCTAAGCTCTGAGTAGAAACGCTTAATGAACCCTTTCGAACCCTGATAAAGGGTATTTGTGGTTTTAGAGGTCTATTAATGCTGATTTCAAGTTTATTCAACAAGCGTGCTTCATGGTCATTATATAATAAATTTCGGATAGGATTGTATAGGTGATATAATTGGAAGCACGCATAATAGAAGCACATAATGACGAAGAAATAGCGCTCAGCACAGTACCTTCTCTGATTGAGGATGCAATATTGCTCTCTTTCGGTCATTCAATAATTGAGTTTGAAGCCACACTCTTTGAGAAGTTCTTACGCTTGACAAATGGGGTTGTGGTCACTTGCAATGAGTTCAAGGAACATCTCAAAAATATGAGAGAGAGGAGCCTTATTGTTTCAGCTGAGTTTTTGGAAAAACAATGCTGGGCAAGAAATATGGAAAAGGTATCAGGCTTCGAGTAGTTCGCTAAAGGTTTACTAGTTGATGATTAATTGAATAGTATATGAGGTCATAATGAGACGAGGCAGATGACCACATCTACAACATCCACACCGTGAGATCCAGTCACGTAAATTGTGACAGCGATATCTGTAAGCTCTACGATTGTCATTGTTGGTGCAATTGTCTTATTGGTCAATCATCAAAGAATTTGATTACCACTTGTGAAGGTTCACCAATATTAGATATGTGTTAATGCAAGCGCAGAAAGAAGGATACTTCAGTTCAGATGCACATATGTTCTTGAGGAGTAATTGTGGATTGGAGAGATCGTGGTATAGCAGGATTGACCATTCTTCTTGTGTGTGCGTCCGGGCTCAATGTGGTTACTGCGCTTACTCTCTTCGAAGTTCCAGATGATCTCAATACCGGTCCTTATGTTGATAATATTGTGTACAAAGTAATTCCTACACAAGAACAGAGGATCTTTGCACTCTTGGATGGAGAGATTGAGATAGACACTGGCTTCTTTTACCCGAATAATCTCGGTTTCTTAGATATTGATGAAGCTATAGACTTCTTCTCTGCATTTAGGAATGGGTATGGTCACATCACAATTAACACTGGCAAGTATCCTTTGAATGTCAGTGCGTTCCGGAGAGCCTTTGCTTATGCCTTTGATAAGACTCGAGTCACGTCAGAGATTATGGACGGTTTCTCGAGGGAACATGATTCGCTCGTTCCTTATGTTAGCGGGTGGTGTATTGAGGATGACTTGGAATATCACTATTATGAAAATCAAGCAGAAATCGGAAACCAGATCCTTGATTCTGCAGGTTTTACCATTGACGCTGGAACAGGATACCGGCTCGCACCCGACAATTCAACATTCGATGTTGTCATTGAATATGCTTCATCATCACCAGAGATTGCTGGTGGTATAGCTCAGATTGCTGTGGATGCTCTAAATGACCTTCATGTCGACGCAGATAGATCCGCTGCATCCTTCAATGAGTATGTTTCGAGGTGTGGCAGCTTTGGTGGGTACATCTCAAGGTGTGGCGGTAATGTTGAATACGATATGGTATTCTATGCTACTAATTTCAACAGCAATGACTTAGAATGGTTGGCGTATGCCTACTGGTCAAGGAGCTCAGATTTTCCATACCAGAACCCATCAAACTTCAGGAACGCAACCTACGATAGCTGGCGCGATCAACTTCTCTTTGGTACAACGTATGAGGAAGTCCATGAGGCAGCTGCTGAGATACAGAAGATTCTGCATTACAATGTACCAAGTTTGGTTGTCTACGAGAATAAGTATATACAGGCGTACAGAAATGACCAGTATAAGGGCCATGTAGGTGACCTTCTCAAATATATTACAGGGCATTGGACTCTAAGAAAGATCAGAAAACTAGATGGCACTATTGGTGGAACCGTCCCAATAGCAATATCCAGGGAAATTGAAACGCTAAATCCTTTCACGGGGACTTCTGAAATTTGGCGGGATGTGATGGATAATCTATATTCATCATTGTATAGACTTGACCCTGCTGGGCATCCAATCGAAGACTTGGCCACAAACTACATCATCGAAACTCATAGTGATAACCTTGCTATTCCAGAAGGTCATCAGCGATTCACCCTGGACATAATACAAAATGCAACTTGGACTGACGGACAACCCCTCACTGCTAACGACGTCGCATATACATTTACATACATACTAGAGAGTGGAGTATATGGGAATCCTTCAGTAAGCCAACTTGCAGAATTATATTCTGCATATACTCTAGGACACAATCGAGTTGTGCTTGAATTCGTTTCTGAGTCCTATTGGCATTTTAACAATTTCGCTTTTGTGAAGATACTTCCAGCACATATTTTCAACAACCCAAGAATCATCGACTATGATGAGTGGGCTTCTTGGAACCCTGGTTTCAATCCGGCACATCCACATGTCACAAGTGGACCATACATCTTCGCGGGGTATGAATTCCTTGATTCGTATAATCTGACAAAAAATCCAGACTATTATCGGATACCAGCTGAACCAGAAGACCCGACGACAAGCAGTGATACGGTTCCTTCCACAGACCCAAATAACCAATGGCTGGGGGTAGTAACAGTAGCTATTTCAGTGGCGTCAGTTGAGATCTTGCTTGTCTTCACCGTCGTCGCATTCCGAAATTATTATAGAAATAGACAACAAGTCAGGTTGGCAGAGGAAGTGAGGAACAGAGATTGGCTTACTGCTGTTTTTGGTTGAAACAGAAGTAGTGATACATCAACTACAATATATCTGGAAAGAAGTCAGATCTATCCACGAGAGGTACCCGTTCTTGTTCGGAGTTATTGTTTTGGTTGTGAATCATAGAAGCAATGGGATATGAGGGAAGTCGGTTGATATTATCAGACATGTGTTTTATCAAACACCAGAACGGTGATATTCTAGGTCAGCATGGATATTAGCTGTCTTGGAGGAGACAGAGATGAACTGGCGAGTCGTAATTGCGGGTTCGGTAGCGGTTGTCATAATTACCTTATCACTCGTCAAACTGCCTATAGTCCATTCTTCCGTCGCAGTTCCTGAAGACCTCAACACGGGTCCATATGTTGACAAACTTTCATTCAGAGTTATTCCGAATAGAGATCAGAGGATGATAGCCATCCAAGCCGGTGAGATTGAAATGGACACTGGTTTCATTGAACCACGTCATCTGCCTGCATTCGGTGATCCAGACATAGACATTTTCAGTGCTCTGCGGAATGGTTACGGAGATATCACGATTAATTGTGGAAAATACCCTCTAAATGTCAGTGCCTTTCGTCGTGCTTTTGCCTTTGCTTTTGATAAAACAAGAGTCACTGCAGAAATCATGGATGGTTTCTCGCAAGAACATGATTCTTTGCTGCCCACCACGAGTGGGTGGTGTATTGAGGATGAGCTAGATTGGCATTATTATACAAAACAGGCAGGAATTGGAAACCAGCTGCTGGATGCCGCAGGATTTATGATAGATAGTGGTACAGGGTATAGACTTTCCCCTGACGGTAGTCCGTTCAGCATAATTATTGAATATCAATCTGCAGATCCCGAGATGGAAGGCGGCGTAGCAAGTATAGCTCAGGACGCCTTACGGGACCTTCATGTGGATGCTAATGTCCATGCATATGAATTAAGTGAATTCATCGATATATTTGATTCAGATTATGACATGGTTATTGGGGGTACTGATTTTCGTGATACAGACGTTCAATGGTTGGGATACGAGTTTTGGTCGGACCCTGAGAATATGATGATCGAAAATCCAAGTAATTTCATTAACGTGACCTATGACAGCTGGAGAAACAATCTTCTCCATGGCACGACCTACGAAGAAGTCTTCGAAGCTTCTGCTGAGATGCAGAAAATACTGCACTACAATGTACCAAGACTGGTCGTCTATGAGAACACATACATGCAAATGTACAGAAATGACCGGTTCAAGGGTCATGTTGGAGATTTGGTGAGGCACATTTCAGGTCCCTGGACCATGAGGAATATCCGACTCATTAACGGTGCTTATGGTGGTACTGTGAAAATTGGGATTACTGAAGAATTTGATACGTTCAATATCTTCGTTCGAGAAACCGGGAATATTCTCGATAATTTGTACTCTTCACTTTATCAGCGAAACCCTAAACAACAACCTGTCGGAGACCTGGGTTATAATCTCGTCGTAGAAACTCATAGCGACAATCCTACAGTTCCAGAAGGGCATACCAGGTTTACTATGAATATCATTGAAAATGCCACTTGGAGTGATGGAGTTCCACTCACAGCTGAGGATGTTGCTTTCACATTCAATTACATTCTAGAGAGTGCAAGGTTTGGGAACCCATTGATAAGAAATCTAGAAGGACTCCAGTCAGCAGTGAGTTTGGGACCATATCGAATGAGGCTTGAGTTCGATACAGAATCATATTGGTTTTTCAATAACTTCGCATACATGAAGATTATTCCTAAGCACATCTTCAACGATAATGACGGTATTGGATTTGATCGATGGAGCGATTGGAATCCAGTGATTGACCCAGATACACCACAGGTGACAAGCGGACCGTTCATTCTCACACAAACCGAACAGCTCATTCCCACATATGTAGGACCTGTACAAATCTACAATCCAAACCAGACGCTAATGTCATATGAACTCATACAAAATCCGAAATATCATTGGAATCCGCAAAAATTGGAAACATTCCTTCGACCAAAGGTACAAGAACTCACTTTTATCATCGGTTCATTAGGGAATACTCTCCAATGGACTTCGCTATTGCCCTTTGGTGGGACCTATACATTACACCTGAACTCAGCAGTGATTGACGTTGGGATTTGGGATAGTAGTGTGACACGAAATATTGATGAACTCAACATCGGCACTTACGAGTTCACTCTTGAAGTTGTGTATGAGGATCAGAAAATAGAAACAAGCAAGATAGTAGTTCATGTTGTGGAAGAGCCGCCCCTTCCACTACCGTTGCCACAGAGAGCGACCCCCCTACAAGCATTTTCCATTTTCGTGTCAGTAATTTCAGTTCAGGTTATTGCTTGGGCAGTGGTCGTGAGTTACCAGGATAAGAAAGAATGGAATCGGAAACTAGAGATGATTGAAAAGGAGAGTAAAAGAGACTACTTTGAAGAAGTGTTTGGTTCCTAGCAAACAGAATTCAAAAAGTCATTTCGTTTTTTGAAATCATAATTATGCAATGATACAGGATCAGACAGATTGTATTTAGACACCCTGAAATCTTGACCGAAATTTCAATATTAGTCCCAACGATACTACTACTACTACAATAACCGTTGCAGGTAGAACGAAATCGAAGGGCACTACAGGACTCTCTTCAGTAACTGCACCAAGGATGTAGTTTCGAAACATAGAAGGATTCTCATCAACATCATTGAATCCGTATCCTGATGTGAAGACAGCAACAAGGTCATCTTCAGGGGACACGAAGATATACTGACCATACATTCCGGCCGCATAGAAGACGCCTCTATCAGGCATTGTCCACCACTGATAGGCATAGCCTCTCTCCCCGTAATATGTAGAAACCGTGGTTGTTGATTCATTCACCCACTCTGAAGAAACTACTTGTTCACCATCCCAAGTACCATTGTTCAAAAACAGATAGCCAAACTTAGCCATGTCTAGAGGTTCTAATTGAAGATCATATCCTCCAAAGTGCACTCCCATACGATCAGAATACCAATAATATGGATTAATGCCAAGAGGGCTGAAGAGGTGCTCTACTGCAAAATCAAGCGTAGACATTCCTGTGGTTTCTTGAACAATCCCGGAAAGAAGGTGTGACGCTCCAGTGTTGTAATGAAAAACCTCA
The DNA here is from genome assembly GCA_004376265.1 of Candidatus Thorarchaeota archaeon. Taxonomy (GTDB): domain Archaea; phylum Asgardarchaeota; class Thorarchaeia; order Thorarchaeales; family Thorarchaeaceae; genus SMTZ1-45. The sequence goes on from SOKL01000339.1 coordinate 14,960, forward strand.
TCCGGTTCATACTCCATTGGCATATCTAGGACGTACTGAACTCCCCCACTTGTATTGTAATTAAGTTGATAGACATCATTTTCAGGCGAGTTGAAAGGTGCACTTTGTTCATCCCAGGGAAGACCAGATCGCATCGTCAGTAGATCTCTCAACGTGACCCTTTCTTTTCGTTCGTCAATGTTTGCGATTGTATGATTTGGAAAGAAAGAGAGCATAGTTTGACTAGTATTGTCAATGTAACCCTTGTCAATTGCCATCCCAATCAAACAAGACAAGAAACTCTTGGTGGCGGAATACAGGAAATGAGTTCCATTGAATGATTGTGTTCGACTAACTCCCTGGTATGGATCGGGATACTCCTCGAGAACTACATATCCGTGACGAATCACAATGACAGAATGTACATCAAGATCTTCATCTGCTATATGGTCAATCATCTCTTCCAGTAAAACGGAGTCCATTCCTTGTTCTTCAGGAGTTGAGTTCATCCACCCTTCTGTAGGCCAATAATCACGTGTTGCAGAAGTAAATTCAACAAAGCTGGAGGATTCTGAAGCAATTGATGGTGTGGTGACAGTGGACAATAGAAGAAGCAGTATAGACACCAATGCCATGTATTCTATCCCACGATTGTAATCACTCATAGCTCAATCAGTTCTCCTTTTTCGTGTCTGAATATAACCTGAACCTACTCGGCAATAATTGCTCGGAATTCACCTTGCTCTGAAGAACCGTAAAATTCAGAGTAAGGTTCGCCCATTATCACACATGTTGCGTTATGGATAACTGCCTTATATCAAAAACATGCCCATTTCATCGTGACCGTTTCATCAAATAGAAAAAGTCGCATAGTTACTCTAATGGTTGTTTCACTTCTACTAATCTTCCCGCTAAGTCAACCATTGCTCAAATTCAATGCGAAAGAAGCTATCACAACCATCAGTACTCCTCACGAGAGTTCTCCACAATTCATAAAATCATATTCCGTTCATGAACCGATCATCATCACCAGTGATTCTGATTTCGAAACTCAAGGGTGGCCAGGCGCAGGAACTGAAGGAACCCCCTATGTCCTTGAGAACCTAAACATATCCGCACCAGTCATTGGTATTCAGATTGCCAACACAACAAAGCATTTTGTAATTCGTAATTGTTGGTTTTCTACTGGGGGTACTTACTGGGGAGAAGGGAGCATCACTCTAACCAATGTGATTTCAGCAAGAATTGAGGATAATCATTTCGCAAAGGGTTATTTTGCTATTTGTGTGTTTGATAGTTCAGGAAGTTCAATAACTGGAAACACGATAAGTACCTCAGTTTTGGGGCTTCTGGCTAACAATCTTAATTCTACAATTTTCGCAAATAATGTACAGATTAGTGATGAAATCCGGTATCCAGTGCGAATCCAAGGTTCGAACAAGGTTGTCCTTAGAAATAATACTTTCAGCAGTAAATCAAACGAAGTCGTTCGATTAACACTGAGTATTGATTGTGTTATAGAGGACAATGACTTGCGGAATCTTGGCGACGTTTTTGATTCAATTCTGGAAATCCGAGGTGGTTCAAACAATCTTGTAACAAACAATACTCTATATGGAGGATGGCAATCGATCAGAGTGAGATCTAATGATGTGACGATATCAGATAACGTGATTACACCATTTTTCTCAGGAATCGATTTGCAGTCATCTAATAGGAGTATCATAGAATCAAATACCATCACCGGATTCGAGGGCACAGGAATAGGAATCGAATCACGAGGAAGAGGGGAAGATTCTCTTATTCGGGGGAATGAAATACACAATTTTGAAACAGGGATCCAGCTTCAAGGTGTTATTCGCAATGTTGTGAGTGACAATTATGTCTACGATTGTGTTACCGGACTCGGTCTAGAAGAAGCCCCAAGATTGGAAGATGCTGAAGGAGCTCCTGTTGAATGCGTCATTGCCAACAACACGTTTGTCGATGGTGGTTTAGTCTTCGCATTATATTATCCAAGTGATTTCGAACACGAGATACAGGGTAATACTATCAATGGTGGTCTACTGGGATATTTCTTCAACTTGTCAAGCCAGACCATTGACGGAAGGAATTACGGACAAATCATACTCGTGAGCTGTACAGATGTTCTTATCGAGAATGGCGAGTTGAGAGAGATTTCACTAATATTCAGTGATGGCTGTGAAGTGAGGAATGTAAGCATTAGTCAATCAATGAGAGGCATCTATATCCTTCAATCGACCAACTGCCTTCTTAGCAATATTGAGAGTATGAATAACGGCATTGGTGTGTTTATTGAACAATCAGATTCATGTTTTGTATACAGAAGTCGGATTCATGGAAATCACTATGGGATTTACATACATAATTCGTTGAGCTCGATAGTATATGGTAGTGAGATTTACCAAAATAAAAATGGACTATTTCTCATCGGAGCACATAGTAGCACGATAGAGTCTAATTCCATCCATACAAACAGTTTAGGTGGCATCTTCCTCTTTCGTACAAATGATACCCTTGTTGGAAATAATGATATTATCCATAACGTGGATTATGGAATCTACATTAATGGGCAGTCTAGTGGGAATAGTATTGTGTTCAATAGATTTGGATGGAATTATGTCAATGCGATGTGTCTTGGAATTGAAAATATATGGAACTATGAATATGGGCTTGGTAACAGTTGGAGCGATTACTCGAATACGACTACATATGTCATTGATGAAGATGATGAAGATAGATTTCCAAGTCTATTGGGAGATGGACCGGGAATCTCCCAACCTATTGAACAAACCAATTCCACTGTAAATGATCTTCTCAGCTTGACACCGCTACAGTATGCAATAGCTTCTGTCATGATTGGCTGCGTATTGGTTATGGTAATTGCGAATTTAATTTGGAGAAAAATACTCAAGTAAGATTATAGTATCCGTTTCAGGTCATCACGCGCAAGAACTTCGTATCCATCCAATTTGACTTTCACCTTGGATTCTAGTTGGAATACCTCACAGAAACGTAAAGCATGGGCGACGTCGTCACTGCTCTTTGTCCTGTTTAGGAGAACTACCCACTCATTTTTGTGGTGTCCAATCGCACGATCAAGTGCTAGGATTTTATCTTTACAAAGGTTATCAGGGCAGTCAGAGGGCATCGATGTCTTGCGTCTCGGCAGTAATTGAAGTCGTTGAGAATCTTCATGTCCGCGGAAAAATACCCATTATTTATGGTTTCGGTCTGTAACCGTGTGCATAAGCTCAATTTCAAATGTAGAGAATCGAAGAACGCCTAGAATATCTTCGGTTCATCCCATTCTCCCCAAAGATCTCTCCAGACCTGGAAGATTTCTCCAATTGTGGCATACTCTCGAACAGCCTTTACAATGTGCGGCATAACATTATCCTCTCCCTCTGAAGCTTTTCTCAGTCCATCGAGTATCTCGTCTACTTTCTTGTTGTCACGGGTCTTTCGAATCTTCTGTGTTCGCTCTATTTGACTACGTTCTACTTCCGCGTCTATCTTCAAAACAGGGATTGTGATTTGTTCATCTTCGAGGACAAAATCATTGACACCCACTATCTTACGGGCTCCACTGTCAATCTCTTTCTGATACCGGTATGAGGCATCTGCAATCTCTCGCTGGAAGAATCCTTTCTCGATTGCCTCAACGACTCCACCTAGTGCTTCAACTTTCTCGAAATAGTTGTAGGCTCCTTCCTCCATTTCATTAGTGAGAGTTTCTACATAGTAAGAGCCAGCAAGGGGATCGATTGTATTTGCAGCACCACTTTCATGTGCAAGAACCTGTTGTGTTCTGAGAGCAACACGAACAGCATCCTCGGTTGGAAGACATAGGGCTTCATCCATCGAGTTAGTGTGAAGTGACTGAGTTCCTCCTAAAACAGCTGCAAGAGCCTGGTAGGCAGTTCTCACTACATTCACCATTGGTTGTTGAGCTGTCAACGAGCACCCTGCGGTCTGAGTATGGAAACGCATCCAAAGAGACCGCTCCTTCTTTGCACCGAAGGTTTCCTTCATCTCTCTAGCCCAGATACGACGAGCAGCTCTGTATTTTGCTACTTCTTCAAAGATATCATTGTGAGCGTTGAAAAAGAAGGATAGTCGGGGGGCAAAGGTGTCAACATCCAGACCATGCTTAATGCCCACTCGGACATACTCCATTCCATTGAGCAATGTGAAAGCTAACTCTTGGACCGCTGTGGATCCCGCTTCGCGAATATGATAACCAGAGATTGAAATCGTATTCCAACGCGGAATATTATTGGTAGAATACTCCATAATATCGCCTGTAATCCTTAGTGAGGGCGTTGGTGCCAGAATCCAAGATTTTTGCGCCTGATATTCTTTCAACAGATCATTTTGTATCGTGCCGCCAATCTTGTCAGACGAAACACCCTGCTTCTCAGCTGCGACCATATACATAGCCAATAGGATGCTAGCGGGCGCATTGATGGTCATCGACGTTGTTACTTGATCGAGGGGTATTCCATCGAAGAGAATCTCCATATCCTTCAGAGTGTCAATTGCGACGCCAAGCTTTCCCACTTCTCCATAAGAAACTGGATGGTCAGAATCCCGCGCGAAAATAGTTGGCAGATGAAAGGCGACACTGAGACCTGTTTGACCGTGTGCAAGAAGGAACTTGAATCTCTTGTTGGTTTCCTCAGCATTGCCCATGCCTGCAAATTGACGCATGGTCCAAAGTTTGCCGCGATACATACTGGGTTGAACGCCACGTGTGTAAGGATACTCACTTGGAAATCCAAGATTTTTCATATAATCAAAGTCTGGAAGATCAGCTGGGGTGTAGAGGACTTTAACAGGCTTGCTGGAGGTTGTGACGAACTCCTTCCTTCGATCGGGATGCTTTGCCTGGTGTGGAGCAAGAGTGTTCTTCTCCCAGTTATCCTTCGCTGCTGCTATCTTCCTAGATGTATCATCAACCATCAAAATCTCATCCATCGCTTGAAACAAGAAACTGAAATAGAAACGGAATATTAAATGTTCGATTGGTGAGTGGTCTAGAATTCGAATCCCTTTCGTGCTTGAACTTTTTTGTCATTATAGTAGTGTTTGACTTCTTTCATCTCAGTAACAAGATCAGCGACACGGAGTAATTCCAGTGTTGCATATCGACCAGTCATTATGAGTTCCATATCAGTGGGTTTAGACCTGATAAGATCTAGTTGGTCTTCGAGTGAAATGAGGTTCCACTCAACTGCAACATTGAGTTCATCAAGAATCAGCACATCACATTTTCTATCTTGAAGATGCTGCTGAGCAAGCTTGAGCCCATCCTGAGCCATTTTGATATCGATTGGGTCAGGATTCTCTTTGTCAACGAATGTTTCTCGACCAATCGGGATTATTGTGAAATTGGGTATTAGATCTGTTGACCCAAACTCACCGTAGTTAATCTCCTCTTCATCATCTCGAATAGCAAGCTTGGCTTTCATAAAACAAATCATGATAACATTCAGACCGTGTCCTGCAGCTCTAAGCCCTGCTCCAAGTGCACACGTAGTCTTCCCCTTGCCATTTCCAGTATAGACTTGAACCATACCAGAAATGGGTTTCTTGGACATTGCTACTCACCAGAATTCATTCGTTTTACTATCTCTGCGACACGCTTCCCCAGCAATCGGCTTCCTCTGATGGCTAGACTATCATCTTTAACGGATCTCCAAGTTCCTTCATCCGTCTGCAAACTTCCAGAACCGAATGTCCCATCTTTGACTGGACTTCCAACACCACCGACAACAATCATTCCATGAGAAAGTGCGTAACGGTTCAAGACATCTATGACATGCTCTTGACCACCAAACCGAAGTCCTGCATATGTGATAGCTCCAAAGACCGCATCTTTCAATTGATTCCCACTCATCTTCATAGCTCTGGAACGGTCGATGAAATCCTTGAGGATACCCGGCACGGAAGTGAAGTATGAAGGCGAACCAATTATGATTCCTTCAGCACCAATGAGTTTCTTCTCAAGCTGGGGCATGTCATCATTCGCACTCTCGGGACAGGGTTTCTTTCTGACACAGGAATCGCAACCCTTGCAATGAAGAATATTGAAGTCCCTTATGTTCAGTAGGATTGTTTCGACATCATCAGAAAGAACTTCAGAGGCAGCCTCTAGAGCTTGCTCCAGCAAGAATCGAGTGCTTGAGCGTTCACTCTTGGGAGAGCCACATATACCTACAATACGCATGGAAAGACCTCTACCCTGCCCGACCAGATAGGACTATACTTGTGTCTTTCGTAATCTAAGGGTCATAGGGATTTGGTTGATTTTCTATTCTAGTCCTGAACTCATCAGCTTTTGCTTTGTAGGTGCCAGCTTTTTCAGGAGATTCCATCTTGAGATATATTTCAGCTAAGAGATTACAGGCCGAAACGCATCCAAAATAATCACCAACATGTACCAAAGTTGTGTATGCATCTTCCAGGACAGATGCAGCTTGATTGTAGAGACTCTTTCCATTCAACACGTGTCCTCTTACAACTAGAGTCGAACCAACAACACTTTGCATCTCTTTATCTTCCGGACACTCCTCAGCAAGTAATAGGAGCCTCACCCATTGACGCTCAGCGTTTGTAATATCACCCGCATTTAGGTAACCATTCCCTAAAGCTAACAATGATTGAGCTACTTGTACATCACTCCCAGAGGTTTCTGCGAGGCTCAAAGCTTCGGTCGTCCTATCCACACTCCACTCAAAATCCCCCAGACCCACATATGCGTGATCAATTCTGAGCAGACATTGGGAGAGTGCTCTTCTTCTGTGCTTCTCCAAGATGGAATCGAGGTTAGAGAGGCCCTCCAACAGTATCTTTGCTTCAGAACTAAGGGTTAGCTCGCTTTTGAAATCCTGATCGTACGTGCTCCTCCAAATTGCTTGATTTATCAATTCTTCAGCATCAAGGATTGTTGTTTCAGGACTATCCAATGAAGTTTACTCCCTACCTGTGTATATGCGAAGTCCAATAAAACTGCTATGACATCTTCTTGTCCAATTTGTGCGCGATTTCGCTAACCAAACTCACTGCATGCAGATTGCTCTCACTCGGTTGAGACGCCACTACAACCGTGAGCGCGTTGACCTTCAGCATCTGTAAGATATGGTCTCCGGCACTGATTGTTGACGGAGCAATGTCCATAACCGGTTTGATTACGCCTTGTGTAATCTCTACTTGTATCCTGAAGAGGTAGACTTCGGGTACATTTCCCCTAAGCAACTCTCCCTCAGAGTCGAAAACACCTGCAAAAGCAATCTCAGGTTGTTTCAGAGCTTTGTTCAAAAGCCGCTCAATCAACTTCAATATCTTGCTTGATGGGCGATTCAGGTCAAGTGACACATACTTGTCTATGAGAATATTGAGATCAACAATCTCACTCATGCTTCCACTCCAAGTGTCTATGATTTCTCCATATTCGAAGGCGATTGCACGCCCTAGAGATATCATTATGTTCTTCAATTGGGAGATGGACTGGTCTTTAGAAGACATGGAAACAAGTGCGAAAGACTGAACGAAGGAATAAGCCCAGACGTTATCACCCATCTCAAGCAGATATACTCTATCTGAAGATGTGCTTGAACTAGACTGCATCATCACAACCGAATTTCGCACGAGTAATGGTAGCGAGGATAGGTCAATGGATTCATCTGCATCAACTGAGCGTCCATAAAGAGGGGCCCCATTGTTTTTGACCATGAATACGCTACGAATCATAGTGGCTCCCGACTTGGTGAATCAGTGCCTATTATCCAAGTCATAAGGATTGTTAGTGGATAATGCTCAGCGCGATAATATCGCCGGGTGCATTACATTGATAACTTCATTCACATTGGTTCATTAGAGGTCAGCGGCAAATGTCAGATGATGCACCACCCAAGAAGAAGAAGAGGAAAAGAGAGCATCTAAAGAGAACGCGTTATGACATCTATGCTGAGCTGATAAGGGTAATTTATGTGTGGGGTGAATGTCCCTTGACACGGGCAGCTCGATCCACGAACATGCCCGTTGACCGCGCAAAAGAATCAATCACAGAATTAGTTGATAGAGGTCTTCTAGAGCAAGATGATGATGATGGAATGCGGGTCTTCAAAGTGACCGTACGGGGACATCAATACCTTGAGTTGTATAAACGCATGGCTGGACTGGTAGGGATTCCCATTCCAAAGCCGATAATCGGGATGTGAGTACTCGACATGAGGGTACTACAGATAGTCACATCACGTGACCCTATTTTGTGCCCCCGCTTTATATAGCAAAATTGTGGGGATATAATTAGAAATATACAAGGTGAAGGCCGAAATGGCAGATAAATTAGAAATAAAAAATCAGGATTTGGTTGAACTTACCACTGTAGAAGGCGATGCCGAGATTCGTAACTGCAGAACTCTTACTAATCCTGAAGGTGATAAAATCATAATCACAGGAACACTTCGGGTCATCGACGAATTGGAAGTCGATGGATCACTCGAGTGTGGAAGACTTGAATCCAAATCGAGAGACCGCATAACCGTCAACGGAAACCTGAAAGTAGAGAGGTCTGTTAGTATTCCGAAAGGAAGCCTTGAAGTTGATGGAAATGCTGAAGCTCGAGATATCGAAGTTGGTGCATCGCTAGTCGTTAGACGCAATCTCGAATGTGTGTCTGCTAAAGCTGGCGGATCAGTTAAGGTTGAAGGCGATGCAAAGGCGCAGAGAATCACTGGTGGCGGTTCAGTCAAGATAGAAGGCAATGTGGATGTTGAGAGAGTAACTGGTGGCGGTTCTGTCGGTATCTATGGTAAAATCAAAGCTGAAGAGCTTGATGCAGGTGGTTCAGGAAAGACAGCTACTGGTTACATCAAAAAGGTTTCAGTTGGAGGTAGTTTCAAAGCTACAGATGCAATTGAGATTGAGAGCCTTGATGTAGGAGGTACTGCAAAAGTAGGACCCGGCTCTAATATTAGTTCAGTTGATATCGGTGGAACTTTCAAAGCTGGGGATGGTCTTACTTTCGGCGAGATCGACGTTGGCGGCACAGTAAAGATTGAGGGAAGTGCAACAGGTAAATCAATCGATGTGGGTGGAACCGTTAAGGTGGAAGGTGACCTTGAGGTCACTGAAGGCTTGAACGTAGGTGGTACAGTTGCTGTTGGTGGAAATCTCAAGAGTGATGGTAAAATCAAGGTTGGAGGTACTGTAAGAGCTGAAGGAAGGATTGACACATTTCGTATTATTGTTGGTGGTTCAATCAGAGCCGAGTACATCAAAGCTACTGATGGATTCCGTCTAGGTAAGAGAGCTGAAGTCGTAGGGTTTGTAGAATCAAAGGAAATACTAATCCGCGAACGAGCAAGAACCGAATCCCTCTATGGTACGGATATCAGAATAGAGGAACGTGCTCGAGTTGGAAATGTCTATGGCAAAACCATCTACATAGAGCGAGACGCGTTCATTGAAGGAGAAATACTCTATACTGATAGTCTTGAGTCAGAAGATGGAGTGACTTTCAGACAAGAACCCAAGAAAGTAGATCAACTTCCACCACCAGAACAACTCAGTTAAACAAGCTCCTGCGTGCTTTCACTATTGTATTTGAGAGGGGTCGAACTGTTACCACATAGTTAGACATTATTCTGATAGTTGTTTGTTGAAAGAAGGTAGTTGTATGAGCTTATATTCCTCCACACTTACTACCTGATGACTCTGATGTTGGTCCACAAAGCCTACAGATATGAACTCGACCCGAATAACTTCCAGAGATCATCTCTTCTTCAACACGCGGGAGTCGCTCGTTTTACGTACAATTGGGGTCTTGAACAACGAATCACTCTTTTCAAGCATAATCATGACGCAGAACGGTTTACAGATGCGATGAAACAACATAAACTGTTGAATAGTCTGAAGAAGACTCAATTCCCATGGATGTATGAATGTTCAAAGTGTGCCCCACAAGGGGCACTTAGAGACCTCAACAGAGCCTTCACCAATTTCTATCGAGGTAGGAAGACTGGAAAGAGGGTCGGATTTCCTAGGTTCAAGAGGAGAGGTGTGCGAGACTCTTTCAGACTTACTGGAACTATTAGGTTCGAAGGGCGAAAGCTACAACTCCCCAGGATAGGAAAAGTACGGGTTAAGGAGAAGAGAGAGGAATACTATCATGGACGAATACTATCAGTCACAGTGAGGAGAAGAGCGGACCGATGGTTTGTATCCATTACAGTAGAGGAGACATGTGCAGACCCCACTCCAATGCAAGGACAAAAAGTAGGAGTGGATCTTGGGATAACGACCCTGGCAACACTCTCTGATGGAACAACGTTCCCAAATCCTCGAGCCTTAGGAAGACGACGTAAGAAATTGAAGCAATTAGCAAAAAGTCTATCCAGAAAGAAGCAGGGGAGTAAGAACCGAGAGAAAGCAAAGCTCAGACTTGCTACAATGTATCTGAAGACCTTCAATATCAGACAGGACACTCTTCACAAGTTGACGACCTATCTTGCTAAGAGCCACAGCACGATAGTGATCGAAGACTTGGGAGTGTCAGGAATGATGAAGAATAGAAGACTGGCTCGGGCCATTGCAGATGTGGGAATGTACGAGTTCAGAAGACAACTGGAGTACAAATGTCAGTGGTATGGGTCACACCTCGTCGTAGCACCAAGAACGTATCCTTCAACAAAAATGTGTTCGAACTGTGGGAACAAGAGGAGGGAAGTAGCACTCTCAGAGAGAGAGTACGTTTGCGAAACGTGTGGTGTAAGGATAGACCGGGACTTGAACGCTGCACGTAATCTAGTCACCGTCAGTTTGCCGGAGACTCAAACTGCCTGTGGAGAGGATGTAAGACTTCTTGCAAATCCTTTGGGATTGACCGAGAAGCAGACCTCAGTGAAGCAGGAACCGAACATCAGTCACGGATCTTGATGTCCAAGATTGTCTAAGTTTCGGGAAACGGTCGAACTGTAGACCTCTCTCAACTAATCTCCTTTTCTAAGAACGAAGATTCTGCGTCCAGACTCAGGTGTGTATGGACTTCCTTCGAAGTCACCCGACTCTTCTTCGACAGTAAATCCAGACTCCTCGATGAGATAGTCTGCATCACTTTTGAAAATGAGAGCTGCTCCCGATACGCCTTCAGTAACTTTGACAATCGTTCCAGTGACGTTACGAATAGTGTATCTCAGGTCCATTCTCATCAATTTCTTTGAAGGATCCGAATGAATCTCACCACTTCTTGAAACTGTATGACTGTCCCCTAGTTGAACAGGTTTGTCCTCGAAGGTTGCATTCTCATATTGCATCTCCCCAGGGAAGATGTCGAAAACGAATAAACCGTCATCCCTAAGGTGACTGTACACACATTTCAGAATTGAGAGCTGGTCCTCTGTTGTCAATGCATGGGCAAAAGATGTTGGAAGTATTATGAGTGGAAAATTCTTGGAAAGTTCGAAGTTAATCATAGAGCCTGCTACTAGAGTAACTCTGTCAACCACCGCGGTCGGAGAATTCAGAAGCCGTTTTTTTGCCACAGAAAGCATGGATTGAGACTGTTCAAGAGCCACGACTTCATGGCCCTGTTTAGCAAGAGCGAAGGTTACTCTGCCTGTGCCTGCAGCAATGTCGAGAATTGGAGAGCCACATTTGTTTGCATATTCAATATAGAAGGATAGGTCTGAATTGTCAGCAAATAGATCGTAGAACTCACCCACCCCTTCATATCCAGGAGCGAGGTTTTCGTACGGGTCTCGTTCATTTGGTGACAAGACTGCAACCAACTAGATTGGATTAAGCTGTTATCGATGTTGCATCAATCTTTGTCTTCTTTTCCAGATGTTGACGATACCTCTCTGGCACGGGATAGTTGTGGAACGAATGTGAGTACCAATCGTTCATCTTCTGTTCCAGCTCCTTATTGATTCGCGCCCATAGAGACTCGTTGAGCTCTGGATGGATTGAATAAACCCCTTCGTTCGGAACACCCTTCACCTTACCTTTCTTAGAAACCTGTTTCCCACCTAGAAAAGTAAGGAATGATTCTGAAAAAGTTTTGATAATCTTCTCTGGATTTTTGGCAAAGTCCACCTTGGTGGTATCAACATCATAGACAGCAACATCTGCATCAGCTCCGACTCCAATGTGACCCTTTTCCTTCTCGAGTCCAAGAATCTTCGCAGGGGAAGCACGAGTGGAGATGACTACATCGTAGAGGCTCCATTCACGCTCTATAGAGGGGAGAATTGTTCTTTCATGAGCGAACTTGTGCATGCCCTCCATCCAGATGTCTCTTTGCTTCTTGCTCATCAACCAAGAGAAGACCAGTGGATACTTTGTGAAAGGTCCAGCATTTGGATGGTCTGTGCTGATGATGCACCTCCAGACATCATCTACATTCAAGGCGAACTCCAGAGGTATGGCCCATTGGACCGAGTTTCCAGCAGCCTTGGGACTATAGGTGTAAGGTACTATCCCTGCACCACCAGGTAGTTCAACGTCTACTGCGATGTTAGTCCACTTACCACCAGTAAGTTGCCAGAGGTAGAACTCAAACGGTCCGTCCCCGGTCATGGTAGTAGCTGGACCGAAGGTGATCTGACCCATGTCAGCTGTGAAGTGTTTGTTCTTGTTCATGTACTGTGCAAACTTCAATCCACCAGACTCTATGTCCCCCCAGTCCGTACCTGCTCCCTCAACACTACTCAGGGTTTCGAACGACATATGAGTAAGATGGCAGATATGTTCACGACCCCCATGCCCCTTGATGTCACGGATTGAATCGAGTTGTGCAATGGTGGTTTCTACGTTTCCTACTCTACCGAGGTTGTTAGGATGAAAATGCATCATGTGAGGAAGCTTGAGTGACTCAACTGCCTGGCAGAGACCTCGAGTGACTTCTTTTGGAGTGATTCCCCATCCGGGGATTTCACCCTCATGATCCCTCAAATCTACACCCTGAGCCCATGCGGATGTTCCTCCCGGGTTGACTACTTTAACGCCAAGCCCTCCCACACTCTGGAGAGGCCCGGCAATA
>SOKL01000012.1 GCA_004376265.1 Candidatus Thorarchaeota archaeon
TATTTAGTATAAAAACCATACGAAACAAGGTCTCTCGGAACATGAGGAATATCCTTCAGAGCCTCACGTGCAGCAGGAAGCTCGGGTTCAAGCATATCAGCTGGTCTGCAGTCCAGAGGTGTTTCATCACCAATAGCTTTCTTCTGTATCTCAGAATCAATCGTTGCTGGAGGGCGACCATAATAGCCGCGAATGTATTGCTTGACTTCGGTTGGAATCATGCTGTACCTCTCTCCAGTCACAACATTGAGCGTTGCTTGAGTGCCAACAATCTGACTTGACGGTGTGACCAGAGGAGGATATCCTAGCTCTGCTCGAACTCGTGGAACTTCTTCGAGAACCTCATCATAGCGATCAAGAGCACCCTGTTCCCTCAGTTGATTGTCAAGATTGGAGAGCATTCCTCCAGGTATCTGAAATACAAGAACCTGAGGATTTACTCCTTTCAGACTCCCTTCGAACTGGCCGTATTTCCTACGAATCTTTCTAAAATATGCAGCAATCTCAGAGAGCAGGTTGATATCGAGTCCAGTGTCTCGCTTGTTACCCTTGAGTGCTTCTACAATGGACTCTGTAGCAGGTTGTGAGGTTGCCATTGAGAGTGCAGATATTGCACAATCAACAACATCAACTCCAGCTTCAGCTGCCTTCAGATAAGCCATTGCCGCCATTCCACTAGTATAGTGTGAGTGGAGTTGGATGGGAATGTCAATCTCTTCTTTGATGCGAGTGACGAGATCAAAAGCAGCGTCAGGTGAGATGAGACCTGCCATATCTTTGATGCAGATAGAGTCCGCATCAAGTGAATAGAGCTCTTTTGCCATTTCTACGAACTTTTCGTTTGAATGGTAAGGGCTTAGAGTGTAGCAAATTGATGCTTGAGAATGGCCGCCCTCACGATTTACGAACTTGATTGAAGCTTCCATGTTTCTAACGTCGTTGAGAGCATCAAAGATTCGGAATATGTCGATTCCAACTTTTACTGCTTCAACGATGAAGAGTTCGAGCACGTCGTCGGGAAAAGCTCGATAAGCTACTATATTGCTACTTCTCAGAAGCATCTGAAAGGGAGTCTTCGGCATGGCTTCTTTCAACAGCTCAACACGTTCCCATGGATCCTCTTCCAGGAAACGCATCATAGAATCGAAGGTTGCACCACCCCACATCTCAAGCGAATGATAACCAATCTTGTCAATGACCTCGCAAATGGGGAGCATATCCTCGGTACGCATTCTAGTTGCGATAAGGGATTGATGCGCATCACGAAGAGTTGTATCGGTAATGAGCAGCTTCGACATTGTAGATCAAGCAAGTTCAGTATCCTACCGCATATAGTCGTTCTGATTTATCCCGAATTACGACTTTCAAGTTTCTTCTGATATCTCCAAATAGTTGCTTTTGACCTACTAATACCTAAATCACCCCAAATCTTTTCGCGTATCTCTCCAGTTGAATGACCCTGATTAGTCAATTCTTGAATCAACATCTTTTCATTTTCATTCATTCTTCCAGCATTTGGAGATGCGCGATACATATCAGAAAGATTCTCCAGTTTCTCTTGTCTTCCTGATGCATGCTTGAATAAAGGCAATTCTGCCGCATTCTGTATATCTTTAGATCGGTTGATTTGCGACCGTTTGTTTCCTGGTGTTGAATGAATTCCCAAGGATCCGAGAATACCAGAATAGAACTCTGCTTCACGATTTGTTGAGATGCCGGTTTTCATACTTGACACCCACCCGTCACCATCAGCAACTCCCTGGATGAATGCTGACTTAGCTTCTTTGGGAGCATTGGGTATCCAATCTGCATCTAATCTAGATTTACTATGCTCTAACTCAAATCCAAGTGCACTTCTCTTTAACCAATTCATTAAGGGAGTAGCCTCACTCGTCCATCCCATTCTTTCTGAGCTTCTAGTTTCTCCATTCCATTTATACTCCGAAGTATGATCAGCTATTCTTCCAGATCGTATCCCTAACAAACCCCAGTGATAACGTGTTGCTTCACCAACATTTTCACTCCAATCATACTTCTTACTTAATTCCAATCCGAATCTCTCAGTCATACTATTCCTATAGAACGAACCATCTGAAACAGCAATTCCCAAATTGTACATGAGTGCCTTTTCTTTAGATACATCTCTAAACCGCTTTCTTAACGCTTTCATTTCTGTGGAATCAAGGGATTTCAGTTGGTCAAGAAATCTTTCGATATCATCGAAGCTCTCAACCTTCTCTTTAACCTCTATGAATTCAGTGAACTTCTTACCTACAATCTTTGATGGTAACCATTTGTGTCCAGGTTTCGGATCCTCCTGAGGTACTTCGCTGGCAATTCGCGGAATTCTAGGCAACTCACCTTTCATCCATCGCTCCACATTTCGACGATTTGTTCCAACATCACGAGCAAGGTCCTTGTTAAGTCCTCCAGCTTTCATTGAATCAAGTAGCTTGTAGAATGACTTTGCGTTCTCATGATGCATCTGATATCCAGGAAGGTTCTCAAGTTCAGGTCGCAGGTAGAAGTTATCGAGTTTCTCCTTCATGTCTTGCAAGGTCTCAGCTCCATTGAGAGAACTCTTGATCTCCCTCACCCTCTCAAGACCCTCAGTCTTTGTCATTACCTCACGTGTGTACTTAAAGAGACGAGGCTCTTTTCCCTGGTGGATCCATCCTTCAGCCTTTGTCCTAGGCACCCCCATCTCTCGAGACATCTCTCTTAGGGCTTCAGGGGGCATCTCAGGATATTTCATTCTTGTATCATGGAGGTTCATGTAGTGTTCTGCATCTCTCATCCACTCACCAAATCGTGGGTTCCTAGACAGACCTGGATATTCCTTCTCCACCTTAGACCGAAGTGCTTTGAAGGATTCAATGGGTTTTCCTCTGACTTCTGGCGCAGGCATATTGACCTTACGTTTTTCACCACGACTGTCTGCCTTGGGGCTAGCGACCTTTGGACTGAGTCGTTCCTTTCGCTTCTTCATTGAGGGGGTCTTCGTTGTGGTCTTCTCTCGAGGTTTCGGAGTTGACTTCTTGGACTCTCTTGATTTAGATTTGGACTTTTCACGAGTTGTGGGTTTGGGTGTTTTCTTACTGGACTTCTGCTGTTTTTGCGACTTCTCTAGAGCCATCTTCAACCTGTGTTTGGAAACAGTCCTCTTGATTCGACTCGGACTTGCAGAGATAGAATAGACCTGATAGATTGCATGTCCAGAGAACTTGGTGATGATCTCAGACATTGCATCAAGAATCTTTGTTGATGATTTCGGAACACCGGTTATAGTACAGACATGAATTGGACCATCAAAGGTGCCAAGCCTTGGCTGTTCAAACTGTTTAATGTTGAAGTCCTGGAAAAATGCTGAGTAGATGGGTTCAAACATGTTGGTGTCAGTCTGTTGCATCAAATAGAGAAGTTTACCATTTCCTCCCTTCGACTCAATTCTAAAGGCGAAATTGATACCGGTGTACAAAACAGAATTCAGAAATCGTTCATATTGAAGATTCGTGCTTTTCAGAGTCCAGGGTGTTGATTGGCTTCCTTCTGACAGATGAACAGACTCGACATATGCTCTAGGAATCTCTGTTATCTCAAAACCAACAAGAGATTGTTCATTGTCACGAGTCAAAGAGATTTCCCTTTTCTAGTCTGCATAGTTGTTAATGAACTCCACATGAATTAGCACTAGTAGAGGCTGCAGATATTTCCTTCATCTCGTTGTGGATGCAACGACACCAATGAGGTTATCTGGAATGAGGGGATTCAGGGTTAGGCCAATCTTCATGAATAGGTATACCCACTTACCAATATGGGCTCTACAAAACAACAGAAAGCGCCTGAAAGAGTGGTAGACTCTTATAGAAGTCCAACATTGTTTTCTATTCGAGTGAGTAGGATGATCGATAAGAGAGAACTAGAGCTGTTTCTGAATGAAATACGCAATTGCCACCGTCCCCAATGCAAACTAATTCCCTGTGTGGCTGGTGAAAGATGCACTCCCTTTGTCTATGGGAAGACAACGTCAGACATCTTGGTAGTGAGTGAGGTTCCACAGAATCGTGCTTGGAGTGATAATAAAGGAGCGATGTGGAAAGGTACCCTCAATGTTACTCAGGAAGGAATCGATATTCAATCGATGGTGTCACAATGGCTGGACATAGTGCCAGAGGCCGAGGAACGATTCTTCTGGATCCAACGTGCCAATTGTGCCATAGTTAAGGCAGACAGAATCCCGACTTTTCAACGTTGTAGCAGACTATACCTATCCAGAGCAGTCGAACTCGTAGACCCCAAGCTCATCGTCACACTTGGTGGGCATGCGGCCAACTTCTTCTATCATAGTGCGGGGACCTTGAGGGATTTGTTGGAGATATGGACCCAGGGGAGGTTGAAGCCCAAGAAGCATCAGTCCTATGATATCATTCCGTTCTATCATCCTTCTGGCCGAGCTGGTGTTCACCGGTTGAAACCCGACAATTTGGTCCTTCATGAGAAGATTGTGGAAATGGCTCGGGAGAAGATACGCAGTTTCCTGTGATTGGAAGAAACTAGTGGTAGGCGAACAAATAGATTAAGTAGTAACGTGGGTATGGTATTTTTGAGAAGATATGGGCTTTATGAGAGATAATCCTGGCATCGGCCTTATTGTTCTAGGATTATTCATTTGCTCAACCTCACTAGGTGTTTCCTACCTCTATGCGGGGTCTGTGTTTAGTATCGGTGATTTTTCAATTGAAGGTGGACCTGATGGGCCACTTTCTGGTCCACTTTTCACCTTAGGAATTGTTGTGATGGCAATTGGAGCCTACATTCAAGGAAAAGGCGGGACCATCATGAAGTCTGGGAAACCTCAAGCAGACAAGAATCAGTCAATAGAAGGCAGTTGATGTTTCATCGGTGTGACCCCAGAAAGATAGGAGGAGGTTACTGACTTTGCGCCTGAATGAACTGAGTAGTAGACAGATAGTAATCATCAATGTAGGAATGTCAACGGCAGATGGAATCCCAGGTCCATTGTTCAAGGATGGAACATTCCGATTTGTACCCATCCCAGAGTCAAGTCCATCAAAACTCACCTCAACCTACAATGAGCTTGGACTGGGTGAGTGGGCACCAAATCCAGAGCTTCATGCCCATAATGATCCTGAGTTCGAAACCATGACATTCGGAGACTACAGGTTCAAGAAAGGCAAGCCGAATATCAGGGTCGCAAATGCATTGAAACTGAGACCTCAGGACTTCCTCTTCTTCTTTGCATCTTTGTCAAAAGCGAGTGACCGGAGAAAAAGGAAGACGACAGGTATGTTTGTCATAGGTTTCTTTGAGATAAGAGAGATATTACCCTACCAGAAGGCAAAACTTTCAACGTTAACCAAGAAGAATGTCCATCGATTGAGAAGGAATGATTCCAAATATACAGTCTGGATAGGCACGAAACGGTCAAGACTTCTGGAAGTCGCTGTTCCAATGAACAGGGAGAATGTTGAACTCTATCTTCGGACAAGTAGAGGTCGCCCTCTGCCCTGGGATTCGAAGGACAAGAATGGAAGGACGAGAACCGACCTCGAAGTGATCAACTCAGCAACCAGAGCAAGTCGCATCATATCACAAGTGTTTCGGAGAGATTTTTGGAGATTGATCATAGAAAAGAATCCAGATTTATCTGTCCAATGAAATATCGTAACTTCTGACGATAATTGAGAGAAGGTTCTTCTAAAATCCATTCATATGAATTGTCCTCGACCATTTTCTGTGGTCGGTTTGCTTGATAGAGATTCTAAGCAATATGTGATAAATGGAGAGGTGGTTTTTTGACGACCAAAGTTTTCATCAATCCACATCCAGCAGTTGTGTTAGCCAGTGGTCTCCTTGCTATTCTTTTTATTGCAATGTATCAGTATTTGGAAAGAAACCATATGTGGGTTTTAGAACGGTTTGAAAAGGTGGTCAGAGCAACTTCTTTTGTGTGCGTAAGAATTCTATTCATGTACATCTTGATTATGGTCTGTGGATATCTTTTCTTAGGAATGGTGACTATATTTTAAAACAATGCAACTCTCATTAGAGGATTCCGACATAGATCAAGACTGAAGAGAAGAGGACGCCATTAATCAAATAACCAACGAAATATTGTAACTTCTGACGATATTTGAGAGGAGGTTCTTCCAAAATCCATTCATAAAGAAGATCCTTTACTTTATTCACTGGTGGGATGTGATTGCAATAATTTTTCAACCTAGGTTCAATTGGCTATTATTGTGGGCTATTATTTTCTTCATCATATATTATTATAACCGGAGAAACCTAACTTGGGAGAGAAAACGCAACATTGGAGCAATCACATTGTTGATTTTCACGATTCTTCTAATACCATTTAATGTCTGGGGCATCTACAACTTGATTGGTATAGAGAATGATGGTCAGTATTACTTGTGGAGGGACTCATTCAGTCTTGGTCCCAACGAAACCTATACTTCCGAAACACTGTCAAATCTATACAGTATATCTGGCGAATCATTGGGGATATCTACCGATGGTGGAAATTGCACCTTCTATATTTGTGATGAGAATCTTCCAGAAGTTCGATATTTCTTCCAAAATATCTCTGAAAATGAGGTTGATTACTTGGGCAACCCCTATGAATATGATTGGATATTCTTGAGTGTACCTTATCATTACTCTGGATTCATTAGAACCGCCAATTGGACAATGAATTTCTTCAATCCAAGTCAAAGTGAATCAATAGACGTGATATTAGGAATCTCACCCGTACCAACGGACACTCCTAGTATTAGGAGTACATTTGCTTACACAATATATCAAGAACCTACGATAGCTTTGGTCTGTCTTTGGATTGCGGCAGGTTTTGTCACATTATTACCGCCTGGCAATAACCAACGAACCACAATTTCTGAGAAAGAAGATAATCTAGAGGCTCAAGATAGTGAAACTCATGATGAACTCTAGAGCTTGTCTGATCTCCTCCTAGTCAGTCAGGGTCTTCCCAAAAAGATGATAGCCCTCAGGGTCAGGGGGTGCTGGCGTGGCGTATCCCCAGTCATTTTCCTGTGATAGGGTTCTCCAGAAGTGAGATAATGTGCTATCTCGGAAACGGTAAGCTTAATGCTCAGTGGATAAAGAGAAGGAAGACTCTAAATGCCCTGCTAGAGGATAAATGTTAATATCGTGTGCAAGCGAGGGACATAGTAATTGGTATCTGCACAAGCACAAAGGATTCTGAAGTCCATCTTAAGGGATATACCCAAGGTAAACGATGTAACAACTACTGAATTACTGTACAGATGTCAAGAGCTCTCTTGGATTCTTGATCTGGATGATAAAACGAAAAGATGGATTCAGTTTGAGTTGAAGGGTTATCCTCCTCAATGGTTTGGTGATGATACAATACCTGAGATAATGAGGATTCCACTCTATAGACTAGTTTCTCTACCAGCTATTTGTACGACTTCTAGAAGAGGTAGTGAAAGGACAGACAGCTCTCATATTTTTTCCATAGTATTCCCATGTCACTCACTTGAAACAGCTAAAGAATCAATAACACTTAGTGAAAGTACAGTTGACAAAAAAGCTAGACCACCAATGATACTCATGTACACTGGTGAAATACAAGCACATTCTATGTTTGGGATTTCTGCTGCAATACGTGGACATATTCATTTATTTGCCACTCAACAAACTCTTGCAATTCAGGTTGGGAAAGCATTAGGTGGATTTTTTGATAATACATTGACAAGAATTGCTGATACAATAGGCATCCTAGCCCCCTCAACCCTCAATATCATGAATGAAGTTGTAACGGATTTGAACAAAAGTAAGAGTCCTGAGGAACAAAGAGTTATTTTGGAAACAATGAGAACAGTAGTTCGTAGAGTAACTGGTGTTCTTGTAAAAAAGGGAATGTTGGTGGATGATGAGGATCCTCCTGCTGAAGGCGATGTAGCAACAAAAACAACTATAATCCTCGATTGGGCTGCAAAAGAGCTTAATGGGAAATCAAAGGGAGAAGTCAAACACTTGAAGGATGCTGGAGAGAGGTATC
>SOKL01000289.1 GCA_004376265.1 Candidatus Thorarchaeota archaeon
CTCGTCCTCAAAAGAGGATACGAATACACGTTGACTGCGGATGTGTACGAAAGTCACATCTACATTTACAGGAAGTGCAAGGTAATCCTCGTCGAGGTCTGGGTCGAATGTGACCGTGAAGTCGCGCTTCATGTACCCCCACACGAATAGAATCTGCGAACGAGTAATGTCAACTTCAGGTTCATGTTCAATCTGCCGGGTGACAGGGCTGTTGTTCACAGCTAGGGTTCCTATAAGGAACAGAGCTAGCAATATCATAATGTTTGATTTGCTTTGTTTCATTTCCTATTCCTCCTGTAAGTGGTACCGCTCTCATATAAAGCCCTGACGGTAAAGTGATACTAGGGCTTTGTCAGTATCTCTTGGTGCATCCTCTCCGATTGGAGTGCCAAAGTCTGACCGGAGTGAGTCGTATTCTGCCTGTGGCGCCTCATGGTCAGCCTGAAGCTTGTAGTAGGTCACATTTATTGATTTCAATGTGGTTTCTACCATAAATGTCACCGCACTCTTTGGGGGCAAGTACAGCTTTTTTCCGGAGAGTATCTCATCTTACTCATACATTATCCGTGTAAACGTGCCGGCCAAATCTATCCTTGTCGGTCTGGTCCTCTTATTCATGTCCCAAGATTGCTGTCGATGGACAAGTCTGGTACGAACACTCAGGGGTGAAGCGTGAAGCCAAAATGAGTGAAGTGCGCATCAAACGCAAACACATCTTGTACATCTAGTGAACTCATGAGTGCAAAACTCACACAGTCAGTGAAGCTATATTCCTTGTCTGGATGGTTGCGAAATATCTCAAATGCCTTGCTTCTAAGGTTGGTTGTGACAGAGGCGACTTCGATGGATGATGAACTCATAATCGACTCGTAGAGTTTGACTGCAGCGGTATGGTTCACTCTCATCCTTGTCAGTGTTACCAACTCATCAATCACGTAGTCGGTTGTGATCATACTGCCAAACTCGCCATCCAGTATTCTAGGCAAGAACCTGTTTGCGCGTCTGTGATTGACATCACTGTCCACTTTGAGCGCAAAGAATGCACCTGTATCCACGAAGAGCAGTCCTACTCACCCGTTCCATACAGAGCAACATCATGCTCGACCGAGCCACGTTCACCCTTCTTGCCCTTGAACTTCAGATTGAAGAAAGGATCATCTGCATTCACATCATCTGATGTAAGATAGGAGCGGATGATTGATCTCAGCAGGTCTTTCAGACTCCTCTGCGCCCGTCTGGCCCGTGCAACAAGAAGAGCATGCTCTTCAGGGCTGACTGTCGTCTGTACAACCTTCATGTGACATTCCCCATGTAACATGTGAAATGAAAGAATAAAAGACTTTCCAAGGCAACCAGTGTGAGCGCGCCGAGCCGCTCTGGGCTATCAGATGCTCCAATCACTGTAACGGATTCCGCTACAAGATGATAGCGCTACCGCCTAGGATCTCCTGAGGTGCTCGGAATCTCAAGACGAACTAGAAAGCTCCTCAAGAGCCTTCTTCAGCATCTCTAGTCCAACAACAAGCTCCTCCCTGTCGCCGCCATAGCCTAGACGGAAATACTCGTCCATTTCCAGACCGTATCCGGGTACAACGAAGGTTCGATACTTCCTGACAAGGAGCTCACAGAGCTCGCGTGTTGATCCGCCATTTCTTAGTCTTGGTGCGCAGACAACACCTCCTTCCGGCTCAATCCACTCAAGCCAGGATTGCTGGTCCATCCACTCCTTGACTATCTCATAGTTGGACATCATCTTGCTGCGCATGTCGTTCAAGACCTGCTTTCTTCTCTTCAGAACCTCAAGTGCGATAACCTCACCAAAAGCGGAGTTGCATATCGTCATCTGTTCTCGGACTGCACGAACGCCCTCAATTACTGACTTATCAGCAACCGCCCATCCGATTCGGATGCCTGGGAGCCCATATACCTTAGACATGCTAGTCAGGCTGATTGCATTCTTGCTCAGCGTTGCAGCCAGAGGAGGTGGCTCATCAAAGGTGAGATCCCTGTAGGTCTCGTCTACCATGAGATGGATATCATGTTCCTCCGCTATCCCAATTGCCTCTCTCAGGGTCTTCTCAGTGATTTGGGATCCCGTGGGATTATTCGGATGTGTCAGCGTGATGAGTTTTGTATTCGGTTTAATAATTCCTCGAAGCTCATCCAAGTTGGGTTTGAATCGATCGACCCACTTGAGTCGCAGCAGTGAGAGAGATATCTCCAGTGACCTTGGAACCTCATAGAGCGACG
>SOKL01000180.1 GCA_004376265.1 Candidatus Thorarchaeota archaeon
GAGATGGAATCCTCACTTCTGTTTACGTTTGCACAGACTCGGGGTTTAGATGCTGCGGCTATTCTCTCATGTGACGGAAATCTTCATGGTGGTGCACAGAAGAAAGAACAGGCTTCCGAAGATGAGAAAACAGGAGAACAAGACCCTCTACTTGTTGAAGCAATTGCAAAATCTCTCGACGCTTTAGTAATGGCTGTCGACAAGCTGTCGGATAAGTATTAACAGATACACTGGGCAACTTTTTAGTGGAGTAATGTTCTGTAATAATTACTATGCAGGAGCCTGGGGTAAATAATAGTTCTATTTGTGATTCCACACCGAGAATCACATTAGGACATTTTGACAAAGTCAGTAACCCCAAATCGATTCATGGAATCTACCCCTATAGAGGTAAGATGTCAGCAATCGATGCAGCATATGTCATTTCACAACTTCCGTCAAATGCCACTCTTTTGGACCCCTTCTGTGGAACTGGAACTATTGTATATGAGGCACAATCCCACGGAATGAAGGCGGTCGGAGTTGACAATAACCCCTTGGCTTGCATAATTGCTAAGGGTAAAATTGAATATGGCAATCAAGAGTCAGTCCTATCCATTCTTGATACAGCAATCCAAAATGCAAGTCTGTTAGAAGAAGTTCCAATGATGCCTGATTCCGCTTCACGTTACTTCCATCCTGAAACAGCGAATCAAATAATGAGGATGGTTTCAATATCATCAGATTTTCCCTCGTATCTTCTGGCTTCTCTCTATGGTTCAATATGTGTAGCTACAAGAGCATGCAATGGTTGGTTATGGACATCGACATCTGTAGGTCGAATCAACAAACCGCTTCGTCCAGTCGATTTCTATTCAACACTACTCAAGAAAGCTCGAAAACATAGCGAATTCATCAATGCTGGTCCACTGGCTACAATTCACAAACACGACACTCGTCGTATTCACGAGGTTGTTCCTGATGGTTCAGTTGATGTTGTCTATACCAGCCCCCCCTATTTTGACGCTTTGGACTATACGGGTTACTACTCGAAGATAGTTCTTGAGATTCTTGGTCTGGACAGAACCTCAATTCGTGAAGGTCTTATCCAGAGCTTTTCATCGTACAAAGAAGACATGCAATCAGCGTTAGCCGCCATTGACCGAGTTGTTCACGACGAATCTCTAATCATTTTCGTTGTTGGAAACCGCATGGTCCATCGCAAGCTCATCAAGGGTTCAGACATCTTTACTGAAATTGCACCTTGGATTAATCCCTATGTTGTTGAACGTGAGTATACCAAAACCGCTAGTGGGCTCTGGGATACTATCAATGCTACAAAAAGAAAGGAGCAGATACTAGTCTGGGATCTTGCTTCTGGGGGTCGAAAATAATATTGACCCATCACAAAGTAGTGATTGGGGACAGCAAATGTATGGACCAGGTTCCGGACTCATCAGTTCATCTCGTTGTCACATCTCCTCCTTACTGGAAACTCAAGGACTATGGTTATGATAAAGGAATAGGACAGACATCTTCTACCTATGAAGAATATCTATCATCTATCAATACCGTATTTCGAGAATGTGTAAAGAAACTCACTCCTGATGGAAAACTAATCATCAATATCATACCAATTCTACTTACTGGCAAAAATACCAAGTTCAACCGTCGAGTGACAAAAACAGTCCTGACAGAACTTGAGCAGTTCATGACCGCTCTTGGAAACATGTACTTTCATTCTTTATTCATCTGGGATAAGAGGAAAGTGGTGCGATTCAGTTCCTGGGGATCTTATCCCTATCCTCCAAATCTGTTATCATCATATCCATATGAATGGATTATTGTCTTTTCAAAAGCAGGGAAGAGACCTCCTGTTGATCCAGAAATCAAGGCTTCTTCTGAGATCAGTCATGAAGAATTCACGAATTGGGTTCAGAATTCGATATGGGATTTCCAGCCCGCATCTGCGAAACAAGAGAAACATCCCGCACCTTTTCCTGAGGAATTACCACGGAGATGTATTCGGCTCTATTCCTTTATGGGTGATACAGTTCTCGACCCTTTTGCAGGAAGTGGAACTACGCTCAAGATTGCTCGAGAATTAGGACGTAATTCGATTGGGTTTGAGATTAATCCTACATTTGAAGATTTGATTCGTGAGAAACTTGGAGTCAATGAGAAAGAAACCGACGATTCTTTCGAGTTTATCACGGGAAAAAATCAGAGATAATTGACTACCTCAGGGATTACGATTCTAGAAGAGGAACTGAAAAACTTCTTAGGGACATAGTCATCGACCCAATTAACGATGAGAGAATTTTGGACTACATCCATTGTATTTTTGCTTATCACGATATCAATCAGCTCGATTAGTCCACTTCAAATCTCTCATGTTCCCTCATTCAATGGAACTAATGCCTACCAATATCTAGTGGAACAGAGCAATTTCGGACCCCGCCCTCCCGGTTCTGAGAATCTAAGTCTAACAAGAGCAATGATTTCTGAAACATTCGAAGCTGCAGGATGGAACGTAACCTTCCAGAACTTCACCTACAAAGAAGTAGAATGCGTTAACCTCGTTGTATCATGGGCTTCTTCTCAATCATCCTCTATCATTCTAGGTGCACACTATGATACCCGTCCTAACATTATTGGAGCTAATGATGGAGCTAGTGGAGTTGCGGTCCTCTTGGAATTAGCTGATTCATTACCTGAGGTTGTTCGATCGACTGTGGAAATTGTTCTTTTCGATGCAGAGGACTCTGGAAATATCGATGGATGGGAATGGATCCAGGGATCAACATACTATGTATCACAGCTCAGTTCAGCACGAAGAAACTCTATCCAAGCAATGGTCCTTGTTGATATGGTGGGTGATGAAAATCTGCGCCTTCTTCGTGAGAGTAGTTCAACTGTTTCCCTTCAGAACACCATTTGGAGCATCGCTGATCAACTAGGTCACAATGATACATTTCTTGAGAGCTATGGTGGGTCAATCATTGACGATCATCGACCTTTTCTGGATGCAGGAATACCTGCTGTGGATTTGATACATCATGCACCGTTTCCTTCGTCTTGGCACACTCTTGAAGACACACCTGACAAATGTAGCGCCGAAAGTCTACAAATTGTAGGTGAGGTGTTGGAAGTGTTTGTTGTAGAACAGGCGAATAATGGGTTAACTTTTCCAGTCGATGATTCCACACTTCTAATAATTGGTATCGGAGCAGTTGTGATCTTCACTACAGCATTGATTTTATTGATACTAAAGCGCAGATGATGTATTACACATTTTTAACTGGGTTTCCGTTGATTATTATTTGATACCTGTCATACGGTGATTCAGATTGGAAAAGAAAATCCTTTATCGACCAAGTGGTGGTTCTCTATCATCATTGACAAGTATCGCTATTTCTCCCAAGGGCCGTCTGATTGCTTGTGGCACAATGGATGGACAAATTCTGCTTGTTGATTCCAAGTCTGGCAAATCGAAACGAAATATCACTGGTCATGAGGGGGGAGTTGCTGCTGTTTCATTTGCAGGAAAACCGAGTTCGATTGTTTCCTGTAGTAGGGATAGAACAACACGACTTTGGAACACGAAGAGTAAAGACGATCCAGTTGTGCTAAAACACTCCTCGGAAGTCAAAGCCTTAACAATCTCAATCCCCTCGAGAAAAGGTGCATCTGGAGCTCGTGACGGTGAGGTCAAGGTATTCTCTCTTAGCAGTCTAAAATGTATCAAGAATCTTCAAGCACATAGGTCAGACATCTCTGGCATACTATTCATAGAGGACGACAAGAAAATGGTGACGTCTTCATATAACGGAGAGTGCAGAGTCTGGGACTTGTCAACCTACGAACTCATTGAAACCCTGACAAAGAAAGGACCTCGAATTAGGTCATTGACCTCAACGCCTGATGGGTCGTTTGTGTTCTTAGGGCGTCATGGTGGTACAATACTAAAGATTAGTATGGAGAATATCAAGGACAAAATTGAGATGCTCGGACACTCGGATATTGTAAGTACGATGTCGGTTAATCACACAGGAAAATTTCTTGCGTCAGGGAGCTGGGACAGAACGCTGAGAATCTGGTCCCTTGATGATTTTAAAGAAGTCACCTCTGGAAAACTAGTGACTGGAATTGCTTCATTGGCATGGTCCAGTAAAGAAGATACTATCTTTTCTGCTGATTTCTCAGGTTCTATTGTGTCATGGTCCCTTTGATAACTTCGCTCGCACATCAACGTCTGCGAATCCCTCTTTGTTCCATGTGATCCGAATGCGCCCATACTTCCTGTTGGTTACACCAGGTTTTTCGTTCCTCAATATATCTTCGAGTTTCTCTACCAACCGATTTCTACTTCTTTTATCGAATGGAACTGCTAAAACATTTCCATCAAGCCTGGAAAGAGTGACGGCTCGTTCGCTCAATTTGATGATGGGCTGTGATAGAATTAGTTTACCTGGTTTGAAGAATGGAGTCTTATCCCTCATGCTTCGAACAGTCTGTGCCATCTTCTGGTGACTTGAAATCTCCACGCGTGCAGTCTTCACAATATCTTCCAAGTATTGGATTCTTTTATCGAACTTCTCAATAAAGACCTCTTTTAGTATCTCTACTGTTTTTGTTGGGGATGAGAGACGTTGCTTCAGTATCTGTTTGATTGTCCAGTTGGTTGCTTTGCCGTACTTCTGAATCTCTTCCTCAAGGGTTTCCTGTTTCTCTCTTGTCAATGTAACACTCAGAAGTTTCAGTATCTCAATATCCGACATGGACACCACTACTTCTTGAATCTCCAAACTCACCTAATCAATCTAACCTAGAGACGTTGTGCAACAAACTGAGCCTCGCCGATTATCCGGGTAATCTCTTTTGGAAGTATATCATATGCTCCATGTTCTATCAATATCTCTTCATAGAACACCGGCTCACTCTCACTGAGCTTATCCATGAAGACGCCGTCCACAAAACTGGAGAACTCTTTGAGGGTTATTAGTGTTCTACCTAGCGAACATGCAGCCTGACGCATCTCCAGCACAGCAAGCTCATAGTCGCCATTATAGGTCAAACCCAATGATCCATGATATTCCCTCTGAGCTTGAGACAACAGACCTGTGGCAAGTATTGCCTGCTCGTCAACTGTCACTCTACCGATTTGTGATTCAGCCAACTCAAGCCAGTAGCGTAGATCATTGAGCACCTTCAATAGTTTTGGTTCATTCATCCCCTTGAGTTTGAAAGCTCTTCGAAATAGAGTATATGTGATAGGGTCAAGCATTCTGACTTCTGTCAAAACCTCCGCTGGTTTGAGTATCATGAAGATGTTGTTTACCATGACAATGGCACGACCGAGGTTGAAAACCCCCTCTCGTAACTCGTAGATTGCACTTGGACCCTCATCATCATCTACAAATTTCTTGGCTCTGTCCAAATACTCCAAAGCTGTGGTCTTGACCTGTGAAATTGATTCATCTGACCATACATAATTCACAGTCTTCTTCTGCCAGCTCTTAACCAATCCCTTAGTATCATGAACTACTCGGGAGTGTTTCAAGGTGTTGATGACCTCTGATATCTTTGTCACATCTTTAGTGGTCCCATTGAATACATTCTCCACGTCACTAACAGTCATGAAGACCATGTCAACGAGAACTTCTTTGTGTTTTGACAAGAGCCTCACAGGAGCATCATCTACCCCCCAGACAATTACTACATCCAAGTCTGAGTTTGCAGTAGCTGTACCTCTCACAAATGAGCCATATACAAAGATTCCTTTTACATTGTCATGGCTTTTCCATTCCTCTACTGTGTCATTTAGAGCAGTGTCAAAACGTTCATGAACATCTGGCATAATTCTGACTTCCTCCCATTGTTCTCTACGAGGGACTCCAAGCCATCTCAGATGAAGGAACGTCAATAAAGCTATCTCCTATGAGTCCCGACACTGATTAATAGTCGATTTCACTCTGTGTTATTGGATGCATCAAAATGCCTAGAACCGATGGTAGAGCAAACGACGAACTCCGACCAATCGAGTTTGTCCGTAATTTCCTTAAACACCCTGAAGGGTCCGTATTAATATCAACTGGGGAAACCAAAATCATTTGCACTGCCAGTGTTGAAGAAACCGTTCCCGGCTGGCTTAATGGTAAGAATAAGGGATGGGTGACTGCAGAATATGGTATGCTTCCGCGGTCCACCGACGATCGAATGAATCGCTACAAAGTGAGTGGTCGAACCCAGGAGATACAACGCCTGATAGGTCGGTCTCTAAGAACCGCGGTTGATATGAATAGAATGGGAGAGAACACGATAAGAATAGATTGTGATGTCATTCAGGCTGATGGTGGAACAAGAACCGCAGCAATCACTGGGGCATACATAGCACTCTGTGATGCTCTTGATTACATGGTTGACATGGATCTTATTCCTGAGCGTCCGATGCTTGGTAATGTAGCGGCTGTAAGTGTTGGACTTGTCAGTAAAGAGCCACTTCTAGATCTCTGTTATATTGAGGATACTACAGCTGACGTTGACATGAACATAGTAATGAGAGATGACAAGTTCGTAGAGGTTCAGGGTACTGCAGAGGGTGCAACTTTTGGTCGTACGGCTTTGAATGAGATGCTTAATCTTGCAATGAAAGGAATCACAAATATCATTGAAGCTCAAAACAAAACCCTATCTATGAAATAGAGCTCAAAAATAACGGCTCTGACACAAGCTTTATACGCAAACTCTGAGGAATTAACATGCTCTCGTCGAAGAGAAGGTCTTGATGCGACGTGAACGTCGTGAGGCTGTTCTGGTGGAACCGGTGACGGTTACTACCCTCGACGCATAGCAAGCTTTAAATCGCTGGCAAAACAGGCTGGCGAAGCACTCACTGAAAATGTGATGTGCTAGCGATAGGTCCGGAGTTCAGATGTTTTCGAACACTGAGCAAAGTTTCATCGGGACCAGGCCATGAGATTGGTGTCATTTCCGATGGAGGACCGTCAACGTCGATGACTCGATGAAGTGTGTCATGGAGAGTCTGATGCGTGGACTGCAGAGGATGGAGGTACACTGATTCAAATGAATTGTAGGATATACATATTATAAGATAATAGGATTTTAAGTTACTACAACAACTCCTTGGCATGATTAGAGATAATCATGTTCATATTTTAATGGACAACAGGTAATACTGTGTCAACACATGAGTAGATTTGCGATTCGCTAAACGGTCAGTGGTGGATGACTTGGTTGGTTAGCCGATGAAGGGCGTGACAAGCAGCGATATGCCTGGGGTAGACGCATGAAGTCTTTGATCCCAGGGTTCCCGAATAGGACTTCCAAGTATGGGCTAATACCCCATATTGTTCGAGGGTCAAAGCTCGAATGGGAACGCTCGGAACTGAAGCATCTTAGTACGAGCAGGAAGAGAAAACAAACGTGATTCCCTGAGTAACAGCGAGCGAAAGGGGAACAGGCCAAACTGAATCCCTGTGCGATGAGTACAGGGAGATGTGGTGTTAGGGTCATGACAATTGCCTATGCATACGAAGCCGAGGTCGTCTGGAACGACGTGGCATAGAGGGTGACACCCCCGTAGGCGTAAGGTGCAGGCATGTTAATGATTCCAGAGTAGCGCGGGTTGGATGTCTCGCGTGAATGTCGCAGGTACAATCTGCGAAGCCTAAATACTCAACCAAACCGATAGTAAACTATGTAGCGCGAGCGAAAGTTGAAAAGTGCCGCGGAAGCGGGGTGAAAAGCACCTGAAACCACTGATCTATACAAAGGATGCTGATTACAAGATTAGATACTCGAGGAACGAAGCGTGAGTGATTGCGTTGTAGGACTCGAGTGGATCGAGTCAGCATCATCCGTCTTGAAACACGGGCCAGGGAGTTCATGGGCGTGGCAAGGATAAGGCAAAAAGCCGTAAACGAAGGGAAACCGAGAAGCCCGCAACTGCTTGCAGTGAGGGGCCGCGTGTGAAAGTGCGCGAAGTCACTCCCGTGACACGAGAAACCAGTCGATCTTGGCGTGGACAGGGTGAAG
>SOKL01000378.1 GCA_004376265.1 Candidatus Thorarchaeota archaeon
CATTACCTTTTCTGATCATAATATCAGGGGTTTCTCTCCCTGTCCAATAACCGGGGTAAATGTCTGGGACTTTCTTTCTGTCAAATCCATTCCCCACTGTTTCTTTGCGGCCAAGGTCCTTGAACTCTTTACCGTTCCAAGGGAACAACTTGAGGTCTCCATCATCATCTCTGATGAGAAGATCTGATGTCCCGTTTCCTAACCATTCAGCTGCGTAGTAGTCGAGCGAAGAATCAAATCCTCTACCAACTCGGTCTCCGGTCCCTCGATGCATGAAAGTTTCTTCCTTGAATGGATAATGTCTTAGATTGCCCTCGTCGTCTAACGTGATTAGGGATGAACCTCCGCCAATCCGCCTGTTATGGGATGGAAGATCACTAGACATCCAATATCCAGGGATATACTCCAAGAACTCCCATTCACGTCCTACTTCTCTTCCAGTCTTCCTTCCTTTTGGTGCATAGAATTTGTATTTTCCATCATCATGATGGAAGAATGGAAACCACTTCAAATCGCCATTGTCTTTTCGAATAACTAAACCCGGCATGCAATGCTCCTCCTAAGGTTCTCAATAGAGTAGCTTGTTACATATTTGTTTGGTGGTTGTTGATATAAATGGCAAATGTTTTAGGGGGCTAGTTTCACGCGGCTCTTAACCGGAAGCTTTCGTTGTGAGCGGAGAGACCTTTGACGTTATCATTGTTGGTGCGGGTGTTCTTGGAGTAGCAACTGCATACTATCTTCAGAAGAACAGTCCTGAGAAGAAGATACTCTTAGTTGAGAGAACACTTGCCGCAGGACAAGCAAACACAGCAATGAGTGCCGCTGCTGTAAGGAATATGTTCGCAAGCTCAACTAATCAGCTGCTCGCAGACACATCCCTCAATTACTTTGAACATGTACAAGAAAAGCTAGGTTATGATCTACTCTTTGAGAAAACTGGATATCTCTGGTTACTTAGTGAAGAGCAGTTCAATCAAGACACCGTCAAAGTCTGGATGGAACGAATGAAGAAGTCAAAAATCAGATACAAGGTCTACAAAAAAGAAGAACTGAAGAAGATGATCCCTAGTCTCAACATGGATTTTGCTGGAGATCCGGAAGCAGAACTCATGAATCTTCAAGAGGTAAGCTTTGGTTTATTCGGAGAAGACTGTGGGGTTCTTGACGCCACAAGATTGGTTGAGTATTATTTTGAGGAGTTCACAAAGATATCTAATGTTAAACCTCGGTTTGGGGTTGAGGTTGAGAAAATCCTTCTTGATGCAGATCCTACGTTAGACCTTCCTGGGGAACCGTATGCTTGGCAGAAGAAGAAAGCAAATGGGGTTATCACTGACAAGGGAACCATTATAGCTGATGTTGTCGTTCTGGCAACAGGTGCCTGGGCAAATCAACTACTTGATCCAATCGGTATTGACAGCATGACCAAGGGAAAGAAACGCCAAATCTTTGTTCTTCACGCAGAGGACAAAAAGGAGCTTGAGAAACTACTGGATACTAAAGGCTTCAATGAGATTGGATGCATTCCGTTCACAATCCTTCCCTCCGCGGGAGTTTTTTTCAGACCTCAACTTCAGGAGAGAGGTTTCTGGACTGGATGCGGTGATAAAGTCGGTCGGGAATACAAGTACATCCAGACGGATGAAGATATGGTCCCTGAGAGTTCTTACTACGAGAATAGCATCTATCCCGTGTTGTCGAAATTTTTCCCTGCTTTTCAAGGTGCTCGTCCTGTGAATAGCTGGGCTGGTGGATATTGTTACAGTCCTGATCGAATTCCGTTTGTGTACTTTGAGTGTGGAGTGTTGGTTGTAAATGGTGCTAGTGGTTCGGGGATTATGAAGGCCGATGCAATGGCCCGAATTGCAGATGCACTATATCGAGGAGAACCTGAAGCCGAGCTCTTTGGTGGAACGAAAAT
This sequence comes from Candidatus Thorarchaeota archaeon, assembly GCA_004376265.1. GTDB lineage: Archaea > Asgardarchaeota > Thorarchaeia > Thorarchaeales > Thorarchaeaceae > SMTZ1-45. Next base: position 1,925 of record SOKL01000378.1, read on the forward strand.
ACCTTCTAATACCCTCAGTATTAAGGATAGAGATGTCGAGGTTGAGAGTGTAGTCCTCTAGTTTTGGTCTTATCTCATGAGTTACATAGCAAACCAAAGATATCTTATTTTGGTCAAGTGTGCTGACGTTCGAAAACCCTGCTATTACAAAACCCTAAAAGGTAAACCAGGTCTTTTCAAATGAGACCTACAGGGTTCTTATCTGAGTTATATTCTGATAAATCCCAATTCCAGGCAGGCTATCATCGATGGACGAAGACAATCCTCCCAATCGAGGTGGATCATATGAGCAGCGACAGAGTAGAGAATGGAAGT
>SOKL01000007.1 GCA_004376265.1 Candidatus Thorarchaeota archaeon
ACTCGTCGACTTGACAGGATGAGGAATCCACGGTGTGTCTGACAGACTAGATGGACCTCTTCGATTGGCAAGAGATACTGCTGAGCATTCTCAAATTTCTCAGCTCCAATGGAACCTAATTCTTCAATCATGACCTCAGTCCCCGTTTCAAAATGATCATAGGATTTTCCTTCTTCTTGAACCAAGCATCTGGGTTCAAGTTCTGGAGTTTCTCTTTGAATAGACCATCTGGAAGTTTGACATGTCCCGAGCTTTCCACCTCTATGAACTCCATCCAGGGACTCTCGTGAAGGGTTTCTACGAATTTTGCGAGATTCTTTGGTGGATCTTTAACAGCAGATTCAATATCCAGTGTACACTCTTCACACATGTAGAAGAAACCAGGGAGTTTGACAAGAACCTGAGTGTGCCGTCTGTCACCACGAGTTGTCTTCTTATCAACGTGAAACTTTCCTATGATGGCATAACGTGGATGTGCGGTTTCAGGTACATCCACTCCACATGACAGACATGCGTTCGGCCATCTGAGAGCAATCACATCCTCACGATTTTTCTTGTCTGAGAACTTGTACAACTGCTGAACTCCAATTCTTTGTCCAGTAAACCTTCAGATATGCAATTTGGTACAAGATTTCCGCAGATAGGACAGAGGCTCTTCATTCAATAGGCTCCGGAGTTATTGTCTATGTTCTTTAGCTTTTTGAGCATACTCTTCTGACCGTTCGCTATAGGACTTAGACTTCTCAATGTTTCCCTCGTTTTGATAGATTCGAGATAGTAGAGAACAAGCCGTTCTGAGACCAGCATAGTTGCTGATGCTACTGAGGACTCCCAATGCTTGATTCGCAAGTTCCTTTGCTTGATTATACAGACTCTTTCCTAGGAGTATATTCACTCTAACAATTAGTGTCCAGCCATATATCTTAATCACATCTTTGTTTTCAATTTCATCCTGTGTCTGGAGGATGATATCTGTAAAGTGACTTTCAGCTTCTGGAAGTTTTCCGGTGTTTAGCAGTGTAACGCCCACGGCTAGTTTGGAACGGAGAATCTGGATCAAGTCTTCAGACTCCTCTGCCAGTCTCAATGACTCTTCAGCCCTCTCAATAGATCCTTCGGACCTTTCAAGATACTCCAATGCATCATTGATTCTCATGATACAGTATGAGAGAAGTCTCTTCTGTTCTCTTTCAACATCACCGGAAATTATCTCGATTGGTTCGAGGTCCTTCTTTGCCTTCTCATACGCAGTCAGTGCTTTTTCATAGTCCTCGTCAATGACACTTGTCCAGAGGGCATCCTCGATTGACTTCTCAATTTCTTTAAGCCATTTCAAATCATCAGTAGCAGAAACCATATTGAAATCCTCAGTTAGTTAATCGACCATTAATTATACTTTTACACTTTGTCTAATCGCTAGAGGTGATTTACAAATCGTCATAATTGCATACGCCAAAGGTGCTAAGAGAGAGATAGGAATATAGCACCACGGAGTAGGATAATCTCAATTTTCAGGTGAAGTAGTCTATGGTAATCAAAATGCGAAACTTCCACTGGGACAAAGACTTCGATTCAATACGAAGATTCCTGGGAGATATTTTCTTCATACAGAGCGCGTACACAAACTGGTTACCGACAACATTAGAGAACGTCAAGTTTGGTCCAGGTGGTACTGAATATTTGGATGAAGAGGACGAAAATCTGAAGATTTGGAAGGACAGTCATCAGATTATTGCTGTGTCATTCACAAAACCGTCCGGTGCATGTCACCTCTCAGTTCACCCCGATTACATAACGCATGCATGTGATATTGTTCTCTGGATGCAAGAACGAGTAAAGGAACTCAAGGTAGGCGAAAGCGTGAAGATGAACCTTGTAGTCGATGATGCTGATGAGGAACTCATTTCGATATTGTCAGATTTGGGTTTCAAAAAAGATGAGATTGAGGGGGACAATCAAATACGACCATTGGACTCACCTGTACCGGATTATACCCTACCTGAAGGTTACTCGATACGAAATGCGGTCATAGCGAATGAATATGAAAAGTACCGGGAAGTCCAGGTTGCAGTCTTCCCCCACATCAAGAGTATGTCAAAGAATTTACTTGACACGTACAGTGCAGCATCTTTCTACCAAGAAGAACTTGACATTGTAGCTGTGGCACCTTCTGGAAAATTTGCAGCATTTTGTACAGCTCGAATCGATCCTGTAAGCAATATCACAGAGCTTGAACCA
>SOKL01000216.1 GCA_004376265.1 Candidatus Thorarchaeota archaeon
ATGGTACTGATCCCACTGATGCTGACTCTGATGATGATTCGATGTATGATGGCTGGGAGGTCCTCTATGGATTAGATCCCTTAATCGATGACGCCGATGGCGACCTGGACAATGATACTCTCACAAACGCCGAAGAGTTCCTGTACGGCACACGACCAGACCTTCCTGATACGGACTCTGATTCAATGCCTGACTGGTGGGAGGTCAAATACATGCTCAAGCCAGCCACTGATGATGCAGATGAGGACAAAGATCTTGATGGAAGAACGAACCTCCAAGAGTTCCTTGAAGGGACTAATCCAAACGATCATGGACTTCGCTGGTCCGTTGTTGGGAACACGACACTCTCATTCACCCTCATTGCAGAGCATACAGATAATGGTGTGATTCAAGACAGGGTAGAGGAAAATGTCCTTGTCCAAGTAGAAACTATAACCGAAGTACCAGTAGTTGTGGACTATATACCTGGCGTCAGTTTTGTATCTGTATGGGCTTCGAACCTATCGCTATTCAATCTCCCTGGGTTCTTCTCAATACAGGGAATACCTTTAGCAATTCTCACTCCTGCAGTACCCTTTGGGAACTGGACCATCCTGACAGAGGCTGTATGGGGAATTAATAGCGCATCAGAGAGTCAAATCAATGTCATCCAGACAGACTCTACATGGGGAATCAGCATTGTTGATGATAGTGAATATCCCGAAGTACATTCAGAAACTGTGTGGTACAAATCTGATGGAACACTGGATCACATAAGCCTAGAGATTGTCATGGAAGGGAACGAAACCATTGATGTTAGTCTGACTCGCAACGGTCAATTACCAATGACAATTATCATTGCAGGAGGAGGCGCAGTGGTCATAGCGGTCGTAGCTGTCGTCATTCTCAAAAAGAGGAGAGGATGATAGAGGGGGACATATGGGATTGACTTGTATTCGTGGGGGAAAGACATTCTGAAGGATGTTTTCAGTAAGATTGACATACTTGGTCAAATAGCCCTCAGTGAGTCACACATTAGAGAGGGAAGATTCGAGGAAGCCATCGCACTGTTAAGGGAGATGATCTCAAAGAATCCCACGCTAGCAGGAGCCATCCATAATCTGAGGTATGCTCTGCATGAACAGGGCACTGCAAAAATCAAGATACATTGTGGGCATATAGACTGTGTCACAATCAGCGAGGTGGATGTCTATCCAACCAATGCCGTTGGAGCTCAGTTCGTCATCGCCAACTATGCCATCAAGTATGCTGAATTGCCTGAAACGGTTCGACACATTCAGTGTCCCAAGTGTAATGAAACAACGATGTATACGTTCGCGCTCTGTCCCCAGTGTCTGGAGGGATATGTGAGCCTCTTCTATGTGAACATGGGAGATATCAAAAAAACTGGGAAGAATACACGCATGGAGAAGATGTGGGTGTGCCAGAAATGTCAATACAGACCCACCTTTGCTGAGTACAAGACACCTGATGAGCTCAAGATGTATGAGGAGCTTCTACAGTTCAGACCTGAGATCATGAGTTATGTGGAATACCTAGAACCGCGACACGGTATCTATGGACCACCTAAAAACACTCCACCTCGTACAACTCTTGAGGAGGAAATCCAAAAGCAGAAGGAAGTCAGTAGTTCACCCAACAGAACTCCACCTCGCTTCAAAACTCTAGCTGAGGTAGTGACATGTCATAAATGCGGGAGAGAGTACACAACAAAGCGTAGCATTTGCATCCGTTGTGGAGCATCTCTGGGTAAGAAATCGTCTTTCTTTAAGATTTCTAGATTCCGTAGACCTAAAGGTCTGCAATAGATATCTTGGTCAGGATTCCATCTTCCTTCATTGAAATCATGAGAACCATGAAAAGGAGCACGATTACGAAATTGAGGGGATGTCTAACTGATCTTCGATGCTGATTGGTCCATTTGCTCCGACCATTGAACCAATCTGAATACTTACTATTGGTTTTTGAACGAGATTCAATGGTGATTTTCGTTCTTTTAACAAGCAATTTGTCTAACTACCGACTTTGTCTTGAGTCACGCTTAATATTACATCTACCGAGGGATTACTTGGTGTATAAAAATGAGTTTCGACATTGTTCAATTCCTCATGGGTCCAGCAGACATCCTAACACAGGGTCTGGTGGGTTTGATAATGGGACTGGGAATGAATGCTCTACAGATCTGGCTCATGTACGAGATCGTGGTCATCGTTCCTCCGAGATCAAAGAACCTGATTGACGCCATCGATGTGGAGCTCAGTCAGTCACAACACTTCGGTGGGTTGAAGTATCGTGTCTATACTGCAGTCTTTCAGTTGTTTCTCCCACTTGTGCTGATTGGTGCTTGTTACCTATCGTTCTGTCTTCTGACGAGTATTGTGACAACTCTGTTCTAGGGGGTATTTGGTCTGAGAATCAAGACTGCTATTCTCCTACTATTAGTGGTTCTTTCAGCAACACCAATCCTATGCGATGCAGAGGAAACGCCTTGTATCGTCTTAGCCAAACCGGGGGAATGGTATCAGATAGAACTGAATGGAATCAATATAGACTCTGAGATGACGATATTCCTCAGTTTTGATCATAACAGATCTGTGGTCGACCGTTTGGAAGTTAAAGATCCATTTCAAACAGTGAATGACCTCCTCACAAGGTCAGTATATCACATCAGTAACGGATCCACAAATCTGTTTTCAGTTCGATATGTCAATCTTGACAGTGTGTTGTTTGGAGAAGAACGTGCTAGACTCGAAATGACAAGTTCGGACTATCACTTGTACCTCGTGGGTATCCAAGTCGAAGAGGGAAAATCAGAGATAGTTATCCCTCCATCTTTCCAAATCATCCTAGCTTTGTGTACTCTTTTACCATTCTTTCTCTTGATGCCTGATGCTATTAGCAATCTCCAGTCACAGCTGGATATAGAGGCCGCATCCAAGGGGGTCTATGGTAGAATACTGGCTCTGTTGCTACCAATTCTGTCAATCGCACTCACTGCACTACTTCTGGGGGGATTGGATGTCTTCTAGTGAGTCTGAACAGGCATCGATGAGCCAACGAGTTGGTCGTTATTATGCCAAGAAAACAGGCTCAGCCTACAAGAGGACAAATCCCAGAATGACAAACTGGGAGAAGTCTGGATCATCAATGATGGAATGGATGTCGAGATTTGGTTCAGGTCTTGAAGTTCCATTCAAGTCAATCGCTCTGTTTGCAGGCAGTTGGTTGATGCTTGAGATAGGCTGGCCTGTCCTGACCCTACTCGGTGTTGCCACAGCAGGATCTGTTTGGAGCATCTCATCAGCAATTCCGTTCACGTTCATCGTGGTATATGGGATTTTGTTGATGAGCGGTAGTAACCTTGTCCGGAGCCTAATCTCTCACCTGACTGGGCAACGTGACAATCTCGTTAAGGCAGTCTTCCGGGGATATTTTTGGAGTCTGTTGTCAGTCGGACTGATCCTGACAATTCACCAGTACTTCTACGGAATGCTTCCCTTCCTGTTCCTCATTCCGATCGTGTATCTGATACCTATTGAGATTCTAGGGAATACAGTTCCAATACCGATACCCCTTGGCATCTCAGGATGGTATCTTGACATCCTTGTAATGATAATCGTCTACATCGTAGGAATAACTGGAAGCTGTATTGGCGGAATTGAGATACTCAGATACTTCATGAACAGCTCGAATCAGAGAGGGACATATCACGCAATCTTCTCCATCCTGCTTCTGGCGGTGTTTCCGGCATTGAACATCCAGTTCTCACTTGTGTTTCTGAACTCGATACTTGATCTGTACAGGAGGATGATTCTGGGTGTTTGATCCGATAGCGTGGCTCAGTAGCATAGTTCCCTTCATCGTCTTAGTGGGTGTCAGTGTCCTAGTGATGACACTGGTCCATCTTGGACTGTCTGTCAGTGGGAATCGTTTTGGCACTGAGATCAGTGCAGTTCTCGGTCTTGTGGTGTTCATTGTAGGAGAATTCGTTCTTGGAGTTAACGAACCAGCCTGGATTCTGGTCATGTTGGTCTTCGTCACTCCAATGGTAGTCTATGAAGCAATGAAGCCCGCTACAAGTGATTCAGGTCCTCCTGTTCTCCTTGATACCGAATCTCGAGATATCCTGTGTTTCTCACTTGGGCGAGTCTTTCTGTCAATGACTGCGATTAAGATTACAGGGATTCCATTCACGAATGAGAGCAGGAATAATGATGAGAATGATGACTTGAAACTACTTCACCCGCTTTGGGAGGACAGTCACAAGTCAGGGACAACCTACACATTGGAAGCGAAAATAGAGAACGGACTAGTGGAGCTTGTTGTCTTCATAGTTTCAGCCGATAAGAACTGTCAAGGAGCCATTGAGAGAGTCCAGCATTCTAGAGTGGTGGCTGAAACCTGGTTGAACCAGATGAACTACTCATTTGAAATCCTTGTCAAACAAGACCTCGTGAATGTGTACTCGGAGATAGAGAGAGAATACGATGATTCATCGACTCTTCTCTCAATCGATGGCCTTCCAAATAGACTCTCTAACAATTATGGAGTCTTGATTCAGAGACTGGCTGAAAAGAAACTCGATTCGCGAATTCAATTCTCATTCACTTCTGGCGTTCAACCTCGTTTGAAGAGGGATGCAGGAGTGGGAAACACGGAAGTCCATTCAAGAACACCATATCGTGTGGAGGACCATCAGCTCAGGACCATCTACAAACAGATGGCTGAGATTGAGGCATGTGAAGAAACAGGTGTCTTTCGAGCAAGTCTCAGTATTCTTGGAGAAAGGGAAAATAACTTGAATCAGATTGAATCCATCGTGAGATCAATCTGGAGTAGTGTGAAGACCGTTGTCTCACATAGTCTTCAACGAAATTGGAACCGATTATTTCTAAGATGTCAGGTTCGTGGACGCACTTCTGTCAGTGGAGCAAAAATACTTGCACTTCTTGACCTTTCAGGGACAGTTCCAGGAATTTCTAATCGAGTAGTTCCTCCGGAATTCTTTCTTCCCTTACTTAATTCGATGAAAGGAAATTCAATCCCGTTAGGGAAAGTACTGCATAGAGGGAATCTGTTAGACCAGACCTATGATATTCCAATAGACAGGTTCTGCTTTCATACTGGCATCTACGGAACGACAGGTAGTGGAAAATCGAATACAGTGAAACATCTCCTTCACGAGTTATATCGTCATGGTATTCCGTTTCTCGTTATCGATCCATCAACGACCGAGATGCGACAACTCTGTGAAAATAATGTCAATCTTCGGGTTTTCACTGTGGGCGATGAAAACACCGCACCCTTTCGATACAATCCGTTTGATGTCCCTTCAGGTGTACCAATTTCAAAACACATCGATGGTCTAATAACGTGTTTTACAGCCATTTGGCCAACTGAGGGAATTCTTGTAGAACATATTGCGAAGATCTTTCGACGTGTCTATTCAATAACTGGATGGGATGTTCTTGAAAACAAGCGAGGTCGTTCAATCCTTCTATCTGATCTGTATATGGCCATGGAGATGGTTGTTAGCGAATTGGAATACGGGCCAAAGCTGAATCAAGACTTTGTAGGAGCCCTCAAGGCTAGATTTGGGTCAATCATAGAAGACCCACAAGTTGCTGTCATTCTGAATACTTTGAGAGGGTTAAAGATTTCCGAGCTTCTTAGCCAACCAACAGTAATTGAGCTCAAGAGCCTACCCTCCTCAAAAGCCAATCTGATCAGTAGCCTACTTCTTGTTGGGATATTAGAATATCTAGGAGCCCAACACAAATCCGTTGAGCAGAAGTTGAAGCACATTCTGGTCATTGAAGAAGCAAGCCACCTGCTCAAGCGTATCAACACAGGAGGGGGAATCTATGAGAGTCATGCCAGTCAACAACAATCAATTAACAGCATAGTCGCTCTACTACGAGAAGCAAGAGGATACGGTCTAGGAGTAATCCTTCTCGACCAGTTACCTGGAGAACTTGCTGATGCTGCAGTGAAACTACCTAGTATCACAATCATCCATTATCTGAAGGAACCACGAGAACGGGCTATTGTTGGGGGCCAAGCCAATCTAAATGATGAACAACTACTCCATATTGGTGCCTTGGAGGTTGGTGAAGCAATTGTCCATCAGGGCTTTGCAGAACAGGCCGTAAATATCAGGGTTGATCACATTCTACCCAAGAACTTGTGTGAGATACCCCCCTGGGACGACCTGTCTGTGATTAAGCTGATGCGACCTTTCTACGAGAGGAATAGGCACTTGAAAACACAGTGTCTTCCCATCATCGATACTTGGAAGCCTAATCCAGAAGTGCTTCGCAATCTCGAGTACGTGACGAAATCAAGAGAATTTGCAGAGAGGCTTGACGAGTATCTTGAACCAGAAAGTGGACTCGCCCATGAGTTGGTTGAGAAACTACTTCAAAAATACAACGTCTCAGCAGGTCCTGATGAAATAGAACTCTATGTTTCTCAGCTCACTGACTATCTAAATGATTCAGAGAGGTGTGGCGATGAGGGACAGTAGCGAGTTTGATGAGATTAATGAAGACGTCAGTGACCGACTCTTCACTCTTGATGAGATCATGTCAGAGTCTGAAGTTGAGGAGGTTGAAACTGGCGAGGCGACAATGTCTGAGGAGGAACGGGATGAACTCCTTCGAGAGGTACATGACAGTATTAGGGTCGTTAGTCCCAAGACCGGAGAGGAGATTGACCCCGAAGAGTTCTGCAGACTATACCTGGAGGAAGGGATGAGTCTAAGAAAGATGGGAAAGCATTTTGGTTTCAAGGATGGCAGAAAGACAATGCAACGAATCCTGAAGGCTTGTGGAGTGGAGATCCGGTCAGTCGGTTTTCAGAAAGCAGACATCGATCCTGAGGATCTCTACAGACTATATTTCGGAGAGGGCTGGGGTCTCAATGAGTGTGCTGAACACTTCCAGTGCAAGTCCACTGATCCCATCCTTCGTGTCTTCACGGAAGAGGGCTGGAAGACACGGTATCAGGAGACATATGAGAAGGAGATTGACCCGGAAGAGGTGTTCAGGTTGTACGATGAGGAAGGCTTGTCCTTGAAGACCATAGGAGAACACTTTGGAGTGTCAATTGGTCCCATTCGTCGCATCTTAAAAGAAAATAATATGGAGTATAGTCAGGAAATCCAAATCGACCCCAAGAGTATCCATCGCCTGTATTTTGATGAAGGTTTCTCAAAGGAAGAAGTATGTGAACTACTAGGAGTTTCGAAAAAGCCAATTGACAGGATATTCAAGGAAGAAGGATGGGACAAGCGCCCAGTTGGATTTCAACCTGTAGAGATTGACCTCGACGATTTCAAACAATTATACTATGAAGAAGAGTTAGAATTAGATTTGATAGCTGAACGTCTTCAAGTATCCACAATCACTGTAATCCGATTTCGTGAAGAACACAAATTAGAGGATAGAGTTCTGAAATACGGAAAAGAACTGCGTGATGAAATCTTCGGAACTGAGTGTAGACTCTGTGGGAAACACTATGAGCATGTTCACAAAAAGGATGGAAAGCCCCACAAGAGCCACATTCTTTGGTCAAGGAAATCACTGCTGAAGCTGAATCCCGACGATTGGGCTGCATTGTGTATGCCATGTCACAGAGTTTCACACACGTTGATGCGTGCATATGATTTCGATTGGAACCAGATTGAGAAGAAAGTGAAAGATATACTCGGTAGGATGAGTCTCCGTGAGAAACTGAAAGGTGCTCTGTCGAAACGGTTTTAAGCATCACACAGGGGTTTCGATGAAGTCACACCTTAAATACAGGAGTTTTCACTATCTTGGTCTGTCTGAATATCGATAACGCACTGGAGCCATCGGAGGCATTATAATGAGCGAAATAGATGTTGCCGACTTAGAATTACTCACCCCTATGGACAAATATTTGGCCGCCGGATGCCATATCGGAACGCAAGTCAAGACACAAGACATGGAGCCATTTGTTTACAGACAACGTCCTATTGGTCTCTACGTTC
>SOKL01000163.1 GCA_004376265.1 Candidatus Thorarchaeota archaeon
AGACTATCTCCTTGGGCAAGACCATCCTTAATACCCTGAAAGAAGTAAAGAGTATGTTTAAAGAGTAGAATTTGTATAAGGGATGAATCTAGGCGAATAATCAAGTGGTGACAGGTTAGACAGCAATGTTAATATTCGATTCCGAAGCGTGACCCCGAGAACATGCCGCCGTGGCTCAGTTGGATTCGAAGTCTTCTTCCCTTTGGTTCTATCTAAGACTTGCAATCTCACGTTTCAGTTTCCGCATACTTTAACATTAAATCTTGGCAAATATTAATAACTAATTAAATTAATAGATGTCTGAAGATGTGTTTAATGAACTCATCTTCGAGGGGATTTCGTGAATAGAAAATTGAAGGCTACTAGGACCTTACTTATCCTAGTCTTGCTATTTCTTATGCTATCAATGCCTTTGTCTTTTGTAAATGCAACTGATACAGACATTGGAGAACAAACTACAACGCAGTCAGTTTCAAGCACACCGGATTTGCTGACAACATATTCTGGTAAGTTAGGAATTGTAGATACAGGTCAAATGCCATTGAGCGTTCAAGCGACTATCGACAGATTTGCTCAAACAAATTGGAACGCAGGTGACATTGATGTGACTGAACCTGTTGTCTTGCCACCAGACTATATGTATCAAGGAGAATACGGTGATGTTCTCTACAGTAGTGAATGCGACAACTTTGATGGATGGGAGTTTGAGAATCCCGGCTTCAGTGGCGAGAAGCCGATAACTGAGATTCACTGGGCATATCAAGCCCCCATAACTGTTGATAATTCGCGGTACAAATGCGCCTCGATACCTACATCAACTTCCTATCTCCATGGTCCATTGATGACTCACGCTGTACCACTTGGTGCTGGTGTCACCCTACAAGATGGCTTAGATCTAACTGTTAAATTTCAACAACAATATGTCTATGGTCACATGAGTGACGTAGGAGTTGTAATCTATGACAGCAACTTGGAAATAATGTTCAAGGCCTGGGTGCATGATGCATGGTATGGCTCTAGAACTGATGTTTATGCAGGATACTACCCTATTGGCACTGGCTCATATTATCAAAAAGTTCAGAAATCTAGCAGCTGGAATGGAGATGTACGAATCTGGTATGACCGCGACACAGACCGCATTAAAGCAGATATACTTGGTACACAAGTGACGCTTCTACAGAATCCATCTGATGCAGAGCTTGCTCGAAATGCATGGGACATTGGTGTCTACTTTGCTAGGAACAAGGACTGGCACTATGACTCAAAGTATCTTGATTCTATAGACCTTACAGTTGCTATAACGCCTGATAGAAGTTGGCCCGCAAGGCCACAGAGTCCAGCATTAGATGGACACTGGTTTCCCCAGACAAGCTATTCTCGACTTTACTTCAAGGTGAATCAACCCTATGCAGACTCCAAATTCCGTATATGGATGGTTATCGAAGCTGACCAAGATCCAATTGAGAGGTATCTAACAGTCAGAGTTGATGGCTCTCAAATCTACCATGAAAGGATACACCCAAACACGGGTTTCAATGATTACATGGAGGTCTACGGTTCAGGTGTAAAGAAGATTGAACTCCAGATTAATTATGGTGGATACAAGGATAAAGGGTGGAAACTGAAATACTTCTATCCCGAAAGGACTAACGGTGAACCACTTGAAATCATAGGTGAGTATTTCCCTGAAACAAGTTCACCAGAGTTGACCTATCATGCTCGGATGGGGATGGAAACCAAGCTAAACATCAAGGTTGAGAATGACCAAGACACTAATCAAAGAAGCTTCTATGTGTATGTTGATGGGCAATACAAAGGAACCGGATCAATCCCAGGATCTCATGAGTTTTCACTCGGGGATTATACGCACGATTCTTTGCATGAAATCAGTCTTGTAATGAGCGGTTCAACTACGCAATGGGGAAAAATAGTCTCAATAAAACGAGTTCATCACTGGACAGCTGGTGTGGAGATTGACTATATGTCAGGACACTCACCTAGTCAGGCAGATCTTGACCAGTTAGAAGCCTACTACATAACACTTGGACCTCATCGGGTGGAATTCGAGCTTGATGATCTGATTCCATATCAAACTTATTTCGACCCTGCAACGAATGGGTACCCAAACCAAGATTATTGGGACCTCAGCAACAGCTATCGAGACCATAATGAAGCTAAGTGGGAGTGGGCGAATTGGGTCCATTATCTACGATGGGATGGTTCGGACGAAAT
>SOKL01000148.1 GCA_004376265.1 Candidatus Thorarchaeota archaeon
GGAGCGTGACCGCTTACAACCCTGTTTTTCAGGTATTTTCTCTTGGACGTAATCTTCATTTTTTCCATTCTTGATCTCTCCTGCTAGAGCGAGTGTGACCTATTCTACAGTCTTGGAAACTGTTGCAGTCGAAAAACAGACACCCTATAGTCACCAAATATACCAGTCTGGTCGTCTTGTGGTTCTATGATAACCCGTTTATTCTTCTCTCACTTTCAGTTGTTCAAAGGCCTCGAGAACCCTAATAAACCTAAGTTTCTCATCAATCCAATCTTCGGTTTCAGGACCCGGTTCTATTTAATTGAGTTACAAATCCATGTAACGTTCTCGTTCCCATTCAGATACACTTTGATTAAACTCGCCCCATTCTGCTAGTTTGAGTCCGAGATACTTGTTGAAAGCGTGTTCGCCCAAAGTTTCTTTCATGAATTTGCTTTGGTCAAACTCTTCTATAGCTTCACCGAGATCTGAGGGCAAGGATTTGATATAGAACTGTGCAAGTTTGGCATCATCGAAATCAAAGACATCTTCTTCTACAGCTTCTGGGGGTTCTATCTTCTTCTCGATACCTTTCATTCCTGCCGCCAACATTACTGCAAATGCAAGGTATGGATTGCAGCTTGGATCTGGACATCGAAGTTCAAGTCTCGCTGACTCTTGTCGATTCTTCCCGTATCTTGGGACTCGTATCAGAGCAGACCGATTTCGTTGTCCCCAACAAACGTAGACTGGCGCTTCGAATCCACCTAGTCGTTTATAGCTGTTGACAGTTGGATTGAGGATGGCAGCCATCTCTCTGATGTATTGCAGCTGTCCTCCCATGAAATGGTACGCGAGAGAGGATAGTCGATACGGGTCGTCTTCATCATGGAAAAGGTTCTCCCCACTACTGTTGAATATGGATTGGTGAGTATGCATTCCACTACCAGCCACACCTGATCTGGGCTTTGGCATAAACGAGGCATGAAGGTTTCTACTACTGGCGACTGTCTTGATGGCTTGCTTGGCAACTAAGGTGTTGTCTGCACAAATCAACCCATCACTGTATCCCACGTCAATCTCATGCTGACTCGGGCCTACCTCATGATGTGACATACCCACATGAATACCCAAGTCCTCCAAGGTGGATACTATGACTGCTCGAATGTCGGTGCCTAAACCGTTTGGGGAGAAATCAAAGTAGCTCGCCTTATCTTGGTAGTCACCTTCTCCTTTTGATCCAAATAGATAGAACTCGATTTCAGCGCCGACCTTGTAGAACCATCCTTTAGCTTTGGCTTTCTCGAAAGCGCGTCGTAAAATGTTTCGAGGTGCACCATCAAAAGGTATTTTGTCCGGTTCATAAACATCACAAATTATTCTTGCTGCATTTCTCCCATCTCGCGGCCATGGCAACTTGATATAGGTCGATGGATCAGGAATCAACAACATGTCACTCTCATGAATTCTTGTGAAGCCCTCCACAGAAGACCCATCAAACCATTTGCCATGCTCTAGGCAAGCTTCTAATTCCCTTGGCGAGATGGTCACACATTTCAGCTGACCCGACAAATCTGAAAACATGAGGTCAATAAAACTGATTTCTTCTTTCTTCACCCTCTCTAGCATCTGAGATTCCTGTTTGCTCACTTTGTCACGTCCTTTAAGCGGAGCTTATTCAGCTTTTAACTGATTCTTCAGAATTGGGATTCAGCTTCTTTAAGACTATAGGTCACGTAGACGGACGACCGTTCATCTATGGTTTGAGACCCCCACATCTACTTCTCTAGATGTATAGCTCAATTATACCAAGAGTGATTGTCCACCCACCTCAAGTGCCTAGTCGGTTGCGAATACTGGACATTATGGAGCCGTTAAATCAAACCTCTGTTGATACATTGGATTTAACATCAATGAAAGAAAGGTGAATAATACCTGAATCCCGAGAATAAATCCGCTTAAATTGTGGGTGGATTATTCTTAACTGTATTAGTTTCGTCTTTGCTCTTGGTGTTTTTTCAGCTACTATAAATAGTTCAGATTATCTTACTGCTGTGTCTGCCGATGAAAACCAAGTGTTGATAGAACCAAAGAGGTTGCGAAAATGAAAGTATTAGTTACAGGTGGTACTAATGGAATGGGAAAGGGAGTTGCGAAAATACTGGCTGAAAGCGACAACCAAACTCATGAAATCATAATTTTATGCAGATCCAAAGAACGCGGTGAGGCTACAATCAAAGAACTTGAAGATA
>SOKL01000283.1 GCA_004376265.1 Candidatus Thorarchaeota archaeon
GTTTGCATCTCCAGGAGTTCCGTCGAACAACGAATCAACTCCAAATTGCTCAACAGCTCTCAAGATGGATGAAACCATATGGTTGGATGCACCATCTGACAACCACATGTGTTTTAGGGCATCTTTCAACGCATCATCATGATTCAGAATTATAGGATTCCATTTGACCCCAAACCTTTTCGCAACTCGTCCTGCCAATCGCAGGTCATCTGACCCATCTACTCCGAAAGTTAGAGCTTTCATCGTACTTCGGATATCAGGGCTTATTACAGCAAGAATTGTTCGAGAGTCCATTCCACCTGATAATAGAGTTCCAATTCCGGGTCGTTCTCTTTTTTTCACTGCTTTGGTTAGCTCACGATACACAATTCTATACCAATCTTCCAGAGACCGTTCCTCGTATGATTTCGGAAGAGAATACCATTCTTTTTCGTTCCAAGTGGCCAGATCATCCAATGAAAACTGAATTATTGTTCCTTCAGGAATGAGGAATACATTATCGAACAACGTATGGTTGTTCATTATTGAATGAAGTGTCAAGTACTCCGAAACCGATTGACGGTTTATTGATGAACGTAATTCTGGTTTGATGCCAAGAACACCCTTGAGATCAGTGGAGATAATAACCTCATCACTTGATTTGTAGTAATAGAGTGGAAGTAATCCATAAGCATCAGTTACTATTGTAATATGGTTAGATACTTTGGAGTATATAATCTGACAGACCTCGCCATCAAGAGATTTCCGTAACTTTTGTTCAGCTCCGACCATGCACGCACTGATCTTTTCCTCAATTCCTGAGTCAGAGTAGTTGATTCCAATCTCAAGAAACAGGATGTCATCACTTTCATTGATAAGTCCATCATTCACTCGACTGTCTAGCTTAACAAAAGCTTGGTATCTATTATCGACAAATTCGTGATACGTGTCACCTCTATATAGAGAGAAAATCCCCTTGCACTTCTTGAAAAAATCATCATCTTTGATACTCGTTAAATGGAAGGTTAGCTTGGCCAAACCTATCACCTTGAGCTATTAGCACTCAGTCCTTGTTATGTTCTTTTCCGTGACTTAAATCAAACTTGCATAATTGAAATCGAATGGTAAAGTACTTACGAGGATTGGATTTGTGACTCATAGGATGATCTCTAGAAATGACAACCAAGTAAAAGCAAGAATCCTTTTGGCTTCTCTTCATGCATATAATAAATCAAGAAAAAAAACCTTGAACCTTGTTGCTTCTGAGAATGTTCTATCACCAATAGTCAGACAAGCTTTGTCAAGTGATTTAGCTAGCAGATACTCATCTGAATTCTATGGAGGTACAGTGACCTCTAGGAAAATCATAGAGTTTGCAGAAGATATCGCAAAGGAACTATTTGACTGTGAATACGCTTGCGTCGCACCAATTAGTGGTCATATGTGCGATCTTGCAGCTTTGCAGTCTCTGACGTCCATCAATGATACTGTCGCCCTTGTAGCGAGTGACGATGGAGGGTATCCTTTCGATATTGGCTGTTTTGATCGGAGGACAGCTCATCTTCCCTTCGATGTGAGCGAATGGACGCTTGACTATTCCAGGATTGTTGATTTCTACAAGAGGGTAACACCAAAGTTGACAATAATAGGAGCAAGTGCTTTCTTGTATTCCTATTCGATTAAACACGTTATGGACAATATCAAGTCAAGTGACTACATCGTCTACGATGGGTCTCACGTACTTGGGTTGATTGCTGGGAAACAATTCCAAGACCCACTAAAAGAGGGGATTCCGATTCTGTTTGGAAGTACCCATAAGACATTTCCAGGTCCTCAGGGCGGGATAATTCTGGGAACTGACCAAGATGTATTCAGCAAGATTGTTCATCAGTTCTCAATACAAAGTTCAAAACACCCTTTTGGAAAACATCACGGAACTATTCTCGTGGACAATGTACATTCAAACAGAATAGCTGCATTGAGTTTTTCCTTACTCGAAATGCTAGAATTTGGTTCACAGTATGCAAAACAAGTAATTAGGAATTCGACTGCGCTAGGAGCTGCTCTCCAAAGATTAGGACTTCCTGTCATGATGAACAGCAAGAAGGTGGTTACACAATCCCACCAGATTATACTAAAGATGAATAGCGACATGGGTTTAGAAGCAAAGAGATTGCTCGAAACTTGTGGCATCAATGTTGATGCGTTCATGAGAATCGGGACTGCTGAGGTCACCCGTCG
>SOKL01000220.1 GCA_004376265.1 Candidatus Thorarchaeota archaeon
GCAATGGACTGTAGATCCATCGGTTGCCGGTTCAAATCCGGCCGTCCCGACCATCCATTTTCAGTTTTCTAATAGATTACTTTTGAGCCAGAGAAAACCAAGAAAAAAGATTCCTCTTTGAATAATACCTCTGTTCTTTGAAGCTCTACCAAATGCCATTGAGAGCGCTAGCACAAGAAACAGGAAGGCCGTATTAAAAACGAAATCGACAAACAATTCCGAAAAGATATGCTCATAGCCACGCCCAGTGAGAAGGAGATCCCAGTCAGATTTGCAAATAACGAATGAGCTCTGTCATAAAAATGATAATAGTCCTCTATTGGATTTTCAAACTCCTATGACTGCCAAATAACAATTGCTAGCAATGCAATACTGAAGAATATTCCAATTGCATACGAGAAGTCAAAGTAAACTTGAAGACTTGGGAGACCAATAGCCAAGAAAAGATAGGTTGTGATACCAAGAACCACAACCACGATAATTGACAGAAGAACTCTCTCCAAATTCGAAAATGGTTTGAAGTCGAGAGAAAGAATTCGAAACCATAACATGACACTGAGGAGCCCAAGTGGGGGAAAGAGCATCAAGACAAATGCGATTGGTAAGAGAAGCATACCACTGAGGATTGCTCGAATCTTCACCAATCTATCATGATATCTTTCAAACTCGGCTGATTGGACCTTTCCATAGTCTCTCCATATATACGCCTGATATCCACTCCAGATTGAATGTTTCAGTCCATCGACTTTCTCACCAACTTTTTCTAAGGTTCCTTTTTCAGTCGTGGGATTGTATTTTCCCCTAGCTACTGGTACTAGGTATACAATGATCATCAATGACCAAATACCATAAACTGCAGTGAGGTTTTCGAAGAGTGAAAGAATTTGAGAGTATACTAACGTGTTCACAAGGGTGTAGACCGCATACCCTAGAATAGATAGAATGGGTAGTACAAGTATCAATTTCAGGATTTCAAGACGCTTCCTATTTCCTTTCACTTGTTCAGCCAATAATCGGAAAGCAAACGAACATACAGACGCGTAGGTAAGCATCACACCGATTCCGCTTAGAAACTTCATAACAATACCTGAAACTGAAAGAAGGAAGAGGACTGCCTCACCCATGTACAGTGTCTGAAAATTGAAAGCATTGATGAACAGCATGATTAGAAGAAGCCCAACTCCAACAAAAAACGCGATGGCATAGCCTGTATAGCTATCTGCAAGTCTTTTGCTGAAGGATCTAACTGATGTGGTCATACAGTTTCACACTCACCGTAAGAGGTTTTGGTGGCAACCCTGCTTAAATCTCATGAGTACGAATCGAAACCCTTAGCTCAATCTGGCAGAGCAATGGATTGTAGATCCATCGGTTGCCGGTTCAAATCCGGCCGTCCCGACCACTTCTTCTACGTAATTTCATAACTATGAATTGGGATTAATTGTAATACCAAGAACACGAACAAGCTCTTTGTAACGATTACGAATTGTGACTTCTGTGACTCGTGAAACATTGGCAATCTCCCTCTGAGTGCGTCTGTCATCTTCGAGTATTCCAGCTATGTAGAGTGCAGCCCCTGCGATTCCACCAGGGTCCTTTCCCATGGTTATGTATCTCTCTTTGGCTTCCTTGATTATTTCAGTAGCTTTCTTCACAGTTCTTCCTTCGAGGAAAAGATCTGAGGACAATCTAGGTATCAAGTCCTTTGCAGAGGGAAGTGGTACGTTTAGATTGGTCTGAGTGACAATTAGACGAACTGACTGGCCAATCTTTTTCCTATCCAAGTTTGTTTCACTCACAACTTCGTCGAGCCGTCTTGGAATCCTGTGAATCCGACAAGCAAGGTAAATTGATGCTGCAACAACTGACTCAATACTTCTTCCCCTTACAAGTTTCTTTGCCAGAGTTTTTCTGTATATCGAAGCTGAAGTTTCTCTCACATCACGCGGAATTCCAAGTTGTGAGGAGAGTCTCTCCATCTCACTCATTGCAACACTAAGATTTCTGTGGTCTGAACTATGGAGCCTACTTCTGATATGCCATTTTCGCATTCTGTAAATAGCTGCACGAGTACTACTTGTGAGTGCCTTGCCACTTGCATCCCTGTTTCTCCAATCGATCATGGTTGCTAAGCCTTTGTCAGCTATAGTGAGAGTCGCTGGTGCTCCTGTCCTAGCTCTTGAATTCCTTTCATCTGCAGTGAATGCTCTCCATTCAGGTCCTCTATCAGTAATACGCTCTGATACAACAAGTCCACACTCCGTGCAGGTATGTTCTCCACGAGCATAATCCTTAGTGAATAGACTTTGTCCGCAGTTTATACACACCCCTTTTCTGCGTGTACGACCCAAATCTTTCACGCTTAGTCCATCTTTTGCCATTTCTATTTACTTCTTAATTACGGCTCAGAGCCAAAGTAGGACATTTCGGGATTCGTACAAATAGGCCTATCAGCAATATATCGGCCCAATCGGCTATTATACAGGAATGCGACCAAATTTCTCTCTACTTAATCTCTCAATCAAACTCCACTGTTGTTTCAAGCTTATAAGTGGGTACTTTTGCCTAAATCAGTATAGGATGACCAACCAGAGGAATCCAAGAAAGAAGATACCCCTTTGTACGATACCTCGTCTTGAGGACACTTTGCTAAATGCTATTGAACCTACTAACACAAGGAGTAAGAAAACAGTATTCAATACAAAATCGACAAGGAATTCAGCAAAGACCATTCTCACAGCGACACCTAATGAGAAGGAGATACCAGTAAGATTCGCAAAGACAGAATGGGCCCTATCTTCAAAATGAGAATAGTCATCACTTTCGAAGAATGGTTTTGTACAGAAAATCCCTGACAAAGAGATGGAGATTGCATACAACAATATGGGTAACTCAATGTACTACACTGAATCTGCCTGTATCAGTCTAATCACAATTCCAGCTCCGAGTAAGAATCCAAATCCAACCAGCCCAATCTGCATTATCCATTTGTTGTTGTATTTTTGAGCTGCCAGTTCGCTTATGGAATTCTCTCTCCAATCATAGCTGGAGGATGTGACTAAGTGCGACAGGATGGCTACAACCAGGAAGAAAGTGACCGAGATGATGTTGTAGTTCTGTACAAACCAGTCCATGATCAATCCTCCACCATTGGTTTCTTTGTCAAACAGAGAACATTTGTACATTGCTAGCGAGATACCCACTGCCTTCCCGACCACTCTTTTTTAAAACTCATAGAGAGCCAGTTTGCAGAAAACATCGAATTTTTGTTCGTCAAATGCCGAATTTCGGAACTCTAATAAGAGGACTTCCCAATGGAAAAATGGGAAATAATACTCAATAGAATCACAACGATGAGCTATACCGCTTGGTCATTTTAGACAAGTGGTCGTACTTATGGTGTATTTGTTCACCAAGACCACAGGCGATGACCAAGTTCGCGAGTTGCCGATAGAGCGTGATTACCATGTTATGGAGTGCATTAGAAAACAAAATAGTAGACCCAGCTAGGGTTGCAGTAATAGGTGCTGGACACGCAGGCAGAGGACTTGCCGGTTATCTTGCCATACATGGATTTGATGTTTCTCTCTATAATCGCTCGATTGCCAATGTCAAGAGAATATCGAAAAGGGGAGGAATCAAGGTTCATGGTCTCTTTGAGGCATTTGCAAATCTCTCACTGGTCACAGATGACATAGCCAAGGCTATTGAAGACCGTGACATACTCATTATCATTGTACCTGCACAGGCACACAACTTTATTGCAAAGTCCATGGTTCCCCATCTAAAATCTGGGCAGACAATACTTCTAATGCCAGGTAGGACCGGCGGTGCACTCGAGTTTGCCAGAGTCTTGAGATCACATCCTTATTCTGATGAAATTTTGTTGGGAGAGGCTCAAACATACAGCTTCGTATCAAGGATTACTGGACCAGACTCCGTGTTAATCTCCAAGGTTAAGAACAGTACAAAAGTAAGTGCTTTTCCAGCATCCCATAATCGTCGATTTATGAGGAGTCTAAGACGACTTCCAATTACATTCAATATGGCTGATGATGTCATGGAAACCAGCCTTGGTAACGTAGGCGCGATGTTACATCCAACACCTACGATTCTCAGCGCAGGTCTATTGGAGTCAAAAGAGGGTGGATACAACCACTATCATGATGCTATTTCTGAATCAGTAGGACGACTAGTAGAACGAATGGATGCCGAGAGGATCAGTGTATCTCGTGAATTTGTTTCTCAATCTGTATCTCTTCTGGAATGGTTGAGGAGTACGTACGATGCTGAAGGAACTACGCTGCGTGAGTGTATTCGAAGTATTGACGCCTATGATGATGTGGGTAGCCCTTCATCATTGAATCATCGTTACGTATTGGAAGATGTACCCACCGGTCTCGTACCCATCTCTTATTTTGGACGAATTGCTGAAATTGAAACCCCTGCAATGGATGCTGTAATCAACATGGCGTGTCAGCTCTACGATTATGATTTCTGGAGTAGTGGAAGAAATCTTGGAAGTCTGGGTCTTGAGGGTTTGAATCCAACTGAAGTACGGGAATATGTAAGAACTGGATTCATGCCAGAGAAATATCCAGAGCTTCATGAGATATCAGACGTGCTCGGATTGGAAGTGGATGAAATTTGAGAATCTTAGGAGCCGCCATAGGAAGTTGTGTCCATGTGGCTGGTGTTCTTAGGTTTCTCACGCTCGCGGAGGAAGAAGGGAATGAAACTATTTTCTTGGGAACAGCGGTTTCCATTGATGAATTGATAACGAAGGTGAAAAAACACAACCCTGATGTCATCGGTGTTAGTTACAGACTCACAGCAGTTAGTTCAATCAAACTTTTTGAGGACTTGAAGAACGCTGTAACAGAATCGGGTCTAGAGAGAAAACGATGGGTGCTTGGTTGCACAGCACCAGTCAAACCGATTGCAGAACAAATTAATCTTTTTGAAGAGATATTCACTGGTTTCTCGACTGATGAGAACTCGATTAGTTTTCTACGTGGTCGCACACACATGACGCCAGAAGAAATGAATCCTCAAGATTTGATGACAAGAATGACCATTAAAAGCCCAATACCAATCATCAGACATCACTTTGGCTTGCCTACAATTGAAGAAACCGTAGATGGTGTCAAAAGAATTGCAGAAGCTTCAGTCTTAGATGTTATTTCTATTGGACCTGATCAGAACGCCCAAGAATCGTTCTTTCACCCATCTGAGATGAATGAAAGTCTAAAGGGTGATGGAGGTGTTCCGATTAGAAAGCCTAAAGATTTACAGCGTATCTTTGAGGCCTCGCGAAGAGGTAACTATCCCCTCTTGAGATGTTATAGTGGTACTCGCGATTTGTTATCTTGGACACATTTACTAAAGGATACCATAAACAATGCATGGTGTGCAACTCCTCTGCTATGGTACAGCGAGCTGGATGGAAGAAGTAAGAGGCCTCTTGAGACAGCAATCACGGAGAATCAAGAGAATCACCGATGGCACGCAAAAAATGACATCCCTGTAGAAATCAATGAGTCACATCACTGGAGCTTGAGAAATGCTCATGACACAATTGCAGTTGCAATGGCATATCTCTCAGCATACAACGCCAAGAAAGCTGGTGTTAGACATTACATTGCCCAATACATGCTAAACACACCTTTGGGAACCTCTCCAAAGATGGATCTTGCCAAGATGCTGGCAAAAATCGAACTTATCGAGTCACTTCATGATCACTATTTTGTATCTCTCAGACAAGTACGACCCGGCCTTTTTTCTTATCCTCCTGATCTAGATTTAGGCAAGGGTCAACTTGCATCATCAATATACACAGGTATGATGGTGAAACCACATATTGTGCATGTCGTAGGTTTCTGTGAGGCTGATCATGCTGCAACTGCAAACGATATCATTGAGAGTTGTAAAATTGTACGACGAGTCATTCACGATTGTCTTCTCGGAACGTTGAACCCGCTAGACGATAAGGAAGTGTTGACGCGAAAGAATGAGCTTGTCAAAGAAGCCCAGCTACTCATAGCGACTATTCGTTCCCTGGGTGATGAATCTTCCACAGATCCACTCATTGAACCTGTTACATATGTGCGCGCAGTAAGAAAGGGAGTCTTGGATGCGCCACATCTGAGAAACAATCCTATTGCGAAGGGATTGCTCAGGACCAAAATGATTGATGGTGCATGTTTAGCTATAAATCCCGATACTGGTAATCCAATCGATGAAACCACAAGGCTAGGACAACTTAGTCAAGAAATAGCTTCTGAACGTGTTTTGAGGTGACTACCGACAACTTCCTTCTAATCAAAAAAATCAGTAGCGCTATCAACGGATAATCTAGGTCTAAATCCTTGATTTGCATCCGGTTAACTCACAGTCATTTCAGTAAGTAGTTTCTAAGGTCCTAGATCCATCAGTTGCCGGTTCAAATCCGGCCGCTCCGACCATTGTTTTTCGTTTATTCGAAGATGGTCCGAAAAACAATTGAGAAAGGAAGTCTATGATCTAAACGAGGGATTATTCAACTGACCATCATCTTTGCCATCAGCTTACTTGAAATTCTCACATTAGCTATTCCATACGCAATAGCCAGAGTTGTGATTAAAGATGAGAGAAAGCGAATCTATGGGTGTATTGTTTGTTTCATTTTGTGG
Source organism: Candidatus Thorarchaeota archaeon (assembly GCA_004376265.1). Classification (GTDB taxonomy): domain Archaea; phylum Asgardarchaeota; class Thorarchaeia; order Thorarchaeales; family Thorarchaeaceae; genus SMTZ1-45. The sequence continues at coordinate 6,672 of SOKL01000220.1, forward strand.
TTGCTGGCATCATGTAGTCTTCTGATTCAAGCGTCTTCAATTCAGTTCTTGTTTCTTTCTCCTTTCACATTGGAAACATTTGTTCTATTGATGATTGTTCTGAGTTATGACCTTTTTACGAAGATTCGTTCTCTTTAGAAGGCCGCTCCGACCATTTTTCCCTCTGATCCACTACACTGTCTTTGTTTACTTTCTCAAATACAGAATCACGATTACTAGGCTATCTATGAATACATTATGCAGCAGTGTCATTGCAGCTTGGTCAAAAAAAGCGGAAGAGGAGTCGAATAACTCCTCCTGTTAACAGAGATAGGACAAGCACATTACAATAGTCTTGTCCGTTCTCTGATTTTTTCTTCTAAACACGTAATCGCCAATAGCGATATCCAACAATCAGGATGCAGACCATCCAGCTGAATTCACTATGTAGTGCTGATCTTTGTTCTACACTATTCTCTACAGGAGCTTGGTCAACAGCGTCATCAAAAGAAGCTCTGTCGGTCTCGTCCTTCAAAGGAGCTTGATCAACAGCATCTTCCATTGGAGCTTCATCAGTCTCGTCCTTCAAAGGAGCTTGATCAACAGCATCTTCCATTGGAGCTTGGTCAACTGCATCCTCAAAGGAAGCTCGATCAGTCTCGTCCATAAGGGGAGCCTGGTCAACTGCGTTCTCAATAGAAGCTAGATGTGTCTCGTCCTTCAAGGGAGCGTGATCAACAGCATCTTCAATTGCAGCTTGGTCAACAGCATCCTCAAAAGAAGCTCTGTCGGTCTCGTCCTTCAACAGAGCCTGGTCAACTGCATCCTCGATAGAAGCTCTGTCAGTCTCGTCCTTAAGGGGGGCCTGATCAATAGCGTCCTCGATAGGTGCTTGATTTCCACTTTGCATGAAATCAGTATTCATATCTGCAAGACATATTGTTCCGTCTCTCAGATTAGCTTGGATACTTGTGTCATTTGTTACTGCAACACTAAAAGTTAACATGATCACAATTGACACTGCTAGGGCGGTGCCAACTCCAAGAGCTATTTTCTTGATTGGTATTCTATTTGTTTCCATCTATATCTCCTCTAAGTAGATTTGCAATTATGAGATTCTCGAATTCGGTTATTCTTGCTTTCCAGTGTCGCTTGTACTGGACACGGGTGGATCGTTGAATATTCATGAACTCTTTCATTAATCTCGAAATAGTATTACGTATTACACATTATATACTTTTCTATTCCATAATAAATACATATTACATAATTGAAGTAATTAGATATTGTCGATTATAACAGGCTCACTCATTGAACCTGTGACAGATGTACGCGAGTAAGAAAGGGAGTTCAGGATGATAAATGATGAAGGTAAGAATTAAGAAGTTTACTCGGAAATCACGAGAACTCTTGGGGGGCCGGTTTAATCAATTCTGTGAGTATTACTCCAAGAATACAGGTGCTTAACTATCCTGACCAATACAAATGCTTGGTGTATTCGAGCAATGAAAGCAATAGAAGCCAAGATTAAACACGCGCTCTCTGACAAAGGCATCAAATGCCAATCAGTCTACAAGATGCCTGATCTTGATGACACGCGAGTGCTTCTTGCATTTAATTCCAAAGACAATAGAAGACTCACAATAAGGAAAATCAAGAACGCTCTGACAAACCTTAATGGCGGAGATTTCAAGATACCCCGAGAATTCCAACGTCTAAGTTCTGCTTTTCTGCATCTTGAAGTGACGTTTGGATCTAGGACAGAGAAGCCAGTCACTCCCGGGGCAATGTGACCGAATCACAACGCGCCTCTTATCTGAGACTTTGACATAGACATAGATATGGATCTCAATCTCAAAGACCGAACTTATCTTGTGACAGCGGCTTCTCGAGGACTCGGTTTCAGTGTAGCACGAGCTCTTGTTGATGAAGGTGCTGAAGTGATAATCTGTGGTCGAAATAAAGACTCATTGAAGAAAGCGACTACCTCACTAGGTGAGCTCGCTCAGTATTTTGTAGCGGATTTATCAAAAAAGGACGATATCAAAGCTCTTGTGAAGAATATTGGTTCACAGATTCTTCATATAGACGGACTTTTTGTGAACGCCGGTGGACCACCTCCAGGCACATTTGCAAAATTAACAGATAACGACTGGAAGAAAGCTTTTGATCTCACATTGATGAGTGCTGTGTGGTTGACAAGAGAAACACTGCACCTTCTGAAGAAGTCTGACTCTCCATCTATCTTGTACAGCACGTCAATCTCAGTAAAACAACCAATTGACAATCTTCTCCTATCTAATGCTCTTCGTCCCGCAGTGATTGGTATGATGCGTACACTTGCAAGAGAACTGGCTCCTGATATCCGTGTGAATGCAATATGTCCTGGGTATATTTACACCGAGCGAGTAGAAGAATTAATGGCTGCATCTGAATCCGTGGTAGAAAATATCAATACAAGGATACCACTGGGACGGTTAGGAAAACCAGAAGAATTTGGGCCAGTGTGTGCATTTCTACTTAGTCCAATTGCAAGCTATATACACGGAGCATTATTGCTTGTAGATGGAGGTCTATATCAAGGAATGATGTAGTCCGGAATCAAAGTTGGAGGTCTGTAGGGTCTATTCCTCCACTTCCAACAAGTGCGATTTTAGCATAATAACGAACTTGATCATCATCATACTCTAGAAGGTTTCTTAGTGCAGCAACAGCAGGTGGATAAGGTGAAACACCAATAGCCCAAGCCGCGACACGGAGCACCTCAACATTCTCTGAGCTAAGTAGTTCTGTTATCGCTCTGAGGATGATCTCAGATTTTCTTTCTACTACTAGACGTATCATTCGAACTTGTTCATCTGAAGACACTCTGGCCATTACCTCTGCTAATCCTTGTAACGCCTTTGCGTCATCAATATCTCTTAGTCCCCGAATTGCCCAGTCTCTTACTCTTTCAGATTCATCTTCAAGCGCTGCAAGAAGACAATTGATTGATTCAGGAGCGCTCATATTGCTTAGAGCCCATGCTCCAGACTCCCTTATCTCCACACTAGGGTCTCCTAATAGGGCACACAGTGTTCCAACTGTTTCACTATCAGTCACTTTAGTAAGGGCAAAAATCGCTTCCTTCCTGAGATTCACTTCTTCATGGTTATCTCGTGCCGTTTTTCTTAGAATTCTACCGTAGCTTACAGGATCTGTACTTCCAAGTATGTGAATCGCCCATTTCCTCACTTCGAACTTCTCTTCTGTATCTGAAAGAATATCAACAAGCTGAGGATTGAGGGAGTCGATTCTTGTTCGATAGGCTGCTTGTAATCCCTTCAACCGAATTTGAGAATCAGTATCTATGATTACTCGTTCTATAGTTAACACCGCTAGTTTCGCACTTAGAAGATCGATTAGGTCAAGAATATGCTGTTTATAATTGACTAATTCAACTGAGTCCTCCTTGAATACAGAATCAAGTATTGAAACAAATTCATCTGGATGAGCATTGATATATTCTGCTACCTCTTTGCGTTTGCCTACTGATTGAATATCAGCCAAGAGCTCGAGCACATTTTCCACAGTCTGAGCTAATAATATCCCCTTAGTTACTTTTTGCCATAGAGCAATCAGTAAATCTTGAACGCTTCTGCATGCGATTGCTTAAACGATTCCTTATCTGGATCAAATTTGAGAACGGTATAGTATGAGGCCATCTGGAGTGCTATCATATTAGGAATCGCTTGTACTAGTGGAAGTCCAAGATTGAGATTCTCATCTGTGTATAGGTGGTATGCTTTCATTTTGAGTGTGCCAGTGAGTACGTTCATGTACGCATCATCTGTTGATTGAGAAGGACTATCGGAAATCAATACCGCACTATCATTGTCATTGAGTGAAAGATTGTAATGATGGCTGAATTCTTCTCGTATGGCGGCTATTCCTTTCAAGATGGAGAACTCATTAAACTTCATCATTCCTATCTGAGCTGCAACATGATTTGGCCCCTCAGATATGAGATAGATTGGAACGTTGGGACTTGTAAGCTGAGATATGATCTTTCCTTTCTTTTCAGCCCAGGTCATCATCTCTTTTCCAACACTCTTTAGCTGCTGAATATCATGACTTAGTCTATCGGATTCGTCAAGTTTGGAGGAAATTCCAAGAAGATATGCCATTGCTGCGGTAGTTGGGGCTGATGGGCTTGTATTGTATGTTTTAACTTCCGACTTGGTGACCCAAACATGATCTGCTCCTCGTGAAGCTGTTCCATTCGCGTTATCTGTTAATACAACGATTTCTGCTCCCTGTGACTTGGACTTCTGAAGCGCGTCTATTGTAGCGAGACTTCTTCCAGATGCTGTTATCCCTATAACGATTGAGTCTCTGTCAATACTGAAATGTCTAATTTCGTCAGGGGATGCGACTTGAACATTCAGTCCTGCATTGAGGAAGGCCCATCTACCATAATCCGCTGCGGCATAGGAGTCTCCACATCCGACCAAGATGATCTGTTTCTTATCTTCAATAATAGTAATAGATTTACTATCTACAGCATCAATGGTACGAGGAATTGATTGATTCTGCATTCTTATCGCATCATAACAAATGTCTAGGAACTCTGTCATCAGATTTCACTCCGAATTATTGCAGATTGACATCCTGTCAAATCCACCCTTTCTTAATAACCTAGAAGAGAAATCATTTCGTGAAGAAGGAAGTGGCGCTCCCGCCGGGATTTGAACCCGGGTCGGGCTATGAATGGCTCGAGTATCTATACCATGAGATACTAAAGATGCCCTCACGACAGTGTCTGCCCTCAACCTTGTAAAAGACCAAAGCGTAGACTACTGATAGTACCAATGACCTCGACCTTGAATGGCAATAAGATGGACAGGTGAGCTGAAGCCCTTCTCTTATTCGTCTTCAAGCATGAAATCTTACCTTTGAAGACTAAAATGACACCAGGTTTTTAGTACTCATTGTATTTCGACCGGTGATATTGCAACTTGTGCCAATGGTTATATCCCTAGCAGGTGAAGAAATACGCTGGGGAATCAATATCATACAATTTGATCTCTTTCTCATGTATTTTCAGTTTGGCTTGCCCCTACTGATTATTGGTATTCTTTTCATTGCTCTGAGAGTCGTTGCAGTGAAAAGATATCATGCTGAACGCTTGACCGCAGGCGAAACCACTGCTCTCGGCAAGTTGGGAAAGAACCTTGCGAATACACCCTTTCCCTCATTCAACATTTTCATGCTTGTCACGCTCTCGGTAGGCATCACCTCTTTGCTGCTGTCCATCTTTCAACAGCTTGGATTCGAGGGCATGGTGCTGCCGTTGGGAGTCACAGCTCTGGGACTAACTGTAGTGATGAGTCTATTCTATACGGTCACAGTCAGAGGTCGAGCAACATGGTGGTTCGGAAAGATAATCAGAGACCATCAGCACTACAAGCATCAAGAATGGGTGATTCAGAAACGCTTGGTAGAATTGATGAGAGAGAAGGAGGGTTCTGATAATTTCCGGGCCGAGGTCGCTCGGCAGGTGTTTGAGAAACTGATGGTTCAAGAGGACATAACGGGGGATTCAATCCGTAAGATCATGGCTAGTCCTGAGGGACCAATTGATAGATTTGAAGACAAGACCATTCCCAATCCACTCTGGGATTTCAAGTATTCACTCTTATTGATGGTTTCCTGTTATGCTGCTATTCTTTTCTTTTCATGGTGCGTTGTAGTTGGAATCATCTCGGACTTCACCATCTACAGCGGCGCAATCATGATCCTCATCGGACTCACCTTAGTGTCAGTTTGTGGTGTATTCATTGAGGGGCGCATAGCTTCTAGGAAACGACTTCGGATTGAGATGGCTTCATCTGAGGCTTGAATCATTGCCTCTTCTTCAAACGCTCTTTTTCTCAGTTGCCTGAGAAATAGAAAAGGAAGTCATGGTAATTAGGCACAACTTGTCAATGATGGTTTTCCTGATTCTCAATAGAATATTAAAGTGGCGCCCCCGCCGGGACTTGAACCCGGGTCTTTCTCTATCCCTCTCGCAAAGAGGAGGGATTCAAGAGATCCGTTCCAAGGTGTCAACCACAATGGATTGACAGTCTTGAATGCTAGACCCTTCCCTTGTCCAGGGTTCATATCTGTGAACCACAGAATCGCTTCAACCAAGATTACAATCACACCCGATATTCAGCCAATGAATATCAAGAAGTCCCATATCTCCATGAAATACGTGGCTATCAGGTTGGCAAAGTCGGAGAAATGATTGAGGTGGGAATCTCTCTATTGTCTATTAAGGATACGAGTCCGAATCTCTCCTGTTGTGAGTGGCGGGGACCAATAGAATAGAGAAACCTCATCCACATCCATTTTATCGAAACAATGATTTCCTTCATCTATAATCTTCTTCTCTTCTTCATCTAAGTCATTCATACAACCAAACAGAAAACCAATCCTGCCGACTCTAAACCTCATCATCGAGGATCCTGATTCCTCATTTCTCCTTTCGCACCTCTCAATCACTCTACCAATTTCAGCGCGCTTTGTATCATCTGTATCTAGTAGATGAAAACATGAAGATGTAAAACCTGGAGGTTGTTCTGTTTCAAGTTTCGTGAGTAGCAGTTTGAAAGAGCCCTGCATTTCTATGGTTGGTTTTGGCATCTCTACAAGCCCATGTTCTAACCACACATCATAATAGGCATCGAGCTCAGGAGTGTGAATCCCGATTAGAGTTATATCATTGGGGTCAATCGCCTCCGGTGTGGGAAAACTCCCATTTCTGATATAATACATGAAATAATCTAACTCATCGAAGGATTTGAGTGATACAAGTTCATTCAATGCAATACGTTTCTGAAGATAGTGAAGGAATGTAGAGGGGTGTTCAACAATCTCGGATATCACACGAAAATCGTTCAAATACACAAACCAAGGCCATTCTTCTCCAGCGAGAAGACCTAATCTTTTCGCTGTTGAGAGATGTGTACTCAATGTATAGAGAGGTTCAAAGTTTACTAGGACAATGAAGACATGTCGATAATCTTCTTTGCGAATTATGATGGGTTTCTTGTTTTCGTAGAATGTTACTTCGGGTGCAGAGTTGATATATTGAATAGCTCTTGTTGCTTGTTCGTGAGCCTTTTTCAGGATATCTTCTAGATCTCTTTCAAATTTCTCAGGGTGACCTCGTTTAGAAGGAATCCGAAGTTCACCAGCTTTGGTTTCTACTATGACCAGACACTCATCATAGATTATTAGACTATCCAGCTCACAGTGTTTTTTCTCATTATCCTCAATAACATCATAGACTAATTTGGGATGAACTTCCGCTTTGGGTAGTATTGAGTGGAGGAGTTTGGCTGCAGTATGTTCTAAATACTCATCCCGTGAAGGAAGGTATTTTCTTGTGTAGTATGCATCAGACTTTTTTTCCAGCAGTGACTCCATAAATGACCTAGTGTTTCTATTCATCAGAGGTAGATGGAAGACGAAATATCTGTTGTTGTGTTTTATAATCGGACGTGATGAGATAATCGTGTCATTTGTGGGCCATCCTCTCCACTTTGGCACTTCCAGAAACTCTTTGTTATCACCAAATTCACAGCTTAGTGACTCAAGAATCAATGATTCCTTATCTCCCAGAGGTTTGATCTCAAAAACTTCGTAAGCATGTGAGGAGTCGGGAGCTTTCATCTCTCGTCCGTGTGATTTGATTGTATCTTCTATCCTCTTGAAGAAGGTCTTCATGTTGCTCTCAGAGAAACCCACCGTTTCCTCCAAGTGTAGTGCGTGACTTTCGAGCAACTCATGGCTTGTCAACCTCAAATGCTGTATGTATGCATCGCCTCTTATGTTAATGAATCTGTTAATGAGATCGAATCGAAGCTCAGCTTCAGTCCTCTCACTTCGATTACCTGCAATATAGAAGGGAACTGAAAATTTCAATATCGACCAATGCTCATAGATTATCTCTCTCAAGTTGGGTGGAGGTTTCTTTACTGCCGCTGGATATGGTTTTGCTAACGCTAGACTCATGAGGTATTCCAACAGAGGTTCACTATATCCTTCTGGAAACGCCAAGAATAGTGGATTGTATAAATCCCTAGCTAGAACAGAGATGACCGAGAGTGGATCATACCTCTCAAGAATCTGTTCGATTTTATGGATAGCTTCACTCGTCGTAATGTAAAGCTTTTCTCTGTCTAGCAATGCAGTCTTTTCCTTTTATTGGATATTCGAATTGAATGGATATAAACCACGTAGGCTCCAAGGTATTCATTACAGGTCTAACATGTGTCCGAAAGATAAGGGGGATATGACGTAGGAGCCATCTCAATAGGCCTTCGCTGTATCCACCACATCAATACAGCAATATATTCTTTCTATGGACTCGACATTGCAGCGACAACTTTATAGGAAAATCGAGAGTCGAGCGCACTGGATGCCCCTGTAGTGTAGTCCGGTTAATACTGCAGATAGTCTGCAGTATCCGGTGAGCATTCAAGACTGTCAATCCAATGTGGTTGACACCTTGGAGCAGATCTCTTGAGATCCGGGTTCAAATCCCGGCGGGGGCGCCACTTTTCCTTACAATCATCAAACATAATAAATCGAAATCAGTCATCAGATTGATCAACTTCATGTTCTTCGTTCCTATCCCGATGAAAGTAGACAATGCTCTTGCTAATCTTGATGTCCAATTGACATCAAGAGGTCGTGACACTGGCAGGGGAAGGGTGGAACATAGAAGTTTTTGTAAAGTTGGGGTTCACTCACTTTATAGGAACCGGTGATAGATTTATTACTGATTGAGGTCCATATTATCATGGCTCACATAGCCAAGCCGTCCCTAGATGTTACGCCATTTGTCGTTTTATCGCAAGCCTTTTATGCCCACAGAATTCCCCGTCCTTTGCTCAGACAGAACTGCTTCCCTCTCATGCATGGTCGTATGTTGCGTCCACTGGATTTGTTGTAATGCACGACGATGTCATAGATGGTGGGGCAACTATAGTCAAACTTGACTCTAGGGCTCGTGGCGCAGACAGGTAGCGCAGCAGGCTTTTAACCTGATGGCCGCGGGTTCGAATCCCGCCGAGCCCGCCATTGCATGCGGCTCGGAGTAGTACTGTTAGAGTAAAACAACAAGCGGGGCGGCTATTGCAGGCAGTTGGTGAGCTCGGATTTTCTGGGTTCCATGCGTTGGGAAGCGTGAATGCATAGCAGTAGTATCCCCGTCCTTCACAATCACGATGTGATTACATGGCAAAGGGCACACAAGAACGGGACAAGTATTGGCCAGTGATAGAGTCATTTTTTGATCAATATGGATTAGTAGGTCAGCATCTTGACTCGTTTAACCGGTTTATCAGAGAAGAGCTCCAATTTGTGGTAGACAGCGTTGGCAAGCTGACGCCAAAGATAGAAGGCTATATCGTGGAACTAGGAGAGATCCACATAGATGAGCCTACTATTCGTGAGGCTGATGGCAGCGAACACAAGCTCTACCCTAATGAAGCTAGAATTAGAAACCTTACTTATGCAAGCAAGATACACCTTGACATGACCCCGGTCCGAAAGGAAGGGTCAGTGTCCACACGGCTTGAAACAATGAGGATATACATTGGTAACTTACCCATCATGCTTAGAAGTGAGAAATGCCATCTCTATGAATTGTCAGATGATGAGCTCATCCAACATGGTGAGGACCCAAAGGATCCCGGTGGATATTTCATAATCAATGGGTCAGAGCGTGTACTAGTTACACAAGAGGATTTAGCGCCGAATAGGATTCTGATTGAAGTGGCGAGCAAGAGCTCTAGCTTTACGCACGTTGCTAAAGTTTTCTCGACCTCTCGCGGATTCAGAGCGCCAGTGACAATCGAACGAAAGAGAACAGGAGAGCTAAGAGTTTCGTTCCCGTCTGTGCCCGGCAAGATTCCACTCGCTATTCTTTTGAAAGCGCTTGGACTCGAGTCTGACAGGGAAATTGTTGATGTCATCTCAGATGATGATGAAATCCGTAACGAACTCATTGTCACAATCGAACAGTCCGCTCCAATCAATGCAGAGCTTGAAGAAGTAGAGGGTTCTACACGCACCAACGCCTTGGACTTTATTGGAAAACGTGTTGCCGTCGGCCAGACGAAGGAATACAGGCTTGCTCGTGCAGAAAAAGTACTCGACCGTTATCTTCTACCACATATTGGAACTGAAGATGATAGCCGCCTCCAGAAGGCTTACTATCTCGGTCAGATGGTAGAACGTCTTCTTGAATTGGTACTTAACAAACGATCACCCGATGATAAGGACCATTATGCCAACAAACGTCTGAAGCTCTCTGGAGACCTTCTGATGTCACTGTTCCGAGTGGCTCTCTATTCATTGACTCGTGATATCAAGTACCAACTAGAGCGTACCGCAGTTCGTGGCCGTAAACCCAATATCAGAACTGCAGTTAGAGCAGATGTAATCACACAGAGACTGAAGCATGCTTTGGCAACAGGCAACTGGGTTGGTGGTAAGGCAGGTGTATCACAACTACTTGATCGGACCAACTACATTTCTTCATTATCACATCTAAGAAGAGTTGTATCACCGCTTTCACGTTCACAACCACACTTTGAGGCACGAGACCTTCACTCGACTCACTGGGGTAAGATATGTCCTAATGAAACCCCTGAGGGACCCAACTGTGGTCTTGTTAAGAATCTCGCAATGATGGCCTACATCTCCGTTGGCACGGAAGAAGATGCCATAGAACGTGCCTTACTCAAGGCAGAAGTTGAACCAATCGAGAAACTACTCGGAAAACGAGGTGCAAAATGGGCTGATGTCTTTCTGAATGGTCGACTCGTTGGAATTCACCCTGCTCCACAGGTATTGGTAAAGACATTGCGACAGAAGCGTCGTACTGGAGAGATAGATCATCAGTCAAACATCGCATACTATGAGGATACACATGAAGTGCAGGTTAACTGCGATGCTGGTCGTGTGAGAAGACCTGTCATTGTTGTAGAGAATGGAAAGAGTAGCCTCACGGATGAGCATCTGAAAATGGTGACAGATACTGAGTGGGGTTTCCTTGACCTTCTTCGGAATGGAACTGTAGAGTTCATTGACGCAGAAGAAGAGGAGAACACGCTGATTGCAATGTACCCTGATGAGATTGGTCCCAATACTACTCACATGGAGATTGTTCCCTCAACAATTCTGGGGATATCAGCTGCACTTATTCCATTTCCAGAACGAAACCAGTCACCTCGTAATGTATACATGGCGGGCATGGCAAAACAATCAGTAGGAGTACCATCCTCCAATTTCAGATATCGTGCTGATACACGTTCACACTTTTTCCATTATCCTCAGGTTCCATTAGTCAAAACCCGTGCAATGGACTCTATTGGTTACGAAGATCGTCCTGCAGGACAGAACTTCATTGTGGCCATTCTTTCATTTGAAGGCTATAACATTGAAGATGCGCTCATTATGAACAAGGCCTCTATTGAGAGAGGCTTGGGAAGAAGTACTTTCGCAAGAGTGTACGAGAGTGAAGAACGAAAGTATCCTGGTGGACAGGAAGATCGGTTTGAGGTTCCTGACCGCAGCGTGAGAGGATACAGAGCATCAGAATCATACAGAAACCTTGGTGAAGATGGTATCATCGAAACCGAGGTGGAAGTGCTGGGCGGTGACGTACTCATTGGCAGAACTTCCCCACCGAGATTCCTTGAAGAATATTCTGAGTTCGAGATTGCTTCACCGAACCGCCGTGAAACCTCTGTGGCTGTGCGTCATGGAGAAGCTGGTGTCGTTGACAGTGTCATCCTCACAGAAACCATCGATGGCAATCGTTTGGTAAAGGTAAAGGTTCGAGACCTCAGAATACCCGAGTTAGGTGATAAGTACGCATCCCGTCATGGACAGAAAGGAGTCATTGGATATATAGTACCTCAACAAGATCTCCCATTCACAGAGGATGGAGTTGTGCCTGATTTGCTCGTCAATCCACATGCAATTCCAAGCAGAATGACCATTGGCCAGATTTTGGAGATGGTTGCTGGTAAGGCTGCCTGCATGATTGGTAAGCAACAAGATGCCACACCATTCTGTGGTGTTACAGAACAAGAACTCTTTGACATACTCAAAAAGCATGGTCTAAAGCACAATGGTCGCGAAACCATGTACTCTGGAATCACTGGTGAGAAGCTCAAGGCTGACATATTCATGGGTGTCATCTTCTATCAGAAACTCCACCACATGGTCGCTGACAAGATACACGCTCGAGCTAGAGGTCCAGTCCAAATTCTGACACGTCAACCCACGGAGGGACGTGCTAGGGAAGGTGGTCTACGGTTTGGAGAAATGGAGCGTGACGTACTAATTGGTCATGGAGCAGCCATTCTTCTCAAAGGTCGACTTCTTGATGAGTCAGACAAAAGCAACATGCTTGTCTGTGAAGAGTGTGGTCTCATTGGTGTTTATGATCGGAACAAAGATCAGTACTATTGTCCGATTTGCGGAACCAACGCCAAAATCAGTAGTGTTGTTGTATCTTATGCTTTCAAGCTGCTAATACAAGAAATGATGTCACTTGGCCTAGCCACAAGGCTACGCTTGAAGGAGATGATCTAAATGATCACAGGATTAACAACCAAGAAAATTGATGCGATAGAGTTCGGATTACTGTCCCCTGAAGACATACGTAAGATGTCTATTGCTCAAATTGTCGTAGCTGATACATATGACGAAGATGGCTATCCAATTGATAGCGGTATTATGGATCCAAAACTCGGTGTGATTGACCCTGGTCAGCGTTGCAGAACTTGTGGTAACAGAGTCGGCAACTGTCCAGGACATTTTGGTCATATCGAACTTGCGCGCCCAATCATGCATGAAGGATATGCGAAAGTCATTCACAAGGTTCTTCGTTCTATTTGCAGGCAGTGCAACAGGATACTACTCTCAGATGAGGAGATTGATCACTATCAACAACTCTTCAAGAGATACCCCGAGATTGGACAAAAGACTGCTAATCTATCCAATGAGATTCTGAAGAGAGCAGCAAAGGTCAAGGCATGTCCTCATTGTGAAGAACCACAACTCAAGCTGAAACTAGAGAAACCTACCTCAATCTATGAAGTGGGTGAAGCAGGTTCAGTGCGGCTCACTCCGATTGACATCAGAGCTCGGTTAGAGAACATCACTGATGATGACTATCGTCTCTTGGGTATCAATCCAGAGGCTGCTCGACTTGAATGGTCTATTCTCACTGTACTCTCAGTGCCACCAGTAACTGTTCGCCCGTCAATCACACTCGAATCAGGTGTGAGGAGCGAGGATGACCTTAGTCATAAGCTCATTGATATCATTCGTATTAACCAAAGACTTCGGGAAAACTTGGACGCTGGAGCTCCTCAACTAATTGTTGAAGATCTATGGGAGTTGTTACAATATCATTGTACCACTTACTTTGATAATGGTGTAAGTGGAATTCCGCCTGCAAGACATAGGTCAGGCCGTGCGCTTAGAACATTAGCTCAGCGACTGAAGGGTAAGGAGGGTCGTTTCCGCTCCAACCTATCAGGAAAACGAGTTGACTTCTCAGCACGTACGGTAATATCTCCAGACCCGAACCTCAGCATGAACGAGGTCGGTGTACCAGAACAGATTGCTAAAATCCTTACCATTCCGCAACGAGTGACCGAATGGAACATTGAGGAGATGAAGGAACTTGTCATTCGTGGTCCTGAGAGGCATCCTGGATGTAACTATCTTATTCGCACGGATGGTCGTCGTGTTGATTTGCGTTTCGTGAAAGAGCGATCAGTCATTGCGGATACCATTGAACCTGGTTTCATTGTTGAACGGCATCTGAACTCTGGAGACATAGTTCTATTCAACAGACAACCTTCACTACACAGAATGTCCATTATGGCACATGAAGTGCGCGTGATGCCCTATAGGACTTTCAGGCTTTCATTGTACGTCTGTCCACCATATAACGCAGACTTTGATGGTGATGAGATGAACCTTCATGTACCACAGTCCGAGGAATCGCGCGCTGAGGCTAGAGTTCTGATGAGAGTGCAGGAACAAATCCTGTCCCCAAGATATGGAGGCCCCATCATTGGAGCACTTCAGGATTATATCTCAGCTGCTTTCCTACTGACAAGGAAATCCAGCCTTTATACATTGAACCAAGTGAACCAACTCTTGGCAACTGCTAATTTTGAGGGTACACTTCCAGAACCCGCAATCCTTTCTCCAGTTCGATTATGGACTGGTAAACAGATTTTCAGCATGTTCGTGCCCGAGGGAATCAACATCTCCTTCAAAGCGAACATCTGTCGAAAATGTGAAACCTGTAAGAGAGAAGACTGTGAGTACGACTCCTATGTAGTGATTCGTGATGGTAATCTAGAGTTTGGTGTAGTTGATGAGAAAGCAATTGGTGCGGGTGAACCAGACTCTCTCTTCCACCGAATAATCAAGGAGAAGGGTCCGACTACCGCTAGAATCTTTTTAGATTCGTTTGGAAGACTCCTTGTCCGACTTATCACTGACAGAGGATTTTCTATGGGTCTTAATGATGTCACCTTGCCTCGTGCGGCTTCTCAACGAATCAAACGGATTCTTAGTGATGCAGACGCTAAGGTGAACCAACTCATTGAAACATACAAACGAGATGAACTGGATCCGAATCCAGGTCAAACTCTATTGGAAACTCTCGAGCAGAGAATTATGGCCACTCTAGCCGAAGCACGAGACTCTGCGGGTGAGGTAGCAGGTGAACACCTCGGTCTTGAGAACTCAGCTGTTATCATGGCTCAGACCGGAGCCCGTGGTTCAAGATTGAACCTCTCACAAATGGCTGCTGTCGTAGGACAACAGGCAGTTAGAGGAGAACGTATCAGCAGAGGTTATGTTGGACGTACGCTCCCACATTTCGAGAGGGGTGATCTTGGCGCACGAGCACGAGGTTTTGTTACATCTAGCTATAAGAGTGGACTTGATCCAATAGAATACTGGTTCCACGCAGCAGGAGGCCGTGAAGGTCTTGTAGACACTGCTGTGCGAACCTCAACATCAGGATACATGCAGAGACGTCTCATGACTGCTCTACAGGATCTCAAAGTAGAGAGCGATGGAACAGTCAGAACTGCACCGGGAAGAATAGTCCAATTTCGTTTTGGTGATGATGGTGTCGACCCAAGCAAATCTGACCACGGACGCTCTGTCAATATAGACATAGCAATTGAGAAAGTCCTAGGCATAGGAAAGATGGATTAGGGGAGGTCTAGACAGTGTCAAAAAAGACAACCAAGAAAAGCAAATCAACCCAGAAGACAACTGCTACTAAGAAACCAGCAGCTAAGAAGAAACCCACAGCAAAGAAAACAACTGCTAAAAAACCCCCGACGAAGAAGACAACTGCCGCCAAGAAACCTGTGGCAAAGGAACCTATCGTAAGTTCTCTCATTGCCAAACATATGGAGAAACGGTTCGAGAAAATGCGAGAAGAACGTAGACTTCCTCCAAGCGTAATGGACGAGCTGGAAACAAAGTTGAGTAGTCTGGACATCACAAAGAAGGAGTTTGACACTATCTGTGACAACGTGGTAGAGTCTTACGAGAGGTCACTAGTGGAGCCTGGTGAGGCTGTGGGCACCGTTGCAGCCCAGAGCATTGGAGAACCAGGAACACAAATGACACTTCGAACTTTTCACTATGCAGGTGTTGCAGAACTAAGTGTTACACAAGGTCTTCCTAGGCTTATCGAGATTGTCGATGCTAGGAATAATCCAAGCACTCCCACCATGAAGATCTATCTAAATGAAGACATTGCTAATCAACGTAATGAGGCTAAAGCCATTGCCAGAAACATTGAGATGGTACTAGTCGAGAGTGTTGCAAGTAATGTTTCAATCGACCTACTTCGACAGGCTATTGACATCCGATTTGATCCTGAATTAATGGAGGACAAGGGACTTACAGTCGAGATTGTTGCTGAGGCAATACAGGCGAAAATAAAAGCCAAGGGAGAGGTGGAGTCATCCGAGAATACAATCTTCGTGTACCCTGCAAATGAAACCCTTGCAGATCTTCAACGACTGAGTGAAAAAATCCGCGAAGTACGTGTCAAAGGGATCAACAGTGTCACACATGTTGTGATTCGAAAAGAATCTGATGGGTATGTGCTTTACACTGAGGGCTCAAACTTGGAAGACGCTCTAGAAATTGAGGGTGTGAATCCTCATAGGATCTACACGAATAACCTTCGAGAGATCTTTCATGTGCTCGGAGTCGAGGCCACCAGAAACGCCATTATCCAAGAAGCTATGAGTGTGCTCAATGAACAGGGTATGGATGTAGACGTGAGACACATCATTCTCGTTGCAGACATGATGACTGCTGATGGCACAATCCGTCAGATTGGTCGACATGGTATCTCCGGTTCAAAGAACAGTGCTCTAGCAAGAGCCGCCTTTGAGGTTACAATCAAGCACTTGCTTGGTGCAGGAATCGCTGGAACACGAGATCCTCTCAAAGGAATCACAGAGAATGTAATTCTAGGCCAGCTCATCCCATTAGGAACAGGGGCTATTGATCTCCTCATGAACCCACAATTCACTTCTTCTAAGAAGAAGAAGCGATAAGACCATGACGGAAACATTAAAACTGAAAGTCATTTGACGCAACCTGTTCCGTTCTGTCCACAAACCACATATGAGGTCATAGAATGAGCCTGAATCAACCAATAGCAAGTGCAGTAAACACCGGCAAATGCAAAATAGGTGCAAAATCTTCAATCGATGCAATCAAGAGTGGTGCGGCGAAACTCGTAGTAATGGCTGCAAACTGCCCAAAAAATGATTCCGATGATATCACAAGATTTGCAAAATTATCAGATATCAAGGTCCAAATGTTCGAAGGCACATCTTGGGATTTAGGTGAGGTTGTAGGCAAACCGTTCATGGTTTCTGCAATAGCGATAATCAAGCCCGGCGACTCAAAAATCCTAAAAATGGTTTGAGGCGATTTTTTTGGGCCGAGTTAAACTCTCCATGGAGGACATGGCACTCATCGCCAAGTTTGAACAGATTACAGGCGCTGCAGCGATCGACGTAATCCGTGATGATGAGGGAGAGAGAATCATTATTGTAGTCCGGCCTAAGCAGCTTGGTAAGGCCATTGGTCGCGGTGGAGTGAACGTAAAAGCTGCATCAGAGGCTTTCGGACGAATTGTTGATGTTGTTGAGATGGCAGAATCTGCTGAAGCATTTGTCAAGAGTGCTCTTGCGCCAGCTAGAGTTGAGCAGGTGAAAATCATAGAACATCGTGACGGTACTAAAGTGGCATCAGTCACTGTAAATAAAGAAGACCGCGGAATTGCAATAGGTCGTGATGGCCGAAACGTTGCTCGAGCACGAATTCTAGTGCGTCGTCACTTCGATTTAAACAACGTTGTGATTGCCTGAGGCATTTTCGAAAGCTTACTTTTCAATAGCCTTTTAAGGTTACACAGACGGGAGCCGATAACCACCATGCAGAGCGTTTCCTGGACGGTACGTTGATTGCTAAGAGGTAGATTATCTTGACAAGTTCAAAATCCCCACTGGGCGAATTCGCAGCACGACCTCTCGTGCGAAAGAGGAAGAAGTTCCGCTGGAAGAAGCCCGCTTACAAGAGGCGTATTTTGAAGCTGAAGAGGAAGACTGACCCCCTAGAGGGTGCTCCTCAGGCAAGAGGAATTGTACTCGAAAAAGTAGGTATTGAATCAAAACAGCCCAACTCAGCTATTCGAAAGGCTGTACGAATTCAACTGTCAAAGAATGGAAAACAGATCACCGCATTCATACCTGGGGACGGTGGCCTGAAATACATAGACGAACACGACTCTGTCATCATTGAGGGAATTGGTGGTGCTCAAGGAGGCCCAGTTGGTGACTTACCCGGAGTTTCGTGGAAAGTTATTAAAGTGAACGGAGTCGGCCTGGAGTCGCTGATCTACGGAAGAAAAGAGAAACCAATTCGTTAGGTGGTCAGAATGTCAAAAGAAGAAACAGTTGAACCAGTTGTTGAAAACACCCCCTCTTATGATCCACCCGAACTTCTCTTGTTTGGCAAGTGGGACTCCATAGATGTGCAGATTCACGATGTTGGTCTGGCACGGTATATCTCATTGAAACCCGTTTTGATTCCTCACACATCTGGTCGTCATGCTCACAAGAGATTCCACAAGTCTAGCGTTCCTATTGTTGAGAGATTTGTCAATAAAATGCTCAACGCAGGTCGTAGAAAGGACAAGAAGACACGAACTGGGAGAGGCGCTGGAAAGAAACTACGAGCAATCTCCAAACTCAGGCGTGCCTTTGAAATCATCAATTACAGAACCGGACTAAATCCAGTTCAAGTTCTTGTCACAGCGATTGAGAATGCAGCCCCTGCAGAGGAAACCACAAGAATCTCCTACGGTGGTATGGCTTACCCTCGCTCTGTTGATGTTTCACCACAAAGAAGAATTGATCTCGCCCTGAAACATCTCTCAGTTGGTGCAGTTCGTTCAGCACACAAGAACGCTAAGTCATTCGAAGAATGCTTGGTCGATGAATTACTTCTCGCTTACAAGAAAGATACTGGCAGCTTTGCAATTTCAAGAAAAGAAGAGCGAGAGCGAGTGGCTCGTTCCGCGAGATAATTCGCTAATTTTGTCCGCACAGGGACTCCCGTTGGACTTGTTCAGTTCAGCTTATCAGAGAGTTCAATCTTAAACAACCAGTACGAGGAGCAAGATATGAGCAGGACCTCTTTGGCATATTTAGCAATCATACTGACAACAGTCCTGTGGGCTTCATCTTTGATCTTTGCGAAGCTTATCTTTGCAGAAGTAGGTCCTATTGTCTTTGTAGCTCTAAGATACACACTTGCTGTTCCATTTCTCCTTGTAATAACTCTTCAACACAAGAAGAAACAAACTGTCGAAGATGTGAAAAAGAACTGGAAACTTCTCTTGGTCGCTGGACTGAGTGGACCTTTCATTTCCCAGATTCTCCAATATATTGGCCTCGAGCTATCGACAGCGAGTGATGCTATTCTTCTCTTGAATCTGACACCCATTTTTGCTGTCATCCTTGCTGCACCTGTGTTGAATGAGAAAATCACGTTTGAGAAGACAGTTGGCCTTGTTCTAGCTACTATTGGCGCTATCCTCATAGTCATGAACATTACTCCAGAGAACTCTACATTTGACATCTTGCGCTTTCTTGGAGCTATCATCGTGATTGTATCTACATTCTTCTTTGCAATCAACGGAATAGTTGGTAAGATAGCTATCAAGTCAATTGATGCCGTTTCACTCACATTCTACAGCACACTAATTGCAGTACCATTCATTTGGATATCTGCAACACTCCTTGATGATGTTACAGTTTTATTCACTATGAGCATGCAATCTTGGCTAATCATGATGTGGGTGGCAGTTGTGAACACTGTGATTGCATTCATTCTCTATTATGAGTCTATGAAGCACATTGAAGCTTCTCTAGTCCAAATTATGCTGAATTTGATTGCAGTTTGGGGCATCTTGCTGTCAATCTTTATTCTTAATGAAACAGTAACCTTTCTACAGATCTTTGGAGGTACTATCACAGTGATTGGTGTGATTGTAGCACAGATGGCACAAGCACGTCGTAAGTCCAATGAAGACCATCTATAAGGAACCTTGCAGGTTTCTCCAATGTGGTCAATTTGAGTCGAAGATCTATTCTGAAAAATCTCATAATTGTCTTTGGTACCATTTTGCTAATACTCACTGCAGTAGAATATCTAGTTCGTATATACTCGATATCTCTTGACCCTATCCTAGCCTATTGGATCCAAATATTCTATTTAGTTTCAATTATGCTGTTTCTCCTCCTTCTAGTAATATATATCGAAGTTCGGATGCGGTCAGAATCTTGAGGTTCCCAAAAAGAATATGTTCCACGGTGTTACCAGTAGTTTGAGAGGTCTATAATATGCCTGTTGAACTCAAAGTCGGTACGGCGACAGCAAAAAGAGGTGAACTCCAGAAGGGAGTTATCAAAGGAATTGAACTGAATACAACGACTAGTATCGACGTCCCCGTTCTCGTAATGAATGGAGAAAAGGATGGGCCAACTATTCTCATAGTTTCCACGCAACATGGTATAGAGATTCAGGGCGTTGAGGTAATTATCAAGATAATGAGGGAAAAAGTGAATCCCAAGAATCTCAGAGGAGCTATTATCGGAATTCCCGTGGAGAATCCACTGGCTTTCATGCATCACCAGTATCTGTCGTGGATTGACAATCTTGATCTGGGTGGTGGAGGAAGTGCAAGTCCTTTGACTGCTGACAAGCCCAACGGTAACGCAACAGAGAGACTTGCACATACACTCTGGCAGGAGGCATGGAGCAAGGTTGACATGGTCCTTAATATCCATTGTAACGTTAGACCAGACTCGCTCTTCTTCACTGAAATCAATATAGGTAATCCGAAGACAAAGGATAAGCTGGAGAAGATGGCTGAGGTTTTTGGTGTGACCAATGTGGTTGAAAGTGTCCCCATCGCAGATGATGCGCCAGATACACTTGCTAATCTAGCTGTTAAGAACGGGGTTCCTGACATTCTCATAGAACTCATTGATGGAAGATGGATTTCTGAACCCTCAACCACAGTCGGAGTTCGTGGGATTCTCAATATCATGAAAGCTTTTGACATGATAGATGGAGATATTGAATCCCAGGAGGGAATCCTGATCATTCCTGGTATCTGTACATTTCATGGTATTATTCATGCAAACAGAGGAGGTCTCATTCGTTTTCTGAAGACACCAGGTGACTTCATGAAGAAAGGAGAAGTGTTTGCAGAGATCTATGACCTCTATGGTGACATCTTGGAACGAGTTGATTGCCCAGTTGATGGGTATATCTGGGCATACCCCTGTGGTGATATTCTTGGCACTTCAGG
>SOKL01000122.1 GCA_004376265.1 Candidatus Thorarchaeota archaeon
CTCGAACAGTAGACCTCACACCGTCAGCACCAACTATGTAATCTGCACGGACGATTGACTTTCCTCCCTTTGCGTCAACTATGACCTTGTACTGGTCAGTCTTTGTGACATCGATGCATTGTGAATCATGTTTCACTATAACTCCAGAGTCCTCAGCTAGATCACGTAGCCATTGGTCGAATGGTCCCCGGTCGATGTTGTGAATTGAATAGTTCTTGACTCTGCCGCTATTTTCTCTCCCACTTGGAGGAACATAGTACAACCCGAGTTCAGTTGGGTCTGCCCTAGCCTCATCAGGAATAGATTCTCCTACGATGTCTTCAATTGTATCTGGTGCAACAAGTGGCAGAACTCCACCACAAGGTTTGTCCCGTTCTCGAGAACCCTTCTCAACTAAGAGGACCTTCTTTCCTGCTGTGGCACAACCGATTGCTGTTGCTGAACCTGCAGGTCCGCCACCAACAACAATCACATCATAATCTCTATTCGACATCAATACTCGCCTTCAGGGTTTTCCTGTCCCACATGGTCTGAATGATGTGTATTAGAAGGTCGTTCTTAAGAACTGTCTGACCTTCGAAACTTCCTGCGTATGCATCGTGTTCCTTGCCAAGGTCATAGCATGTTGAATCATCTACATCAATGAGGAGCATTGGAACTCCGGTTTCAACCAGGTCATCATGGTGCTTACTTTTGAATGCCTCACAACACGAACCTATGTATCCTCGAGCCCCCTTTTCTTTGAACTCATGGATTGTTTCAATCAGGTGCTCGTAGTTTTGAACTGTGCGTACTGGAACGCCTAATTTTTGGACTTGTTCATACACATCGCTAGTAGAACAATCTCCGCAAATCGAACAACCCTCTACCCATCTAAATTCACAATCGATCAATTTTGCGCAATATGGAAGCAGCACATAATCAAAGGTCTGTCTGTCAAGTTCGTCCGGCATGAAGTTTATTGTCATCAGGTGGTTAGAATCTTCTAAGGATACCCCATAATCCAAAAATGCAGTTTTCTTTACAGCTTCCAAGATTATGTTGACGAAATCATCGGGGTCTATCCCGAATACTCTTGTGCCAGTTTCATTGAAGAATCCATGGACAATCCCTCTGATTGCATCCGCATCAGTTGGAGCATCCTTAAGTCTGGCTTCCAGGTCCATAATTGCTCTCTGTGGGAACACTTGGAAGTCTCCGGTGATGAAAGAACTGATGATGTAGTTTCCAGGAATATCGAGGGCTACAGACACCCTGATCAATCCCCCAGGAGTCTTTTTCATTGCACTGACATTTCCTGCAGTGTTTTCAGGTCGTCTGACCATGTCTATCCATTCATTGGACTTGAAATATGGAAGGCGTTCATCAAACATGGATTCTTCAACATGAAGTAGTCCACTCGGCTTAAGGCTGACTCCAAGAATCTCTTCAAAGCCTTCTTTGAATACATTCTTTATCTCATCCAGTGGAGGCACATAGCCCAGTTCCCAATTGAGACATGTGACTCTCTCCTTGACACTATCTATCTCCTTGTCCTTCAACTTCTCAACCGGTATTCTAAGAGAGCGTAGCATCAGATCGATGTCGAAATCAATGAGTAGAGTCCCCTGATACATGAAGGAATCCCCACGTTCCGTTCCTCCAGTTCCTGATATTTTCCGCCCGTTCACCTCTATGTCATTCTTTGGTCTAAACTCTGCATCAACACCGAGTTTCTTGAGGCCCAAGACAGCTCCACTGCTGACAAACTCAGCAAGTTTCCCGAGATCTTTTCTTAATTCATTCACACCTTGAGCGGTCTTGTCAGCGAATATCTCCCAACCTAAACAAGTTGGAGTAAAGAGAATTGTACCTCCCCCGGTTATTCTTCGATTGATGTCCACATTGTTTTGAGTACAAAAAGGGACTCGTACTTCTTGTTCAACTGATTGATGATATCCGACAAGAACTGTAGACGGTCTGAATTGAAGAAACCTCAATGTGTTGGGTGTCTGGTGTTCAGCACGGCCTTCAAGGATTACATCATCCAAAGCCATGTTCTCAGCTCCTGAGAGAATGCCTGTGTCGAGAAGCCGCCACTCACTCAATTCATTGGTCACCTAGTTTCATAGTACTCGTTCAATAAGTGAACAACACTGGTCTGCAAAAGACAGTTTGAATCCCTTCTTTTCTGCATATTCATACCCTTCATCTGATGGATATGCTATTCCATTGACTCCCGCATCAATTGCTAGTCTATCCGTTGATCTTCGATGATCACCAAGAGGTCTTGCACATCCCAGGATCAAAGGTTTTTCAGGAATTGCTAATCTGGTGGCAATGATTACACGAGCGATGTCCATCGGACTTGCTGGTTTTGTGTCCTGCATAGGAGTGTGATCTAGAGGCATGAAAGCCACAACAACTACAGAGTTAGGGTTGTGCTTAGCAATCATTTTGATAGCATCTGCCTCTCCAACCAACTCTCCATAATGAAGTCCGGCTATGATGTGAGGCATGTAGGGTACACCATAATCTTCGAGATGCGACATAGATTCATCGAAGATATCTACAGATTTGTCCATGTGGTAAATCTGACGAAGTGTTTCGTCTGAACCGATTATATCCAACATCGCTCCATCAATGCCTGCTTCACCAAGAGCTTGAGCAGTTTCTGGATACACAACGCCAGTGTGAACAACTATGTCCAAGCCCAAGTCATTTTTCGCTCTCTTGATTGTTGGGATGAACTCCATGAGCGGAGTATCGCCTTTTGGCGTTGCTCCACCGCTGATTAAACAACCACTCCCGCCTTTCTCTTTAATCTCATTGAATACATTCCATAGCGCATCAGGTGAAGTGGCTGGAATCATTGTTTCAAGGAGATGTGCATTACAATGTTCACAGTTGAGGGCACAACCCTTTCCAGTGACAGAGATACTGGGAAATCGATAGGGATCTGTAGCTTCGTGAAAATCAGTTTCATAATGAACTAATCCCGGAGCATAGAATGCCATCTTGTTTGAGAAATGCTCTCTAGAGGTTTTGAAGGCTTTCTCAAAATAATCTCCCAAGTCGTCCTCAGGTAAGTTGAAACAGTCTTGAATCAAGTCATCAATCTTCATCAAAGTTAGAGTCATCCACCTCATAGGTATGGGAATAGTCATTGAGCTGCTCACGAATCTTCTTCATATCGTCCTCGACAGGCTTTATGGGGAAGTTTCGCCAGTGTCCTATAGAGGCCTGAAAAGGTGTACAGTTGCCCATTGGACGGTTGCATGCGTTGTCTATCGTTTCTCCTTTGCATCCTGAAGTCATAAACGCTTCACCGATATTGAGAACTTTGTCATATTCTTCTGAAGACAGACCAAAATCAGTCAACTGTCCATCTTCATTGAACTTCATATCACGATAGGAACCAATATTGTAGTTTATGATGTACCGTGCAAGTTGGACTCTTCTATAACTGCCCAAGGGTGGTTGTGGATTATCCTCCATAACTGAACCCTCTTCGGGGAAGAAAGAGAACAAATGCGTTCTTGCCCCGATGTCTTGTGCTCTTTGAATTGTTTCAATCATTTCTTTCTCGGTTTCACCTACACCAACAATGAGATGAACACCTACATTATCAGGACCAAAGACATCAACAGATTCTTCTACAGTTTGCCAATACTTTGACCATTTGTGCGGTCCTTGGACATCCTTTCCTCTCAGTTTGTCAAAAATCTCCTCTGTCGCCGCATCAACAGCAATTCCAACTTTATCAGCACCTGCTTCTTTGACACGGACTAGCCAGTCTTTGTTGATAATTGTAGGAGTGATGAGCACCGAGATCCTTGGAATTACATCTTTGAGCTGCGAAACAACTGAGATACAATCCTCTCGTGCGTTACCTAGTGTTATCATTGAAATACAGGTACGTTCGACATGAGGACAAGTCCCATCAGTGATAGCTTCCTTTATCTCTTCAACTGAGAAAATCGGCCAATCCACCCGAATGAAACTACTATCTGTCCACTCAGTTTCAGATTCTCTTGATCCCGATAACCCACAATATGCACATTTTGCATGACACCCCTCATCATAAGTCAAAAGAATATTGATACAATAGAGTTTGGCATCTCGATAGAACTTGCCAGGTATCTTACCCATGGTCATTGCTGCAGCAAGGCTAGTCCTGACAAACTCGGGTGATTCTCTCCTTTCTTCAGTAGTTACACCAGTAGCATCTTCAACTGTCTTCATACGCAAGCCACCGAGGGTGCTGTTTGGTTCGATGAGAATCTTGCTTATTATCGTTTGGCAACAGGAACCATGCCAGAATAACTATGTTGAAACAAACGCTCGTTTGTGAAGGTATAAATTGTCCTTAGTATAACGAAACATGATTTTGATGATTGAGGCCATTGGATTAAAGAAAATGTTTAGCGAGTTCATAGCGGTTGATAATCTATCTTTTCAGGTTAATCCGGGAGAGATTTACGGTCTCCTTGGACCGAACGGGTCCGGAAAAACAACCGCCATGAGAATGCTGCTCGGCCTATTGAAACCAACCGAAGGCACAGCAAAGGTGATGGGCTTTGACATCCGGAACGAGATTGTAGAAGCAAAACGTATGATGGGGTATGTACCCGAGGAACCTGTGCTTCCAGAACGGTTGACTGGTTGGGAGTATGCAAACTATGTGAGTGATATCTGGCGAATGCCGCGGGGTCCTGAACGGGAGGAAGAACTGGATGAACTACTGACCTTGCTAGATATCAAGGATGCAAGTGACGATCTCATCGAAACCTACTCCAAAGGAATGTCGCGTAAAATCAGTCTTGTTGCAGCTTTGATTCATCAACCAAAAGTACTGATTTTGGATGAAGTTCAAGCAGGTATTGATCCAAGGGGAGCTGCAACAATTAAGGAGATTATCAATGGCTTACGTGCAAAAGGAGCCACGATTTTGATGAGCACACATATCCTTGAGATTGCCGAACAGCTTTGTGATAATATTGGTATAATCCATGAAGGTAAAATGGTCGCAGAAGGATCAATGGATAAACTTAGAGTACAAGCAAAAGGGGAGGAATCCCTTGAAGAGATATTCTTGTCCTTGACAGGTGGACCCGACATGCAAAAGATTGCAGAGTATCTGGGTGACGTCAAGTGACACTCAACGACCTATGGATCCTGCTGAAACAGGACCTGGCCCAAAGTTTCAGAATTTCCGGTGCGAAAGGGAAGAGAACTAAACAGAGGAGTGCACTTCGTAGATTATTTATCCCAATTGCAGCTGTAGCCTTTGGAATTGTAATAATTGTTGGAATAAATTGGGTTGTCCCCCTATTTGGCTGGGAGTTTCTTGATACACTACTTACAGACAATATTGGAATGGGCACCTCATTATTCAATGTCCTTCTATTATTCTCCTTCATTGGGTCGATAATGATCAGTGCAGCAACTGTGGGTAACGCCTCAAGAATGGAACACCTCATGACAATGCCATTCCCTCTTCGCACACTATTTCTTGAGAAGACACTCATTATAATCCTCTATAGTTCTACTCTCTTCCTTGTAATTGGTACACCAATTTTCATTGGATTAAGCATGGTGTCTAATGCACCCCTGGCACTCCTTTCAATCCCCGCATTTCTTGGGATGATGCTTGTCCTCTCAACATTGGGGGTTTCTATCGGAGGTCTCGTAGGCCTTCTATTCTCCCGAATCCTTGCAGGGCGTAGACGGCTCAAACAAATTGGTTGGTTCATAGGAACCTCCATGGCTGTTCTTGTTAGCGCTATGTTTTATTACTTCAGCTTTCTTTCTGATGGATTTGGGGATTTATTCCCGTTCCTAATCGATATTGCAAGCTCTCTTGGTCTCACATCAGGGATCAGTCCTGGTGCAGCAACAAGCTCTCTAGCTCTGGGTTTTTTGGTGGGAGAACCAATAGTAATCGGTGTAATTTTTCTGGCACTGATTTATGCTGGTCTCGCCATTCTTCTTGTAAATTTGAATGCTTACGTGAGCGAGATTGCGCATTATAGTGGATGGCTTGCTAGCGGATCAAAAAGATCATCTAAAACGAAGACACCAATAGCTCACGATACCTGGAATCCACAAGCAATCCCTGGATTCAATTTCAATACTACAATCAGCGTATCGATATGGTATAATATCACGAATATCAAGAGGGAAGGTAGAGTACTTGCTCAGTATCTTGTAGGACCTCTCCGGTTTATTATCATCATCGTATTTGGAGTAGTTGCTGGCGGGGATCTGTTAATGGGTTTCACACCCTTCATCGTTATTGCTATTGTCGTTCCCTTCGTTATTTCATACGCTGTCAGTTTTGCTGGGTATGAATTAGTCTATGAAGGGCGTAATCTCATGAACCTTCAGATTGCCCCACTCAGCATTTACGATTACATACTAGGAAAAATATACAGTTCAGCTCCCTTTGCATTTGTCGTAAGTGTTGCAGTTTCTGTTCTCGTTTCCATACTATCTCCTAGTCTGTTAGTATACGTTCCCATCGTAATTCTCTCAGGTGTCTTCATCAATCAAGCTGCAGGAGGAATTGCAGCAAATGCTGCTGCTATTGGCGGTGATTTTCGTGCTGAACGGATGGTCACAAGACAAAGAGGTGCTTCTGTTCAAATGCCAATTCGAGGGTGGTCCATGCTTCGTGCTCAACTTCTCCCCAATCTACTTGGCTTTGCAGGTCTCTCCAGTATTCTTGGCCTAGGTATCTTTTTGGGACCTTTGTTCTCCTATGTAGCTCTTGTACCGTTCGGAATTATTTGCCTTAAACTCTCTCGACACTATGCCCGGAGTGCAGGGATTAAGCTCGCGCAGAAGGAAGCATCTGATTACATGTGACACTCTACAAATCCAGGTCCGCGATAATTTTGCCCTCTGGAACCAGGATATCGCAGTCGAAGTAAAGCCCTATCATTGGAGTTTCAATCTTCACAGGATCCAGATTATCTCTTGGTCCACTCTTAATCTCGAACTCTACTTCTCCAGAACGTCCGTTCTTTATTGTGTATTCAAGATAAGCCGCAGTCAACACTGAAAGATCGAATCCCTTTCCCGTAACACTTGGAATCACTTTTGCATTGAGGTTCGGACCGCTATCAATCCATTCGCCCTCATCATCCATCTTGCACGTGGCTTTCCAAAGAGTAGTATCATCTCTCTTTGCCGCGCCGGTGATTGTGTCCCCTTTCCACTTCAATGATATGTCTGCAAGCTTACGAGGGTATCCCCAAATTTCTCTACCTGATGCTTGCGCGACGTCAGTGTCAACATAATTGTACGCGAAGTAAACTCCGACCTCTTCTTGTTTCGTTTCGGGGTTATCGAATATGCACTGGACCAATAGTCCTGTTTCCATGAACGTGCCTGTTTCTTTACAGGGCATCTCTCCAAACATCAATCCTGCCAGAGGCATCTGTGATGGACGCAATGGGGCTGGTAATAGATCTTGAATAGCGTCCTCTGGCGGATTAAACAAGGCTAGGAATAACCTAGCGTCAACGTAATGGTAGGGTGGTCGTGGGTACGTTGGTGTCAATAATGGTGTACTCTCTCCCTTTGTCATCGTAATTCACCTATCTTGTCTATATGGCCTGATTATTGAATCTACCGAGCCAGTCATAAGTTGACTTTCTTGAATATGAGGGGCCAGATGAAGAGTCCCACCACCGTAGCCAAGCAATACCGGATCATGCGAAGCCAGATATCTTCAGTTGGAAGAATTGGCGAAAGCCCTAGAACGAGTCCGATAACCAGGATCAATCCAATAACTGCTCGTAATACAAGACGCCATTTCTGTCCCTCATGCGGTTCTATTGAGAAATTTACAAATCTCATCTCTAGAAGAAGGCCGAGCGCAACACCAATGATTAGACCTCCATAAGATCCAAAG
>SOKL01000242.1 GCA_004376265.1 Candidatus Thorarchaeota archaeon
CCAGTGTCCATGCTAGATGTTTCGATGAGAGGTCAAATTCTCAAACTCTTGCTTGACCTCAGAGATAGAATGGGAATTACAATTCTGTTTATTACCCACAACTTAGCTGTCGCAAAACAGATGGCTGATCGCATCGCTGTGACCTATCTAGGCAAGGTTGTAGAAACTGGTGATGCGAAGCAGATAATCGATGAACCTAATCACCCATACACCAAAGCTCTTGTGTCTGTCGTACCTGTTCCGAATCCTGTGGCTAAACGTGACAAAATACTATTAACTGGTGAAACACCAAATCCAATTAAGATGCCAACTGGGTGTCGATTTCATCCACGCTGTCCATTTGCGAAGGTTGATTGTGTTTATGAAGAACCTGAACTTAAGTTGCAGCCAGATGGCAGAATGGTTGCCTGTTTGGATGAGGAGGATTGAGAAAATGACTAAGCACGACAAGCTTGACGAAATGGACTGTGCAATTCTACGGGAACTGCAGAAAGATTGCCGAACACCATTGCAGGAAATCGCTGAAAAGGTGGATGCTCCAACATCCACAGTTCATTATCGCGTCAAGCGATTGGAAAGAGAAGGAGTCATAGATGGGTACTATGCAAAAGTCAATCCTGAGAAGTTTGGGATGGATTACATCACTGTGATTAAGGTTCAAGCTTCATATGGACCTGGTTTCCATGAGCGAATTGGAAAGAAACTAGCAAAGGTTTCAGGTGTATGGGCAGTATATTTTACACTGGGTGAAACTGACTTCTTTGTCCTTACACGATCAGAAAATAGAGATGAATACATGAAGATACTTGATGCTCTAATGGCGAATAAGGAGATCGTTAGAACATCAACACAAGTGGTCGCCAAGGTAATCCTAGAAGATCCACGATTGGACATCTAGCCAAGATTGCTTACTCAAATCGAAATATATTCCAAGGGCAGCTATATGTGAGAGGGGTATTCCGAGGTCCTGAAAATGGATAATGTTGGTTCACTGTCATCGGGATATCTTTGAAATGTGTCTTTGTCAGCTCCCTCATTGATTTAGATCTGTGAACCTAAACCGAGCTTCTCTATTGTTTTTCTTGTAGGAATTCCATCCATCCCCCATCCTAGAAGTTCGTAGTACTTGTCAAGAGACCTTTCAAAATCATCTTGATCAATGAAGGACTTCATACCCTTAGCAGGTCCATGTGTTTCAGATTCCCAAAGTCGAGGAGGTAGAACATCATCCTTTCTTGACACTCCTTCTCGATTGTTGAAAAGACGAGTGAGTGTTTCAATTCTTTGACCAAAAATGGAAATGCTCTCTACATCATAGTTCAAACCAGTGGCACCATTGAGCAAAGATATGTTTTGATCATGAGAGAGAGGAAGATGATATGACAGATGACAGACTATTAAACTGTCTCGAAGAATCTTGATGTAACGCTGTTCCACCATTGATTCAACCACATCCAAAGCGGATGTATCTGGATTGTCTAATGTCTGTGGCCAACCTCGAAGATGACTAGCACCAACATCCCCAGTTGCATATGAGAGACCCATGCCTCTCTTTCCTCGTGGGTCCCAAGCTGGTACTTCGAGACCTTTTACGTGCACTGCGAAAGTTTCGCTTCCCTTGCCAATCTCTTTGGCTGCAAGACGAGTTCCTTTTGCAAGAACTGCACCTATACCCTCTCTCGCTGCGATCATTTCGACGAGTTTCTTGGCACCTTCACAATCTCCAAAAGGAAGAGGAAACCCTATCTCATCCTCACTAAGTAATCCACGTTCATATGCTTCCATAGCAAATCCAATCGCTGAGCCAGCACCTATAGTGTCAAGTCCAAGATCATCACACAGATGGTTCAACTGGAAAACACATTGTGCATTATTGATTCCTAGAGTTCCACCCAATAGGCCCAAAGTTTCATACTCAACAGTCGATTCGACCTCGGTTCCTGGACACCGTGGGTCCTCTGTTCGATACGCATGTGTACACCTCATTATACAATGAGGACAGGATAAATGAGCACCAATATACCATTCACGCATCTTCTCAGGTGTAAGGGACTCATATTCATCGAAGTAACCATTCCGAAAGTTTCGTGTTGGAAATTGACCTCGCTCATTAGAAATCTCAACCAAGAAAGGTGTCCCATATTCCTTGAATCCATAACCAGTCTTCTCATTCCATATCTTGGTTACAGTTCTATTCACTTCTCGGATTGCTGTTGGATCTGCAGCCTTTAACTTTGAAGTACCTCGTGCTACAACACCCTTCAAGTTTTTCGACCCAAGAACTGCTCCTGCACCTCCGCGTCCTGTCTGATGAGCGAGCTCACAACACCCAGTTGCAGATAAGACCAGATTCTCACCAGCAGGACCAATAACGTAGACTGCTGAACCTTTTGCAGTTTGTTCATGAAGAATATGAGTAGCTTCATGTGTTCCTTTCCCCCATAGCGGCTGAGCATTTCTAAACTCGATATTACTGTCATTGATTATCAAAGTGATCGGAACATCTGATTTTCCAACAACTGCAATTGCATCATATCCCGCATTCTTTATCTCTCGACCCAATGGTCCTCCACAATGAGTGTCTAAGTACAAACCAGTCAGAGGAGATTTGGTAACTAGAGTCCAGCGACCAACATTAGGTGCAGATAGACCTTGTAGGGGACCAGTCATGAAGAGAAGGATATTGTCTTTGCTAAGTGAATCAATTCCAGCCTTTAAGTCACGATACAGCAAATATGATCCAAGACCTTTTCCCCCGATGTAATCTTGGTATATCTTTTGTGACAAGTTCTCCACCGCAGATGTCCTGTCCGTCAAATCAACTCTCAGAATCTTTCCATGCCAACTTGCTCCTTCCATAATTCCAACCTCACAAAATACGACTTTGTATGCATACTTCTGGATTTAATTCTAATCTAGATATAGAAATATGCAATTCATCCAACTTGTTAAATTTTTTGTTCGATATTATTCAGTTGAATATAAATATCAGAATCACAATCTAGGGGAGTTGGTGTTAACAACTGATAAAGAAATAGGAGTACAAAACTATGAATGAAGATTACTGGGACAAACTTATCTCAAATCTCCTGAATCAATGGGGTGCACCAGGCATAGCTGTTACAATCCTCAATAAAGGTAGAATAGCTTACTCGCGCGGCTTTGGTTATCGAAACTTGGAGCAGGAGTTGGAGATGACCAAAGACACGATGCACATTATTGCATCATGTTCAAAGTCCTTCACTAGTACAGCCATAGCAATACTTGTTGATGAGGGAAAACTTAGGTGGAATACACCTGTATCAGAGTATTTTCCTCAATTCAAACTTAAGGATCCAGTGGCGTCCAGACAGGTCACAATTACCGATATGCTTTCACACCGTACCGGATTGCCTCGACACGACATGGTGTGGGTGGACAATCTCTTCAAATACGATGAAATCTTGGAGAGACTACCTCACTTGGACCTGACTGCGGATATTCGAAAGAGTTTGCAATACTGCAACCTCACATATATTGCCGCTTCTATCATAGTCGAAGAACTCTCTGGAATGAAGTTTAATGACTTCATTTCGAAACGTATCTTCAAACCGCTAGGAATGAGAAGCTCAAATTTCTCAGTGGAACAGATGAGAGAGACCGAGAACTACTCCACACCCTACCTGATTGACTATAGGTCAAGAGAATTCAAACTAACTGAGGGTGAAGCTATCAACTATGAAACCTTGACTGGAGCGGGAAGTATCAATGCAAGCACTCACGATGTAGGAAAATGGTTGCAGTTTCACCTCAACAATGGGAGTGCAGGAAAGAAGCAGCTTGCATCATCAGAGAATCTCAAGTTCACATATACTCCCGGACTTGATGCAACAGGCTGTCCCGAATCGATGAAGACAACTCTGAATAGATTCTACCCTGAGCAAGATTGGTTCAGTATGGACGCATGGGCACTTGGTTGGATGAACCAAATATACAGAGGAAACAAGATCATTTCACATGGAGGAATTCTTGATGGTTCTCGGTCTTTGATGATTTTTCATCCGCAGATGAGAATTGGTGTTAATGCAATTGTAAACCAAAGCGATACTTATCTTACATCTGCTGTATCATATTCAATAATCGATAAACTACTCGGATTAGATCCTGTGGAATGGCGTGATGTGTTCGAACACATTGAAAATAACCTTCACACTGTAATCAGAAACACAAGAAAGCTCTCACAAGAACTGCGTAGGAACAACACCTCACCAATTCACATTCTCCAAGAATATGTGGGGAAATATCATCACCCAGGATATGGGATTCTAGAAGTCAATATACAGGATGCACTACTCAGAATCAAACATGGAACTGCTGAATATCCACTAGAACACTATCACTATGACACTTTTCAATATCAGATTGCTAGATGGGAATTCACGGAGCTGCTCTCATTTCAGACAGACGCATATGGCGATATCTCGGGATTAACAATCAAGTTAGAAGAATCGTTACCACCAATTTTCTTCAAACGACTTCCAGAAGTGGACATGATTAGGGTGGAATTTCTAAAGACACTTGAAGGTTCTTATAGACTCGTTGGTCAAGTTGTGGAAATCTCATTAAGCAAAGATGGGAGTTTCAGATTCATTCCAACTGGACAACCCTCCACTGAGCTCGAACCTGTGAAAGAGATGAGATTCAGGTCTAAGGATTCTGATCTGTTTACTGTTACATTTAGGCGTGATGGGTCAGGAAATGTCGACAGTTTTCTCTTTGTGTCATTTGGCCAGTTGAGTCTAGCCAGCAGAGTCGATGCCTAGAAAAGTGGACTCTTGAACCGGAGAACTCTTCCAGGGAAGATGCGACATTGACTGTTATTCTCCACCACTATTTTTCCATTCACGATGACATATCGAATGCCAACAGGGAATCGTGTTGGATTCTCATATGTTGCTGTATCACTGATGGTTTTATGATCGAAGATTACCAAGTCTGCCCAACACCCAGGATTTATTCTCCCTCTATCAGGGAGTCCAAGACGATTAGCTGGAATTGTGGTCATCTTTGCTATCGCGTTTCTCAATGACAGTAATCCTTCCTCCCTCACATATTTCCGGAGGATTCTAGGATAGGTTCCGTAAGAACGCGGATGGTCGATTCCACTTTTATAATCAGGAGTAGTGGCCATGCCATCAGTGCCAAACATATGATATTCGCTGGTCATGATGCGACGAACATCCACCTCACTCATAAAACGTAGAGTGACCATAGTAGCACCATTGTCGTCTTGTAAGATGTTGAAGAAGACATCCCATTCATCTAAACCCTTTGTCTGAGAAATCTCTGTGATACTTAGACCTGTGATATCATCCCATTTTTCAGATTCAACGGTTGAAACAAATATGTTTTCAAAACCAGCGGTATTAATCCAATTTTCCCATATTGCTGAAGTGTCCTCATTGATATTCTCTTCAACCTCGGAGATGATCCTCCTTCTAGTATTCTCATCTCTCACTCTCTTGATGGACTCCTCAACGCCTCCCTCTCTAGCCCAAGGTGGTAAAGCGGTAATGAGAGAAGAACAACCTCTATCATACGGATAAGAATCGACTGTGATGCTAATTCCTCTTTTGTTGATGGAATGTATGAGGCCCAGAGACTTGCTACTCTGACCCCAAAGATTCTTGTCAGCTATCTTGTGATGAGCAATATGACCTCCTCGGCAACCAGATTCATGTACGATTCTTTCCACTTCCAGTATTGCATCGAAAACTGACGCGCCCTCACCTCTGATGTGAGAAAAGTATAGTCCATCATACCGAGCTAAGATTTTGGCCAGTTCAATTATCTCGGATGTTTCCGCGAACACTTGTGGCGCATAGATGAGTCCAGTGCTCATTCCAAAAGCACCTGAGCTCATTGCATCACCAAGTAACTGCTTCATGACTTCAATTTCTCTCTTGGTTGGGAAGCGCTTCTCAAATCCAGCACCTCCACCAATTCGTAGACTCTCATAACCGACAACGAATGCAAGATTGATTGAAGTCTGTATACGCTCCATTTCATTCAAGTACTGATCAAAAGTGTTCCACGAAATCTCTACATCCGAAAGCAGTGGCGAGGAACTGATCATCTCCCTAATGAACTCATCACGATTTTGAGGGTTGATTGGAGCAAGACTAGAACCACACATTCCTGCAACCGCGGTCGTAATTCCCTGCCGAATAAACGAGTCAGCTGATCCCACAACAGGGATAATGAAATCGGAATGTGAATGCATATCGATGAAGCCCGGTACAACAATGAGATTCTCCGCATCAAGCACAACATCTGCTTTAGATTCTAGATTTGGTTGAACCACCCCAATCTTTTCATTTCTAATTCCTATATCAACATGTGATTTATTGTGTGCATCACCATCAACTAATATTCCATTCTTGATGAGGATATCAAAGTCCATAATTCGAATCATCCCCTTGCATCCAGAGTTGACAATTAATCATCATTTGATTGTTGGCCCAAGTTTCAACCACCTTTCATCATGGAACTTGTACCTGACATGAAGGAATATTAAGCCTATTGTTAAATTTGAAAACTATCTGAAAACGACATAGAATATTGATTATTATCCAATATATAGAGCTCTATATTCAAATATTTCCAGAAAGCATTTAAACAGGGAATCAGTCAGAGGGCGTGGTGCATTTCTATGGTTGATTTCGAAGAGCAGTATAGAGCTCGGACTCAGAAATCATTCAATATGTTTCAAGACGCTGGCAAATCACTACCAGGTGGTGTAGCTGGCAATGGAAAATTCCTTGAGCCGTATCCCGTATATGTGAGTAATGCGAGAGGAGCAAAGCTTTGGGATATAGATGGACATGAGTATGCAGATTTATTGATGGGTGCGGGAGTCCACATACTGGGACATTCCCCAAAGATTGTGTTGGATGCAGTCAAGAAGCAGATGGAAAAAGGCGTCCATTTCTATATGCCAGCCGAGATAGAGGTGAAATTAGGCAAGAAGGTATGTCAGCTCATGTCTGCAATTGATATGGTCCGTTTCGTTAATACTGGCACGGAATCAACACTGATGGCTTTGCGAACTGCGAGAGCATATCGGAAGAAAGATAGAATCGGGAAATTTGAGGGGAATTTCCATGGGCAACACGACTCAGTATTAATCAGTACTCTGAGTACTGCTGGAGAGCCCAAAAATCCTCTCCCAAACATAGATAGTGCAGGTATTCCCAAGGCTTTTGCCCAGGATGTTCTAATCCTTCCATATAATGACATTGATGGAACACTGTCATCAATTCGCAAAGATGGAAAAGATCTAGGAGCAGTGATTATTGAACCTGTATCAGCATTCGGTCTTGGTAGTATTTCAGCTGATAAAGAGTTTCTCAAAGCTGTCAGAGAGATTACAGAGGACAATGATATTCCACTGATATTCGATGAGGTTGTCACCAATTTTCGAATAGCACTGGGAGGAGCAGCAGAGTTCTTTGGAGTTAAGCCAGATCTTGTCTGCCTAGGAAAGATTCTGGGAGGAGGTTTCGCTATAGGTGGATACGGCGGAAGGAGGGACATAATGGAGAAAATGGTCACACCAAAGACGGGATTATGGGA
Organism: Candidatus Thorarchaeota archaeon; assembly: GCA_004376265.1. Classification (GTDB taxonomy): domain Archaea; phylum Asgardarchaeota; class Thorarchaeia; order Thorarchaeales; family Thorarchaeaceae; genus SMTZ1-45. The sequence continues at coordinate 7,615 of SOKL01000242.1, forward strand.
TCTAAAAGAACAGATTTTCCAATCAGGATGTTTTTCTGGTAATCCAATATCTATGACTGCAGGCTTAGCTGTTTTAGACGACCTTGAAAAGAAGAGTATCTATCCTCATCTAAATTCCTTAACAGAGAAACTCCGGGATGGCTTATCTGAAATTGGAGAGCAATTTAAGTATGATATGTTAGTGACTGGAGTAGCATCGATTCTTCAGATTCATTTTGGGATTAAAGACATTAGAAACAAGCGTGACGC
>SOKL01000219.1 GCA_004376265.1 Candidatus Thorarchaeota archaeon
CGCAGCACGTATGGACGCCTTCCTGAGGGCACTCGTGAGGAAAGCTCACCAAGGTCATCATCGAGACCTCCATATTCACCTCGAAGGTAATCCACGGTCTCTGCGAGCGATGATGACGAATGCACGATGATGATGATTTTTGAATCAGGAAATTTCTCGGTTACTAGTTGATGAGTGATGAATCGTTTCCCAAGTCCACAGTCCAGCTCTAAGAGAAGAGGCGTACCAATTTTCTCACTCACTCTCTCAAGAATGTGAGTCTGGTAACCACGTGGAGTGTACTTGGGTCTCGACATCTCAAATCATAGTTTATCTGAGGTGTTAAGAACTCATCTAAAGACTCAGATTTGTTTGAAGACTTTTGCCAATGATGGTCCTTTTACATGCAGGTTAAACTCATAGAAAGCTCCGAATGGCACAATGTGAATGTCAAACCCACGGTCGCCCAATCTTGAAGCCACTTCTTCAATGAGCGAATCTGCAAATTTCGGGTCGGCTTTGCTATCGTCAAGATGGGCAAACGAATGCAGCGTAATTGCTTTGCATCCATTCTTCTGAGCTAACCATCGAATGTTCTTCACCATTTTTCTGAGTACACTGGCTCTGTTTGCCTCGTCTAGTTCTTCAGAATGTATCCATACGTGTAGAGATTCTCCAATCTCGGTGCGGTCATCCGAGGGAGACTGGTTAGGTCGATACCAGAAACTCTCAACATGAAGCATCAGCAGCCGCATCAAAATCACCTTGCACCATAATCTACGATTATTGTTTTGAGCGATTATCTTTATCTGGAAGTTTCTCGAGATCGATATCGCCATCCACGCCATCAACAACCATTGGATCTGTTCCAGGCAAATCTTTTCGTGGAATGGCTTTTCCACGGACCCAAATGGTATTTGGAGGGATGACCTTATCTTGGGGTACAACAGTATTTGCTCCAATTATCGCATTGTCCCCTATTACTGCTCCTGAAAATATTATTGCGTACCCTCCAACGGTGACACTATCCCCGATTTTAACTTCCTTTAGATACAATGTCTTGTCTTGGTACATGTGACCCGTGATTACTGAACCAAACCCAATCATGCAGTTATCACCAATGGTAATTCTTTCTGGAGTCATTATATGACCACCACCAATTATCGTTCCTTTCCCTATCTTAGCTCCAAACCAAGCTGGCCTGAATTTGCTCTCGAATAAGAAGGATAGAAACCAAATGAAGTGAGGAACGATGAGGTAGTATATCTGAGAGAGCTCGTAGAGTAACCAATCCTCCGACTCTTTTTGATAATACCCATCCTCAAGATATGGCATCCCTCGTCTTGCGACTCTAAGCATCGTAATTAGGAATCCAACAAAGATTACAAAGCTGAATAGAACTATAGGTACGAGCAGCAGCAGGAACCAAAAGTGATCGAATACGAACATAGGATATGTGGCTGAAAATTGAGTTTCAAAGAAATTCTGGAAATCCACAAAAGGCCAACCGAAACTGGTGATCAAAGGATCGAGATTCTGAAAGAACCAGAAGATTATTGCTATTACGGGAAGCAATGAAATAGTCAGACTTACCAGAATGGATAAACCCAGGTAAGCACCGTATGCCATGGTTCGAATTTTCAATCAATTCAGCTCCAAAGGATTCTTCGAGCAACTATCAAACTTGGATTTGAAACTTGCTCTTCCGCTTATATCACATGGAAACAGATATAGAGGATTCAAAAGCGCTTTACTATTTAATCCAAAGGGTGCCTTCAATGACTCATGATGTAATTATCGCTGGTACTGGACCTGCAGGGCTCATGACAGCTGAACAAAGCGCAAAACACGGTCTAAAGACACTGGTCTTAGAAAAACGTGAAAAAGTTGTCGACTCTTTAATGGGAGAATTAGTCACAGACAAGGCACTGAATTTTCTGCGAGTAAAACCCACTTCGGAATTTATCGGTAACAAATACAGTTCAATTATTGGGGAGAGTCTTGATACAGGATCAAATATCGTGGTTGATAGGTCCCTACTTGGCAATTCATACCTCTTCGATGAGGACAAGTGTCAGGAACTCATGAGAGACCGTGCTCTATCAGACGGTGCAGAGTTCAGATACAAGTCCAGAGTGGGTTCTGTTGTCAAAGAGGGAAAATCAGTTGTTGGAGTCAAGTACAATCAAAGTGATGAAGCACGAGCAAATCTGACTGTTGGAGCGGATGGTTCTTTCAGTAGGGTTTCCGAAACAGCAGGCTTCACTCATCCCAAGTGGCTCCTCAGTTATGGTTACAGGTTTAAGCTCACTAACTGCAAGGGAATCGATCCCGATGTTGCGTATTTCTATGTGGGTAAAGACGTGGGTCTCGGATATTTGTGGCTGTATCCAAGATCTGCTACAGTGATCAATCTAGGAATCGGCAGGGTCCCTTCATCAAAGACCAACTGGGATAAATTACCTCCAATGCAAGACGTTCTCAAGAAATACATGAAGACTCACCCGGAAACTCAGAATGCTAAAATTGCTTCAATAAACGGTGGCGTTGTCCCATGTGCCGGAATCATTCCGAGATTCACAGATGACGGTGTAGCTCTCTGTGGTAACGCAGCAGGACAGGTTTCTTCCATCATAGGTGGTGGGGTTACCACATGTTTTCATGCCGGCCAAGTATTAGCAAGGCATGCGAAGCGAATGGTTGACGAAGGTGACTTCTCAAAGAAGAGTGTGGAACAGTACGAGAAGGACTATAGAAGAAGCAAACTCGCTAGCAGTATTACCAACACAGGCAAAGGAATGTGGGCCGTTTCCAAATTTGCCATGCACAATGACCCAATCGCTGCTGCAGAGATAGTACTTGGAGGAAAGCTTGATGCAAAGACATTGAACGAGCTCATCCAAGGATCAGCTGGACTTAGCACCTATATGAACCTCATATCAGAGTTCCTGCCCATGGTCATGAAGCTCGGCATTGGCTATATGAAAGCCATTGCAGTAAGTGGTTTCTAGAAAAGCAATAAATGGAAAAAATCGAACCCACAATATTACTTGATTCTAATCTGCTGTGAGCGGATTTTAAAAAAGAGGGTGAGAGAGAATTAGGAGGAGAAACAGTAGGGACACCCCCGCCCCCACCTGTTTCGAACCGATAATTTCTATCGGTATGCCCTGTAACATGCGCGGATTTACGTTAATAGATCCACACGGAGTTTGACAACGGAGTTCATTGCCTAGAGGCACGTATGTAAGAGAATATATAAACATGACTGGTTGTATACAGTCATCAAGTTAGTAATTGCATAATTATGGGCTTATTCACTAGTGGGTGGGAGAAGGTCAAATGACGACTGATGAAGGAATCAGAACGGCTCTGAAGTTATTCGGATTCATGACCGGAGATAAGCAAGAATCCAGGTTGATGAACCTGTTAAATGTCATCCTCAAACTGCAGACAGACCCACCAATACCCTTGACCTTTGCACAGATCTATGATCAGTTTATGAAAGAAAATCCAGAATCCAAACTAACCAAAGCGTGGGTTCATAGAGTCCTCAAATCTCTAGTGGACTCTCAGTTGGTACGTGTTGAGAGTCCGACAGCCCATCGGAAAAAGTACATAGCTGATGTGAACACTGTTATGTCTGGGCTTGAACAGATAAAGAGTAGCCAGATAGAAGATCTCGAAACTCAGAGTAGCGAGGTTGAGAAGAAACTCACTGAATTGCGCACCCTAGATTGTGGTAATCTTGCTCAACAATTTGTAAAGAATATCACAGGCACTCAACAAAAGATCAGTTCACGGATTGTACGAGGGGTTGAAGACCTTCACAGGGTTCTTAGATTCAATATACTGGATGTTGCTAAAAAAGGGGACACAATTCGAGCAACCGTTCTCTGGCTGGGACCTTTTGTAGATCAGGATTCTATTTCACGAACAATGAGGTTCATTGAAGCAGCCCAGAGAGGAGCAGAAGTCAGGTATATGATATCATCAGATGTCTTCAGACTCGAAGAAGTAACTGACAAATCGTTCAATATGAAAGAGGCAATGGGTGCAATGCAACATATCATCGAACTGAGAAAGAGCGGGATTAAGTTCGATGTTCGTATTTATGACGGTCCCAAAACATACAACCAAGTGAGTATCAACAAAGACAACATGGCGCTGATAATTGCTGAAAATCCTGTGACTGCTACTTGGATCACTAGGGACTTCAATCCAGATTTGATAGACAATGCGGTGAAAGCCTTTGATAGGGACTGGAAGAGAGCCAAATCACTCCTAGATATTTCACCGAAGGACCTGCAATCTTTTGGTGCAAAACCCGGAGGGCTAATTAGCAAAATAACTAATCCAAATAGAGAGGAACAACCTGATTGATGGGGGGACTACGGTTGAATACTGATTTACACTATGAAGAAGTTCTCAAAGTAATTGGACTTGATAAGAACAGAAAAGATATGGTCGTTCTTGGAGCACTGCTCAAAGCTCAGAAAGATCTAACGGATTTCATTGATTTTGAAACTCTACGGAAACAGCTAGCAAAAGATGAAGGATCTAGAAAAGGAAAAGACCCTCTCATCTACCGAAGTCTCTCATGGCTTGAGAAAGAGGGATTATTAGAGATTGATAAGAGCAGTCACAAACATGGATACAACACCAAGATTTCGATGATGGAGAGAGCATTGGAAAAGATAGTCGCTAATAATGTCGAAATATTAGAGAAAGAACTCAAACAACTCAATTCCGAAATCACTAAACTTGCAGTTATGAAAGAACGGATTGGTTCGATCGCTACTGGATTAATTGACCTCGCTGTAGGCAAAAGAGAAATCGAGAAACCAGTTTTTGCTCAGGGATGGAACAACATTCTACGATTGTTTGACGACAAAGTGTTCAACGGTCTCAAGAAAGGAGATGTGATAAGATTCACGTTAGACTGGTTGACTCAACGTGATTATATGAACCCTGAACGATTGAAAAATATAGAAAAACTATACGAGATAGGTGTTGAAACTCGGGCTATTGATCACGATAGAAGTGAGAAGAATGTACGTGATAATCTCAAAGAACTATTATTGCAATGGCGGCACAAGGGATACAAAATGGGATATCGGGTTTTCCCCCGTGACGATGCAACCTATCAGTTCCTTGGCCGAAATGACGAAGGCATCGTGCTTGTAGTTTCTGAGAGTCCGCTTTCTGCAACATGGTTGTCAAGAGATTCAAACCCTGAGTTAATCGACAGCGCAATTGCGTCATTCGATAAGGATTATGAAAAAGGGACAGACCTAGCAGATTTTGAGGGGTGAGTACAAAGTGAGGAAAAAAATCCAGCAGCAATTCGACACACTTAGGGTGGATATGAACTCAAGTCATATGCAAGTATTTCAAGCAATTCTCACGGCTGCAGGAGGTCCCGATAAGCCTGTGAGCTATGGAGAGATAGCTAAAAATCTTGAATCATTGTTTGATAAGAAGTATACAAAGGCCTACATTTATAGAAGACTAAATGATTTAGTAGAAGATGGCTTCATCATAGTAGACACTATCCTTACTCCCAGAACCTATTCATTTTCAGAAACCAGTGTTAAGAACGCTTTAGAAACGAAAAGGAAGGAAGAACATTCTTCCAGATTGACAAAACAGGAGGAACTGACAACCAAACTCAATCGTCTTAAAGCTGCTAAGAGCCAAGACCTTGTCCTAATGTTACATAATCAGTTAGTAGGAATCTCTTCGATAGAAGGATCAGTAATGATTGAGGGTATTGAGAATGTAAGAAGCACTATCATTCGAGAGTTTGCGGATGGTGCAAAGGAAGGAGACCTTGTCAGGGTTCTCGGTCATTCTAGTACGCTGGCAGAAGGACTTGAGCCGGGGGGAGTGACTGAGCTGAAACTGATGCAAAGCGGTTTTAGAGGGGTTAAAGTTAAGGGTCTTATGACACCTACAGGACAAGATACTCTCGATCTAAATCTAATGATAAGACATGTGGGTCCGATGGTTGAGGTCTTCAAGGAAGTCATAAAGACAGGGAACATCGAACTCAGATTCACTCGCGAACCCATTGATACATACAGAATAGTAAGCCTTAACGAAGATAAGATGCTTCTCTACCTGACTCATGCTAAGGAGTCAGATATGGCAGCTCTTATTCATAGAAAGGACAACCCAGGACTTGTCGATGACGCCTTGAGAACCTTTGATGAACTTTGGGAAACGGGTATTGATGTTCTTGAAATCGTGAAACAGATGTTGTTGGTAAAGGAACAGGAATCTTAGGACTCAGACAACCAAGATTTGTTCTTTGATAGCGTCAGGAATATATCATCACAGACAGCTTGGAAGTCCTCGTAGAGGCCATATTCTCCTCCTGCAGCAAAGGGATGACCTCCACCATTGAACAATTTGGCTGCAGCATTGCACAGAACTCCATCTCGTCCTCGCCGAATACCCAGCATTCCACCTTGACTTAGCATGAAGAACAAGTCTGCAACCTTGAGTTCCTCATCGACCTTCTTCAAATTATCTGAGTGTGATGCGAAGGTACCCATATCCGTTGAGGTGAGACCACTTGGTATTTCCACAATTCGTACTAGCTTGTCATGAATGACTTGATCGCAATGACCTGAAAGTGATTTACGCATTTTCTTCGATTTCTCTTTCCGATAATGGTCGACTCGTTTGTCCAGGAGGGGGTCTATGAATCTACGAGTAGAGTCATCCCAGACACCCTTTATCCCCACTTCAGCAAGCTTCGAAAGGATTGGATAAAGTGCATCAGTAATCTCCTCTTTTTTGTCAATCGCTCCAAAACGAACCACACTTACTGCATCTGTAAGAGCTGAAGCAGCTTCAATCTCTCTAAGGTTGAAATCAGTATCATGAGCGATTCTCGCTAGCTCAGCACACACATCGTCTCTGGGCATGAGCACTTTGTGTGTTATTTCAGATGCAGAGAATTCATGGTTGACTTTCAGAACGGGTTTGTTATCAAGAGAGAGAATTGTCTTTATGGCATGATCAGACCATTGATGATGGTCCAACCATACGATGCGGCAACCATTTGATATTGCCTGTGTGAGACCTGCTTTTACAACGTCTAATACAGTGTCGTCCACACCAAGATCAGTCACAATAATCAGAGAATCTCGCTGCTTCGCGACGCTAGCAAATATGTGCTCGAAGGACCCATAGTCGGTTAGTTGGACTTTGAAATCGAGTCCTTTTGCCTTTGCGTATCTCCAGACGATTGCTGCTGAGATAATCCCATCAACGTCCTTGTCATGCGAAATAGAGAGGAGAGATGTAATCTTCCTTGTCTTTGGCTCGCTTTCTCGTTCTTCAGGCATTTACGCTCATGCACGAGTTGGTAGTGGGCTTATTTTATCTTCCCGTAGGTACGCTCGAATTGGCCCATCATTTATTAGATTATTACAACTACATGCTGGAGTTGAGGAAACGAGATTGAATGAGAGTAAAGAAAACCAAGTAACTATCTTTGAGCAAATTAAGAAATTCTCCATCAAAAGTCTGTATGGGTTTCAAACAGTCATTATCTATGGATTAGGAGCACGACTTGGCATCTTTGACTATCTTTACGCAAAAGGAAAAGAAGCAGGGAAGTCGGGGTATGTTGAAGATGTATCATTCACTCTTGATGAACTTGCTCAAGAAACTAGTTTGAATGAGGAATATCTAGAAGCATGGTTGCATATGGGAGTGGAATGTGGGTTATTTGAAATCGATAACAGCGAGAGTAGAATATTGAAGACTGCAGCTCATGTTTATTCTCTGCTAATAGATCGTGAGAATATGTTATATGTCGGGGGAAATCTTAGTACATTCTATCTTATGGCA
>SOKL01000095.1 GCA_004376265.1 Candidatus Thorarchaeota archaeon
CTCACAGCAACTATCTCAGATGGGTCGACATTCCGAAAATACGTAGGAAGATCGTATCGGAACAGAGTGCTTGAGAAGTCTGAAGAAATAGAAAAGGTGTGGTCGAGAGAGAGCAGTAGGGCTCAATATAGTACGAGGGGAGGAGAACTGGAGTGAGGGAATGCTCCGACCTCCAATCATGTTACTCAGACTATGACGATAACTAAGCCCCCACCAGTCCACTCGACCACTTTGTTTATGCATATAGTAGTAGGGTTCTTTATGAACTTGACCACGTTCCAAAGGACCTCATCAGTAGGTCTTCTTACTACCTCAAGTTCCTAAAAGAGAGTCTATTCTAGGATTTCTTACCGTTCTTACGGGCATTGATCCAGTGATTCTCCCTGAAGATGAGTAAGAGTTCGCCCGGGTGAACTTTCCTTTCTGAAGTCAGACAGATATGGACGTATTACCCACGTATTACATTAACAATTGGCCAGCATGTTCCTGACAACACACTCATCTGGCAGCTGTCTTCGCCCGGACGAAGTTCGCGCGCGCGTACTCGGGGACGTCCCGAATTTACCAACCTAGTCCAGGTCATAGTGCAATAGGAAGATGCATATGGAAATGATTCATAACCTCGATCAGGATAGTGAGTTTTGTGGCATATGACGAAAAGAAATTGAAGATAATTTATAACAAGAACAGTGGACGCTGCGAGTACGATAAAGTGAACTTGGAATTCGAGAACCATGGAAAATCATGCGTAAATGGTGCATGGGAGGTCGATCATAGCCGACCAGTCAGTAGAGGAGGAACTGACCACATGGACAACCTCGTTCCAGCATGTTACCTCTGTAATCGAGAAAAGGCTAATATGCTGGCAAGCGAGTTCAAGGTTTACATTGCCGAGAAATTTCCCAACATGGATGATTACCGTCAAAAGATGAGAAAGAAGCACTGTAGTTAGATAATGAGCCAGGGATTTTCCACGTGGAAGTTCGCAATAACTAAAAGACCTCGAGAAATGAATCTTCTCGAGGACATAATATGCGAAGACGAAACTACTTGACTTGGGGAGGTTTGTTTCTCATCACACTCTTTCTTGCCATGATATTCATATTCTTTCCACCACTACTACCATTATCTCCATATGCCGGGGATATCCTTGGTAGCATGATAGGATTCATGTTGGTTATGACTTTCGCTGAGATTGTGAAGCTTGATGATAAGAGGGATCGCGCTAAGAAGATAGAAGCTGATATCCGTAAGGAGATTACGAAAATTGCAGAAGAGGTTAGAAAAGACGCATTACATGTCTTCATATCAATGGATATCTGGGATCTTGCTATTTCTACAGGCGACCTTGCTCTCGTGGACTCAAAACTACATGAAGATTTTATGAGGTTCTATGAAGGTACGAGAACGCATAATTGGATTGAAGAAAAGAAAATGACATGGCTTATTAAAATGACTAATGATAAGGATCTAATGGAAGGCTTGATTGAAGCAGGAAAAAAAGTCCGAGTATTATTGATAGAATTAGCTGATTCCCTTAAGAAACAATAACCATTTTTGGGTGGAGTTTGCACACTCCAAGTCATGATTACTCATTCTCATGGTAAAGAACAGTTGATGGTTATTGTTCATGCGGAGTTCGCGCGCGCGAACTCTGGGACCGACCCCGATCAATCTGTACAAATGGCCATATGTCAAAAAAATTACGCGAATAGAGTGGTTTTTTAACCACTCTAGTGTTTACAATATGAAACAGTTTGCGTGGGACTATTTGTGAGGAAGGATGAACGTTCACCTTTGGAGGAAGTTACAGACCGAATTCTGTTGATGTATCTTATTAACAAAGCGACTAATTGTGGTGATATTGATGGAGATACAAAGCTTCAGAAGTTAGTGTTCTTATCAGAGCGGAAGATGGTATTATCCAAACTCAAGGGTTTCAACTTTTATTTTTACAAGTTCATTCATGGACCTTTTAGTAAAGAACTTGAAAATGACTTAGGAGTTCTAGAAGAATGGGGAGCGTATTTGCCTGATGAATATATGTTGACTTCTGCTGGCAGGAAAGCTATTGATCTGCTCCCAGAGATTTGGTCCAGAAATAGTGACACCATTTCAAATATCGATGCAATAGCAAATCGATTTGCTCATCAATCTTTGAGAAGCATACTAATTTACGTCTATAACCTCGAACACCCGTTTTACGAATCTAAAATGAAGATTATTGATTTGAAGCCCCACACTCCGATTCTTTTTAAAATGAAAGAAAGTAAAGCGGAGATGTTATTCACGATCACTGAATCCGAACTAGAAACAATGGATATCTTACTTGATTATGACACATATTCCGACTTGATTGATCCTGATGGAGATGTTGATGAGTCAGTTCCTTATCCTGGAGTTTGATACTTTGGTATCAATCCAGATTCGCAAGAGAGCCTTAGAAGGATTCAATGGTCTTTCCAGAAAATTACAAATCAAAGCTGACGAGATAATTCAACGCCTTCCCTCAGAGCATACTCTTGGAAAGTCACTTGAGGGTCCCTTTAAAGGGTTGAGAAATATTTGGATCACAAAAAAATTCCGAATCATCTACTGTCACTGTGAAGATTGCAGGAACAATGGGTGGGTATCATATAATCTCAACAAAAGGTGTGAAAATTGTGATGATTACCCTCCAGACACCCTACATATTATTCGTATTGGACCACGGGGAGGCATGTACGATGAAGTATTCTGAATGACTGGAGCACTACATCTTATTCATCGACCTCTTCTCTCTTCGCCTTTCTGTAGAACTCCCTGGTCACCCAGACCAAGCACAGGATGATGATGACCGGATTACTGGCAATGATGTTCAGAAAGTCAAGGATAGACACAATCCACGAAATCCCCACTGTGGTGGCGCGGAACTTTTACTTATGTGCTGTCTCGACAGCAAAGTACGCGCGCGCGTACTTTTGGACGTCCCAAATTCACCAATAATTAATTCCAGTCGACTGAAACAACTCGTTGGTAAATCTGCTCGAGCAGACTGGGTTGTGTGTCAGTCAACACAATTGTGTCAGTTTTGTCGTTGGTAAATAGCGCCAAATCGACACTTCTTCTCTCTATGAGGATATAAAGCAGGGTAGCTACTCCACTCTGGGTTTCGTATGACGATGAACATGGATGAACTAAGACAGGTCGCGCGGCACGTGCGGATTGACACATTGAATGCAGTCCTGGAGAAGGTGACACAACTGCAGGCTGCAGGAAGAGATCTGGATGAAATGGCTTGGTAGCTGAAGGGAGCTCTTGGTTGGGAGATGGATGGTGCTGCTGGATATCGCCTTCGGGTGTGGCGTTCACCTAGTCCTCATCGAGGATCTCGAATATCGCTGCGACCTTCTGGGCAACACGTCGCCCCTTCTAAACAGTCGATTACATAGTCATATTATCTACAACTAAGTTTTTCAGAATCTCCTTGAATTGAGGTATAAACAAGTTCGACCGGGACCATTAGCCTGAAGATGTGCTTTTCAGAACACTTTCGATTTGTGGCATGACTGTTTTGTCGAAGAAATCCTCAATCTCTTTTCGATTTTCTTTTGCGCTTGCTTGGCTCTTATGGAGGTGACGGAATAGAAGAGCGGAAATTATCCCACTGATGATGCTGCCTAACGAAGATAAAGTACCAACTGGAAGATTCCCGAAAATCACGGTAATTACGCCGATAAGAAGAAGAGCAACGCTTGCCGCCACAAAAGTGAAGGTAAGATTGAACCATTTTCTCTGTTCCTCTAACGGCGTTCCCAATTGCTGCATCATCATTTCGGTGGTTTTGCTTGCAATTCTAATCGCTAATGTTTTCCTAACTTCTTCAATGGATTTCTCGATAGCGTTTTCTTCAACGAACTTCACAGCAGCTACTAATGCTTCATGACTCGCCTGGTTGTAACTTTTGAATACAGGTAATGCACCACGCGAAGCAGCTGTCATAGTTATCGTGGCATCTCCCATTAGTCTCTGTGAGTGCATTATTTGGAAAGTTGGCTTCATTCTTCCCTTTGTCAGTTTGCTAGCTAATAAAGCCTCGTTGGCTTCCGTAACTGCTCTGCAAATTTCCCATCCAGCCGTTGGTTGTTCAGAACTTGAAACGCTCTTATCATAATACCATCCGAGGTCGATGATTGCTATATCATAGCGTTTCTTCTTCACTTGGTCTATGGATTCTTTCAATGTTCGCGCAACATCTACGTGATACCCCGCGTCTTTGAGTTTTTGGACAGCCTTCCTCATTTCCCTTTCGTCTTGCGAGATTTTGCTTTCTGGTATATCATATTCAGGTATCTGGTCATCAGCAAACAATATCCTAATCACGTATATCCCCCCTTCATAGATGGAAAATCAATCCATCGAGATACTATTGGTATGTCTTAGTTACACAAAAACTAATCGGTCTACAACTAGGGAGCTTCCGTGTTGTAGGCGTTCCATTTCCATAACACGTTTCACGGTCATACCTAGATGAGGCTTCTCTTCTGCTGCTGTACCTCTTCTGTACTCAAGTCGCTTTGAATATCCTATTTTGAATAGTTGAGCCGCTCTAGAACCTCATAAGTGTAAGTTCTCTGGGCTCCTACTCGCTCTCAAGAATCTCGAGTATCTTTGCGATTTTCTGAGCGACCCGTTTCCCCTTCTCAGTGATCACCAGGAACGTCTCACTCGTTGGTAAAATGGGGACAACTTCACTTTCTACATTCAACAGAGAGTCGGGTTCCATTCAACGAAGCAGTCCGTTCAATAATCTGCCTTTAGATCCGGGTGTACCACCTGTGCTTGTCATTCTCTGGACATTCCTTCTCATTCTGGTTCCGGTAGGTGGTAAGGAACAAGAAGAGGTCAGAATAGCAGCTCAACTGATTTCTGTTATGGAATCAGGACGAATCCAAGATACAAAACCCTTCGAGATGGAAATCAAGAGGCTTGGGAGTAGGGCTCCAAAGAACGACCAAGAGAATATCAGAGCTTTGATTGAGCAGAGCACTCGGTGGAAGGGAGAATCTACATTCGAATAGAGAAAATTGACAATTGCGGACTCATTGAAGCTGAGTCCCTTTTCTCCATCATGTATTGAATAATGAAAAAGTAAACATTTATTTACTCAATTGAACATATGACTGGTTTGCTGGACTTTGGAAGGGGAGATGATAAACAAAATGACAGAAAAGACAAAGGAAGTTAGTGATCTCTATCGAGAACTGAGAAACATCTCAGGACTCTGTGTTGTCATATTTACTGCAGAATGTGTGCACTTTTTTCTGACAGCAAGTGAATATGACATCCAACGATTCGGAATGTACTTGATCATTACAGGGATACTGTTCTTTCTACTCGGTTGGAAGACATTGCAGATAAGAGGATGGATAAAATGAAGAAAATGCTTCAGAATGGAGTTGAACCAAAACCTCCAATCAATTTCTGGACTATTGCACATTTTGCAACTGGGTTTGTTGTGGGCTTTCTTGGAATCTCACTCAAGTATGCTATCATCATTGTCATTATGTGGGAGATTGTTGAACAGGGTGTCTTAGTACCACTTGGCATAACTTGGCCACCAGAATCGCTCTTGGATTCCTTTGTTGACATCATTCTTGGAATGGTAGGCTATTTGATAGGTAGATTCGTCTATTCCAAAGTCAAGGATGAGCAATGGTATAAAAGGTGGTTCGATATTCGCTGAGCTCGATGCCTGCAATTATTATGACAATTTTGTGTATTATCTAATAATTATGCAATGAATTCTATCAAAACATCATTAGGAAAAATCCATTCACTGACTGAAGATCTTCAGGAACAAAAACCACCACCTGTTAAGGCTCAACCATCTGCAAGCTTCTGTCCGTTTTGCGGAAATCCCAGAGACCCACCAGGTGCGAAGTTCTGTCGAAACTGTGGAGGTCAGCTTGGAAGGTGAATAAGAGTGGAAAAACGAACGTGCAAGGCAAGGTCGCGCTGTATGGTCCCATCAAGGTCCGCAACGTCCCCGCTAGGAACTCTTTCCACCATCTTGCTGGATTGGTCTACGCTGTGAGTAGACCTTCCTCACTCTGCGCAAGACATAATGCTCCTTATACTATACTTCTCTCCAAGAGTTCGCAATTTCAGCAAGGATTGTCACCTTCTGTTTAGCTGACAGCGACAAATTACCAACCCCTACCTGATCCTTATGATTGTGGAACCTAATGACCTAACTAATATCAAAACCAAACCCATATAGGTATGACGCTCTTTAAAACGCCTGAATTCTACCTGTTTCGACAACGTCTATTGGAACCCCCTCAATCTCTTCAGGTATAATGTCCCTCGTTTCCAGGTCCTCCTCTGTCTTCTTCTCTACCACATAGCAGACAATACAGATCTGGTTAGTTTCTCTGCCATCGATGTGCTTGTAACCAATGGCAACACCCACTACACCCGACTTCTTCATGAGTTCAGCTTCGTGTTTCTTCTTCACCTCTCTTGCCTTTTCCATTGTAACCATGAACAACCTCATCCTAGATACAATTCTGCATCCAATAGATCTAGATAGGTCTGTATCGGGTTGGCTATTGTAGTATTCTGTTCCTCGTTTCCCGCGAAGAGCTTTCCTACGGCGTAGCCTTCCATGTCGAGAACCAGACTTCCAGAGTCGCCCCCAGCACTGAAGCCTTCATTGCTTATGACTATCTGGTCCTTGAAGTACGCGAATCTCCCTCCGTAGTTTATCGGACCCACTGTAGCATCCAGACCTGATATCTCACCGTCAACAGTGTGGCAGGTTGTTCTTCCTGATTTCTGTACTGCCATTCTAAGTACTGCTTGTCTGATTCCCTTTGGAACGCCTATGTCCACGATGCTTGGCAGGACATCATTCATATCTACTTCAATCATGGCTGCATCCACAAGGTTATACTCTAGCTCTGCAACAACTGGTTGCAGCCTCGTTCTTCGCCCAAACGCTCTCGCGGGGACATTGTAGAGTCCACTCCAAAATCTTGCTGCTATGCAGTCACTTAGTTCGAAGGCGAATACAATAGGAACGAATCTCAAGAGGTGTCCTATCGTGTCATTCTGAACTGTTCCACCATCATACGGTGCAGGCTGGAGGTAGGGATCCCCGATCTGTGCATTATTGGAGTTTGCACCAACATGGTTGTTAGTACCAATGCAGATTTTACCGGCTCGCTTATCTCTTAGTAGCTCTCCGTTTGTGCCTGCAGTTACCAGATAATGGCCTCCAGAGGTCCCCATTGGGCAAGGTCTATGCCGAGCCTTCTTGTCTATTTGCAGAGCCCTGAACCTCCCCACTTCTATTATATCAGTCATGGCATCTTTGATTATTGGGGGTACTACATCCTGTTTCTTCAGTTTTTCCTCACTGACTTTCTTCTCGACCATGCATATGATGCTCAGGTCGTCGGTTTTCTCCCCTTCCTTTATCTTGTATCCTGTCATGACCCCCACTACATTAGCCTTCCTTAGTAGTGTTCGTTCGTATGCGCGTTTCACTTCATGTATTTCCATCCTACTAAACCTCCTGAAGCCCTTCCTGCTTCTCAGTACTACTCGCTATGACCTCCTCATGTATCGCCAGATACAGATTATGATGATGATGAAAATAATGACTATGACGATGATGTAGATGATACATTCCGGTGGACCGTCGGTGGTAGGTGTCGTGGCTGCACCTCCGCAGACGACAATGATGTTGTCTATGGCTCCGCCCCCATCAGCATCATATACAAAGTAGTCTGATGTCGTGATTGTGTTATCATCTGCAAAGAGCTCCGGAACACCATCACGAAGCACGTCGAAAT
>SOKL01000245.1 GCA_004376265.1 Candidatus Thorarchaeota archaeon
TTTGATGTATGATATTCCGGGCATGTATGTTGGGATATTGGCCTCAGGAATAATTGGATATGCGGCCAACCTGCTCCTTCTTTTCCTTGAAAAGCATGTGATTCATTGGAAGGGAGAACACTAAGGTGCTTACTAAACCGAGGGTCGCGGTATTCTGTGGATTCGGAGACGAGAGTGATTTGAGGCCTAAGGATAAGGGGGTCTCAGAGAAAGACCTTGCTTATCGTATACTCTGCGTCTGCGATCACGGACATTTGGGATATGGAGAAAAAGGAAAAGGAATTGGCAATAAAAAGCTTAATCCCGGCACTAAACCTCTTCTCGGTTTTGACAATTATGACTTCTACGTCCTGAATCAGTGGAAATCAGCCCCTATAGCACAGGAAGATCTGAAATTGATAGAAGAATGTGATTGCGTCTTGGCAATATTTCCCGAACGAGACGACCCCAGTGTGAAGTTCAAAAGCTCATTGTATACGCTCGCTGAAGCCTGTGCAGCCTATGGCGCAGGAAAACCAGTATTTGTCGTGGCTGAAGATCCCCCTGGAACAGCATGATCTTCATTTCATAGGTGAGCTGACGCGCTGGTTCTCAGGAGTAACTAGACAAGATATTGGCGAGGCTGACCTCGCGCAAAGATTCTGTAGAGAATTTAGGATCAATTGGCAAGAAACGCGATTCACTAGAAGACACTTGAAAGTTCTCAAAGGCAAAGAAGTCGATAAGCTGTATGAAGAACTTACCTACACGTTGCTTGAATCTAATTCATTTCACATCTACAATCATAGTTCGCTACCTCTCTGTTCACAGATGGATCCGTTTGCACGTGCAAAACCGTGGTACTCTGATTTCTGTGGGCTTCTGGACACATGGAAACAGGTAAAGAACAGAGCACTCTATTTCGAGACCGAGGAAGCTCTCATAACTGGGTCTTGGGCAAGGGTGAATCGTCTCGTAAACGAAATGGGAAAAAGTGATTTTAAGGGTCAACCCATTATTGGCGAAATAAAAAAAACTCGAAGAAAAGCGGCACTCGGAACTGAAAGGCTATTGACCCTTTACAGAGCAGCTTCCATTGTTTCTGGTGCTGAGTATGAGCATGCAAAAAAGATTCACAATATCATTGTAAAGAGGAGAATTCTGGCAAGGTATGCTTCGATTGTTGCACAACTCTATCGACTGCGTGGGCGATCAAAACACCACTACACGTTGAATCTTTTTCCGACGGTCGCCACTCAGTCTGTTCCTACCACACTATATGCGGGAATTGGCGACGGGGATGAAGATGAGCATCTGCGGGGTATTTGGGGATTCCTCAGAACTCCTGGTGGAAGGAGGAATTCACCTTTTCGAGACCGTTTCATAGTTGCAGACAATCACGCGATAGTCGACGTGTGGAAGGAACATGTCGACGAATATCTGGGAGAAAACAAAGTGCAACGTGGTGTCAAGACAGTTTTCGCCAATGATGAGGCATACCTTGATGTCTTGTTTGACATAATTGGATACCAAGCAGGACGAGACCTACTCTCGTTCCTGAAAGAAATGAAACTATCTGATAAGACCGGTAAGATTGTCGAAGACTGCGCTGGACAAGCTGCTTTAAAGTGGTACGCACGAGAACTTGAGAGATGGAATCGTGAAGGAAGGAACATATAGTGCATTAAACGCCGACAATTATGTGTAAGGGATGCCACTGAAATGAAAATCGATCTTCTAGTGCCAGCAATAAGGCACGAGACTATTCCAGTCTCAAGAGCATGTTTCTTTCCCCCGCTTGGACTTTTGTCTTTGGCAACATATGCCAAGTCTCAGATGCGAAACTTGGATATTAGGGTCGTAGATTGCAATATTGGCATAGACAGTAATTCTCTGCTGCGCCCGGATGTGAACGTTGTCGGATTAAGCCCAAGCATACTAAGTTATGAAAACTGCATTGATATCTGCAAAGGCGCAAAGAAACTAGGAGCCACAGTCATTTTGGGTGGCCCACATGCGGCGGGCCTAGGCCGCAAAATTCTGCAGTCACAAGACTCCGTTGATTACGTTATTCAGGGTGATGGAGAGCTTCCATTTGTGCATGTGCTTCAAGGAGTACACGATAAAGACATACCAGGTCTGATATACCGGGACAGTCACGGCATTCAGCAAAACGAATCCAAGAATTATGATTTGGATCGTTACC
>SOKL01000340.1 GCA_004376265.1 Candidatus Thorarchaeota archaeon
ATATTCTCATTCTCCTTATTTCTTGTGGGATGTATCATCAGGTGGCTCTATATATATCGTTATCGATATATCTACAATGATGAAACGAGGTCTAATAGACTCTTAGAGAGAGTTTTTCAAATGGTCCGAAATATTACCCAAAGCCTGCATAACTCTCATAATGGATGATTTCTCAAAAGCTTCAACCACAGAAAAAACAGACAGTCACTGTGATAAAAGTGAGCAGTCTGGAGGAGTGCGTTGAGGTCAATGTTGTCAGAAAACACGGGCATATTGAACAATGCCTCTTGGTGTATAACCATCAGAGATGAGGTCTGAGGGGACTCTGAAAATTAAGGACTCGACCTTTTCCGCATCGGGAACACTTATTCACTATATATCGGGTTCGATATATATCAACTCTCCACCGTGACTGAGGATGTGAGCAAACAATGTCTGGCTACAGAGTTAATCATGACATTTCCTCTACTGTTCGCAGGTCATGGATACTAACGATGTTGAGGTGAAAGCTTGTGAAGTTTCCTTCAGATATCCGCCTTCAAATCACTTCAAGGTGCAATCTTAACTGTCAACACTGTTTTACATCAAGCAGCATTCAAAGCAACAATGGGGAATTGAGCAATGTTGAGTTTCTCAGTTTGGTGGATCAAATTGCTGATCGAGGGACTGAAGCGTTGAGCATCACGGGAGGAGAACCACTACTCAGAAAGGAACTAGTTCTCAGAATCCTTGAGCGCTTTGATGGACATCCAGCAGTAACGACACTCAACACTAGTGGATGGTTCGTAAACATGGAGATGGCCAAAAAACTGAAAGAAGCTGGACTTCAGAAAGTCCAAATAAGCCTCGATAGTTACGACCCTAAGACACACGACAGGTTTCGAGGAATGAAAGACTCGCACACACGTGCCATTAGGGCTGTGGAATATTGTGTAAAGATGGGATTGGAAACTCTTGTGAGGACAACTATCACTCCCTACAACTTCGATTCTATGCCAGAGATTCTAAATCTTATTCTGACTAAAGTATCACATGGACTTGTGGTCAAGCCGCTTATCCCTTCGGGAAGAGGTTTGCAGATGGATGAACCCCTCACCTATGAACAGCACAAGAGAGCTATCATTGATCTCATTGATATGATCAGGATGGATTCGAGAGTTTCTCAAGAATACGTTCATTTCCTATCTCCATGCCTCCCGTTTCTGATTGATGGTGACTTCGCTGTGAACGCTGAAAAATGCGAGTGTGGGGAGCGCCTCGCGTTCATAACCTCCATGGGCGATGTACAACCCTGTGGATACACTCACCATGTGTTAGGGAACATACTTGAGATGCCCCTGAGCTCTATATGGACCGAATCCCGATTCCTAAAAAACTGGCAAGAAAACAGGATTAGTGGGAAATGCAAATCATGTGGCTTCGTCCAGACATGTGAAGGGGAGTCTCGTGCAGCCGCATACGAAACCACACCAAGACTGGATGTTCCTGACCCCATGTGTTGGAGGAGGGAACAACACTGATCTTGCCAACCCACTCCAGACGTGTAAAAGTAATTTCAAGTGCAGAGTTTCCAAACTTGAAGGATATCATTTGTTCACTGACATACGAAACCACTGACTACTGTATCTACTTGAGCAGTGATTCCCAAGATGTTTTAGGTGTCTATGAGGTCTTTTGTAAGAAAAAGAAACCTCCATTCACAACAATCACGGGTCTTCAGGAGATTGGGCTAGGTGTCCCTAAACGTCTGATTCATGAGCCAGAAGTCGATCTTTCAAATGTACTAGACATTCTGCTCACTCTCAAAAGACATGATGCCGGGCTGGAAGGTCCAGAGATTATCACTATTACTGGGAAGCATGAACATATGACCTTTGCATTTTGCGACAAGCCACTAAAGCTACCGGAGATACAAGTGATTGATGTGGTCCCTCCCTCACCAAGTAAACTACAAGAGGGTTTTAAGGTTCTACATCACGTTGGTGTTGTCCCAAAACAATATCCAGTGACATTCCACTTGGTAGATGAAGTGGAGCTTGTCGACAACATCGCTGATGGCTCTGTTCTTGTTCCATGTAGGCTTACAGAGCTGCAAGAGAAATCAACGAAGAAGCACCTCTTCTCAGTGGACAAGGATATGCACTTCTTGGGTGAACGCAGTCCGCATATTGTAGGATGTCAGAG
>SOKL01000115.1 GCA_004376265.1 Candidatus Thorarchaeota archaeon
TTCCTCCGGTTAAGCGCTGGACTGTTTCGTCCTACAGCGATTAACGGAAGGTCCAGTGGAGGGCATTTAAGAGTACCGAAACATCGTACTACTCCCGTGGGAGCAGATAGAAATCTTCATCAATTATCAGACCATATACTGTGGTCCCTGCTTCAATATCATCATCAAAAAGAGATTCGTCGAGCTCTGTTATTTCAAAGGTTTTTGAATCCATAAGTTGGACAGGTTGACCATAGACTCTTGTCGTAATCATAAACTCGCGCTTTTCATCCTTAGCGGTCAGATATTCAAGTGTACGCCACTTGGAACTCTTTGGATTCATTGTGAATCGCTGTCTTCTAACTAAATCAAAATAAGTGAGTCCACCTTTACTCATTTCAATAACTTGGCAGGGCTTGTCAAGAACTCTCACAAAGTCACCTATCCCAAATCTATGAAGGCGGATCAGAATAGTTGTACGATACTTGTCTTTTCCTCCCTTATCCTGACCAACCAATTTGTAATTCTGCTTTCGCTCTGCAAGATATCGGGATTCGAGAACATCGGCAATGGAACGACAGAGATGGTCAGAACCCATTTGAAAATTCATACCATACTTGTCACTTGTGATTTTGGATACAAACGCCTTATCGTCAAACTCATACTGTGCAATCGTCATTTCTGTCACAATACGGACAATATCGTCTTCCTCTTCCTCTGTCAATTGTCGTTCATCTACACGAATCTGAAGCGTTGCTTCGTAATACCCCCCACTCTTCATACCACAGGTATCACATGTCCCATACGAAAATCGAACTTCAACACTATATTGCTCTTCATGTGGTGGGAGGTCTTTGTGAGATTGTCCTAGGGCTTTCAGAATAATATGAAGAACTCGGTCCAATCGTTTCTCCTCTTCGATTGTAAGCTCGATTCCGTGAACAAGGGGTTTCACTTCTATATCGAGGAGTATGTCCAATTGATGGGGCCAGAGATCATCTGAGTCAGCGGATGCAAATGTCAGTTTTTTCCAACCACCAGGTATCTTCACTGAACCACAACTTTTGCAGGCATGTAGTGTAAGTGGTGTTTTGACTTCAATCAGAGGATGTTCTTTATCATAGCATTCGCTACAAACACCATCCAATACTGCAGGTTCTCCACATTGATAACAAGGCGCTTTCAATTGAACCAACCTGCCACAGATTTCAAGGTCAATCAGAGTCTGACCCATTGTGCATGCGGGTGACCCTCAATGTATAGGACGGTTTGTTCGTGAACTAGACCTGCTTTCACTGCAGCCTTTACCGTCTTTTCTCCTACCATGTTTGCAATAGTTGCCTTCTTAAGATGTTTCAAGCAGGTTCTCATATCTACAAGATCTCCCCCATAGAATTCTTTGCTGATTTTGAATTTGACAGCACCGTTTGTCAAGGTCTTACCCAGGAGTGGTTTGTCGCACATTGCAACAACATAATGCTCAGGGGTTTCATTTACACGAATATAGACTTGAACCATTCTCGACAACACTCCAACATCATACTGGTCTTATGGATGTACGGGCTCCACAAGCGCTGCATACAAGGTAATATGCTTGAGAGTCTTTCTGGATTTCAGTATCAGGACGAGTGCAGACTGGACAAATGACATACGCTTCAATGTAACGATTCAGAACCTCACTGACCTGTTCAACATTGAATTTTCCATTGAATAGAGCATTACTACCTTCCATACTTCCTGCAGTTCCCAATTGGCCTGCGACGAACTTCAAGACCTCTTTTCCAGGTCTGTTGAGAATGTTAATTGTTTCTTGGAAATTCTGCCAAATACTTCTATTACCTTGGACCATTAGTTGTACATCAGGAACCTTGAACCTCTCTCCTGATTTCTTGAAGGCGTCTTCAGGTACTTGTGATCGCGCCCGTTCCAATAGGCTGTCATAGTCGTCCATACATCAATTCTCTCCTAAATGCTATTGAAGGTTATGCTCCGACCTGCTCCTAAATATCTGCAGTTCGAAAATGACCTATCGGTTTCTCGATTATGTGTCCTTCAGCAGCCAGCTCCCACACTTTTGTTTGAACTTTGTCAGGGTCCTTTCCCTTTTTCTCAAAGTACACTACAATGTCCTTCAATGGCATTCCCCCATCAATAGCCTCTAGCTGAATGTAGCTAACAATGTCTTTGGCAAGCTTGCCTTTTACTGGAGCTGCTGGTTCAGTAGATGTCGAGGTAAGTACTTCTTGTTCATGCTCCGCTGTACTTGGTAACGTCACACCACTTCGTGTAAGGATAGTCTTGTAACGCTCCATAAGATGAAGACTCATGTAGTTCGGGTCTGTAAGCTCCCGGACTATCTCTGGAATTATATAGGTTTCATCTTCGTATTTTCTTACTTTGCCAATGACTAGAGCTAGAATATTCTCTTTTACTCTTTCAAGCACGGCTGCATCGTCATCCCACACTTTCACTTGTATTGTATCAGTACCATCATCTAACGTGACGCTCTCAAACTTCTTTTTCCCTGATTCGTCGCCCTCTCTGTAGAATTTACTGACCACAAAACCAACAACTACTACTCGCCTGAGCTCAACACCATAAGGTGATACCACGTGGGGTCCAGTGTCATCCCCAAAATTACCATTTGTGATGTCCGAAATGGAAGCCCTGACTGCTGTCATTCTCTCTCGTATCATACGTGTGATTCACCTTACGCCTATTTTGACTTGTTGTATGTTGCTATATATCATAACCTGTTCTACATAGATCAGAAAAAGTCTGATAGTGCACTCTGGCGACTCGATCCTAATGCTTCCTCCAACCTTTCCAGAGACCTCTGCAGTCTGGACTCGCTGAAATCGTGTTCAGTGCAGAGGATTCGTATTATCTCATCAGGTCGGGGTTCAATCCATTTTGGATGTTGCAAGTCTATCTTTGGCGGCTTGAGGAATATATCACGAATCTCTTCGTATGGAATCTTTGATATTATGCTATATTTTTCTCGATCCTTGGGTTTCTTCGATACTTTGAAGGCGGACAGAATTCCCTCAATGTTCTCATGTTTTCTGACAAGCTTCAATGCAGTCTTGGCACCAATCTCTGGAACTTTGTCATTATAATCGGTTCCAACAAGAATTGCGATATCGATTAGTTGTTTTCGTATGATTTTTAGTTCACGAAGATTATCATCAAGATCAATAAGCTGAGGTTCTATGGTCCTGTATGATTGTGATCGTGCGATTCTCCGCCTTCCAGAAATTGAGAGGTTCCGAATCATCCGGGGGCAGTTGTAAAGGAGAGAGTCATTGTCTTGGCTCGCACTTGCCCATACCAAACCTTCACGAGCCATCTGTGCAGCTACCGCTTCACCTTCTGAGGGCGCTTGTATAACAGGTATTCCTAGCGCAGTGAGAAGCTCCTTGCTCTCGTCAATCATAGTACTGGTCAGTCTTGAACTGGCTTGACCTGCCTTTCGGGCATCCTCAATTCGTCCCTCGGCCTTCGCTGTTTTCCACTTCAAATAAGCAGCATCTCGAATCTCTCTTCGTTTCTGTTGCTCCTTTGCCTTCAGCTTGGGAGCCTTGCCATCGAAGACGTATACTGGTTTGATACCATTCTCAAGTAAATTCAAGTTGCGATAGAAGAGCCCACTTAGATGACTGGTCACTCTCCCCTGATTATCAGTGAGGGGGGTCCCATCGGGTTGTCTAATAGAAGCAAGAAAAGCGTAGATTGTGTTGAATGCATCAACAGCTATTCTCTTGTCTGAAAGTGCACTTAAAGAGAGGTTTTCTGCAATCACAATGTCGCTAAGCTTTGTGCCCATTGAATTCACTCCATTAACGGATTCTTAAAGAGTTAATACGGGAATATATCCTTCGGAAAGGATAGCTAGTGCATGCCCAGCTAGCTCGGTATTTCTGAGCTGAGCGAAACTCGACGTAGGCCTGAGGGTCATCAAGATTGTACTGACTCAGGTTCAGCTCAAACCATTTGTATCTTAACGGTTCGATTTTCACTTCATAAGGTATGCCCAACTTGAACAACTCCCAATTTGGAGAATCATTCTCCATGACTCTCCTTCTAGAACACAACTCCAAGATAAGTCTTGATTTATCCTGATCTGTCCCTGGTGATCGTTTGTCCGGTGCGCCAACCAATCTTGCAGACTACATCAAATCGTTTCGGAGTTTCTTGCCTCGTTCATAGTACTCTCTTCCTGTCCCCAATCCTACCTTCCACTTCTTAATAGCAGCAGGTAAGACTTCAAAGGCCTTCTCAATTTCTTTCCTCGAGTCTTCTAGGTTGTTTTTAACCATCAGTATCTCAGCCTTCAAGACTCTGGCTATAAACAGGTACACCTTCACATTCTCATCTTCCAAGTCCATGGTAATGAGTTGTGAGATATTTCCTTCTACTTTCTCCAGTGCGACATCAAATCTATCTTGTCTGACATAGTACTCTACTAGAAGGTTTGTCTGTGCGCACGCTATCCTGAACTTGCCCTCCTCTTGATATCCCTCAATGAAGGTCAATAGCTCAGCCTCTTCACGGTCAACACTCTCTATTTCCATCTCATCGTCCTCAAGGATCCCGTTCAGCATCATACGGAACTCCTCCTTGTTCCCAATGGTGTACTCGGAAAATGCCCACCCGTCTAGGACATCAATCACTGATTCTGCATCATCATCTACGCTTGGAGTGAACTCTTCCTCATAGACCAAGACCTCATTCTCTCCATCGGTCATCAGAGTTATTCTGATTTTTACCCCAGTCTGTTCAGCTTCAGCACGACACTTTGGTTTCTCATCTCCCCAACCATAGACCCTGAGTCTTTCTCTTATGTCATCAAGCTCCTCGTCATAGTTGAAGATGTTGTCTCTTGATGCACCCACCATCTCCAACTCCCTGACAAATTCTTCTATCATTTCTTCGAGGTTCAAAGACCCATTCAGTTTCGTGGTAACTGTCTTGTCCATCCAAGGTTTAGATGCCAGTGGTGAATCTAGACTCCATCGAATCGCACCCTCCTTGAAGGCGCTTGACAATATCCACTCACCTTCTGGGAGTGACAACACCTCTCCTTCATCTTCCTCGTCATAATGACTAAGGGCACTCACCAATTGTGAGTCCTCAGCCAATCCTGACGGTAGCCGCACACCTCTTAGTTGACTTACATCAGTCTCAAGGGTGAAGTCATTTCCAATAGAAGCGTCAACCAGTTCCTCACATCCAACAAGGAGTTCCAAATCATAGGGGTTCATCCACTCGTCTTCAAGAGCCTTCAGCTGTGACTTTTTTGGTAGTCCCTTGAGCTTGACCTTGATGTAATTGAACTCACCTCCGTTTCGACGAACTTCATCCACCTCTGCCACAAGGGTGATTGTCCCTCCGTCACTTGTGTTGAGAAGATCTGCACAAGTTTTAGGAACCAGTTCACTCAGTGAAAAGAGATCCACACGATGGATAAGAGGTTTTAGAAAAGACAGGAATATGACATGCGACTCTTCTCTCCGTCGGTCGACGATAGCAGAATACTCGATGTCCTTCTTATGGTCCCAGAACAACAGTCTACCATCGTCTGTTCTGAGAGGTGCACCCTTTAGGTATGGATGTTTTAGCAGGCCGATGAGTTCATGCGTGTTTCTAATCTCATAGGAATCGCCCGAGCTGAATTTCAAGCGATAGTGCTCTGATTCAATATCTACACTCACTTCAGCTTTCACATCCTCAATTTCTTGTGAGTCTTTGAAGGCTCCAAAGAGCAAAGAGTCCACACTTCCATCAACTCTGGGAATCTGTCTGGGTTTGTTCTTCTCCAGTTCCAACCACAGGCTCTCAGGGACAGGTGAGAGTTTGAACCAACGTAAGAGTCGTCCATCCTCTTTACTTGTAGCATATTCAAGGACCACTGGTGCAGTCCATTGATCTTTTCCCTCAACCTCACCAATGAACCAGAGGATACGTGTTTCTCCAATACTGATGAGAGCTATCTGACCTCTCACTGAGGTGTCAGTCAAAGTTCTAATTGAAGTCCTCAGAGCTGATGGATCGGTTACACACTGATGCCAGCCAAGCTTCAGTCCGTGGCCTCTGACACCTGATTCATGACCAATGAGTGGTTGATCATCATCTGGGAGCACAATCCACACACCCTGAATCCCTTCCTTCTCAATCCAGACAAGCTGTCCATCGGTCACATCCTCAATTGGGATTAAAGGTTGAACAGTATCCTTCAGATGCTCAACTCGGGATATCAACTTCGAGTATATGAACTGGAAGTCATACTGTGATTGTACAGTTTCTTCAGCGTGGTCCATTGGTCGAAAACCCATCTGGTACAGTTGCCATTCAGCCAACGATTCCCAGAGAGCTGTGACAACACTCTCGGAAGGTCTGAGAGAGTGTGTCTTGATGACTGTGAGAAGAGATAGGAACAGGTTGTTCCCGTAGAGGGAGGTGATATCAGGACAGAGTTCCTGTGCCATCTTCAAAACAGCCCGGTTGTCAGTTGTCAATACATCACCAAGTTTCTCTCTAGAACTTTTAACCTGACTCCAGATTTGAGTTCTCCATGAATCTTGGAGAATAATGTTCCGTAATTCCTGAAGAGCAATGAGTAGAACCTTTTCATCTTGAGAATCCATGGGTACATCTGCACAGGTTCTGACAACGTCACGACAGCATGAAAATAGACTACTGTTCTTCTGAAGTCGTTTCAACAGAAACTTTGCTGTGCTCATGAGTCGCTTGATTTCTCTCTTCCGAACCGATAATGAGTCCACCTCATCCAGTCCAGTCCTCCGATACATTGGCGGTCTTCGAGAGACCCCTACCTCATACTCTCGGTCATTTGGATCAATGGGTGTCCTGTCATAGTACCATCCCCTCTTGATCTTTGAGAACTCGACATAACGTTTCTTGGATTTAGGAGGTTGCGGAGGAGGTCTGTTGGGATCAAAGGTCATCCTCTCAGTGAGCAAGGGAGAATCATTAGCGGTGATATCTACAGAGTTCGTCAACCATTGCTCTTCTATGACTCGTTTTTCTTGGGCTGAAGATGGCTCATGTCTTGAGAGACTTGGAAGGAGAGTCATCCCTATCCTCTGTAGCCGTTCCACAGTTTCTAAGGTGAAGGGTGCGATTGATGAATGGACTTTGTTGAGAGTCACAGAACGACCATACATGGGTTCTCCCTCTAAGTCAATCCCATAGACCTCTTCCGGATTGACAACTCCATCTCTTATGGAGAGGCCTCTATATTTGCGAGCCCACCCTCTCAAGTGCGGCACTCTTATGGGCTGTATCCAGGGAGGCGCTTTTGTTGGAGTGTCCTGTATGATGAATCTTGAATCCTCTTTTCTTGGAGTCTGCCAACCAAATATGCGTGGAGCTGTTGGAACATTATAGATGATCTCATCAATGTGGAACCGTCGAGGAGAATCATGACGAAGGGGCTTGATGCACGCTCTCTGATAGTGCTTGTTCATCTTCGTGTGAGAAACTCCATTGTCAATCCAGATTACATTCACGTCTTGAGTGGGCAGGGTGTCAAGAAGTCGATTCTCAATGTTTCTAAGAATGTGCATCTTTCTCGGAGGGAACATCTGTTTCAGCTCGACCCAGCCATCAACTATGATGATTCTCTCGGAGTCAAGTGTCTCGTTGACATTGATTTGTTCAATGACTTCTTGAAGTTCAATGTCTTCTTCAGAGAGAAAAGAATCAATGATATTTCTCAAGTTGAGAAAGGTGATGTTTTCTAATAGAGATGTCAGTGTCTTGTGCCGTTCTCTCGTAATTTGTTTCTTCTTCAATAAGATATCAAGACCGAATCTTCTCTTCATGAGCTGGTCAGTTGGATAATCACCAAGTAGATCCAACCAGTGGACCTGTTGAATTTTACTTGATACTTGTGAGACCTCCTCGATGTGGTTCAGCAGATGCCAGTTTCGGGAGACCCATGCTGCTGCATTCCCAAAGGAGGTAGATGATGGAATCGAGATATAGTGGGTCAATAGACGGTCGTCTGTTACTCTCTCCTTGAATGGGTCCTCAACAGAGAATGACAAAGCAGCTGATTGTTCTTTGAAGAATTCCTCAAAGTTCACTCCCTTGTATAGTATCAGTGCGATTCGTGGAACGGCTACTCCATTATCCTTTGAATCGAGGACAAGTGTTTGGGACTGGCTCATATTAAGCTCAGACGTGAGAATCTCAGTGGCCAGTTCATCAAGAAGAGTGTGGAAAGCTTTGAAGACTTCCGAATAGTTTTGGTCTGTGTCCAGGACAATGACACCTTTCAAGAGTTCTTTTGGAAAGATGACACCAGTTGGAATCACTCTCTTGCTCTCATCTAGCAATGCCTTCTCGTAGGCTCTCAGTTGTGACAGGACTCTTTCACCGGGATTTGATTCAATCGTTCTTTCCCATTCCTCAGGAGTCAAGACCCTTTTCCAAGCATAGAGCGCAGGCGGACAGTCTTTTTTATTGTCAGTCTGAATAGCATAAAGATTGAAGTCAAAGGAGGTCTTCGACTTAATCTCAATGATCATCACAGGAACCCAGAACACCAGTCCCTTGAAGTTCCGTCTGATGAAGACAGCTAGATCTATACTCCCCTTACCTTCATGCCCAGTCACTGGAAGCTCACCAACAATCAGCACTGATGATTGTCGATCAAGCATCTTGTCTCCTGCAAAGATCACAGACTTTACAGACTTCGGATGGTGGAGGTCCGATAGAAGGATTCTATGCCAGTCGTTACCCTCTTTCTGAGCTAGGGCGAGGACTTGTTCAAAGAGCTTCTCAATGTCCCTATCAACAATCCTCCCTTGGTCTATATGGTCGAGTATCTTAGAATATCTCTCTCTTGTTTCTTCGTCCTGTGTTTCATCAATCAGCTCAATCACTTTGGCCCATAAGATGTCCACACTGGGTTCTGGGATGTCGAAATTCAATCCCTTCGTGATTGACTGTTTTCTTCCTACGCGTCCACTAAAAAGACTACGAATCTCCAAGACTAGTTTTCTCAGCTCTTTATCGGCTTCTGGCTCGAAATAGTTTCTACCACTCTTTCCTTCTGTATACACATAATCCAAGAACGGTACAAGACGATGGATCAACCGCCGGATGTATCTGTGAGCATCAGACCGTGGAACATTGTGTATGAAACACTGGCGGACCAGTTCTACACCATGGGCACGAATCATGTCAACAAAATCAAGTCTTGGAAGCGAGGGATGGGTCAGCAACACTGTTGGGAATTTTCTGTTTCCTTTGTACCCTGCTTTCCAGTAAGTTTCTTCAGCCTCATCATGGAGATACTTAGATACGTACTTCTTCTGGATCGTCAGTTTTGTTCCATCTGGATATTTCCTTATTTGGAATTTCTCCGGCTCTGGAAAGGGATACCTAGTCATTGCGAGATCTCTCAGACGAGCTCCAAAATAGTTGAGCAATGCATTGAGAGGTCCAACTGTTCCCTCTTTCCAACTATATACCCGCTTGAACTCTTTATTTCCAAAATGTCGTGTACTATGCCAGAGAATCTTGAGGAAGAGTTTTCGCAGATTTGCCTCTGCATTTTTAATCGGTGAAAAGTCACGACGTGACCTTCCTGCACTCTCTCGTCTTTCTTGCTGTTCTGTCCTCGCCTCATTCCAATGTTTTAGAATACTCTCTAGGTATTTTCTAGTTTTCTTGTCAACCCGTTTCCTTGCAAGCCGGACCAGAGCCGCTAGTCCAGTGTAAATAGATGTAGTCAGGATGGCATTTGGGTGCATCTCTCTAGACTTGCGACCCATAGTGATTCAATAGATTTCTATTATTTTCATTTATAAGAGAATCGTTTTTATTGGTGAATTAAATAAGACATATGAGGTTTTTATTTTCAAAATATAAATGTCATAAGCCTTTATTTTTAAAACGCCATAATAAGTTTAAATCCTTTGAAGTTATAGAAAAAGGTAGGAGTTCAAAACCTTCCTGATTGACAGAGAGTGGAGTGAACTCGAAAGAAACAGGTCAGAAGTTTAAATCCTCAGGTGAAACATATGGGTCGCTCCAAGGGTATGATAATCAGTGTGAAGGTCCCGATTAGATGGGACTCAATGACTGATAGACAGAAGACTCGCCTCAACCGAATAACTGGTAGAGATAGCAGAGTCATCAGGGCGTATCTTGGAGTGATTGAACGTCATGAAGACGAGTTGCTTACAGGTCGTAAACGAACAAAACTTGATGCTTCAAGACTGGATGAGCTCACCCTGACTGCATCCAAGGGCAAGGCTAAGAGAAGTTTTGTACCACACAACTTCAAAATTCGTTTTCCAAACATATCCGTGAACGAGTTTCAGGAGTGTCGAGATACGGCAATTGCCATGTGGCAGAGCTATCTTGAACGTGGTGGATCAAAGCCACTGCGAACTAGAGGTTACTCCACACGGAAGATTCCGCGCTTTGCATTCACCCAACGTTTTGAGCTGGTGTACTCCCCAGAGCTCGAGATTCGACACTGGTTGAAGCTCAGGGACTCTCTGGACTCAGTAAGTAATGGGCGAGTGCGACACGACAGGCTCATGATTCCCCTCTCTATCTCCTCATATCACCTCAATCGGATGAAAGAGGGTGATGTGAAGACAGTTCGCATCTTCAAGGACTCCCGTCGGAAGTGGTGGGTAATCTTCACGGTGACTCTTGCTGTTGACAGTATTGATACTATTGGAAAGCCCCGTGCTGTGTTGTCAATCGATCTTGGGATAAACAAGGCTGCATGTTCAGTCCTTCTCACGAGGAAACGGTACAGGCATATCCGATACTGGAAACAGGAGGACAAGCTCCAACGCATGAAGACCTTGGATGACAGGGTTGCCTCTCTCCAGCGAGAGAAAGAACAGCTCATTGCGAGAAATGAGAATCCAGATAGAGCGACAGCTCAACTTAGGAGCCTGAGTGGAAAGAGAGAACGAGTCAGCAAGGAGTATGACAAGAAACTGGTCAGGGATATCTCGGACTACATCAGAAAGATGACCAGGGACTATGACCTCTATGTCTCAATTGGTCGGTTGAAGGGAATCAGGAACACTGCTCGCAAAGGAAACTATAGAGGAAGAAGATTTAGGGGTATGATTCACCGCTGGGCCTTTACCAGGATCAGTGGCATGTTGGAACACAAGCTCGCATCCATTGGCCTTGACCCAAAGAGGTTCAAGGCAGTCCCGGAACAATGGACCTCCATCATGTGCCACAAGTGTGGACACAAAGGTATCCGACCCAAACAGAACCTCTTCATCTGTAATACCTGTGGACTGAAGACGAACGCCGACCTGAATGGTGCTCTCAACATTGGGAAGCGCTTCATTATGCTCATCCCCTCACTGAGAGATGAGAACGGACTAGGGATGTGGCTCACTCCTAGAGACAGAGCCATACTGAAAGCCCGGAGGAAGAAATCTTCTTCTGAAGGGAAGTCCGCACTCCCCAAGGGGACACCAGCCCTATTGGGGGAGTCCGTGGCCGGCTCCTATGACCAGACTTCACTTGTGGAGTCTGTGAGGGGCAAAGACCCTGCCATGGTAAATGCCGTGGAAACACCGTCTGCCATCACACCCACTGGTGAGTGTGAGTCAACGCAGCGGACAGAAGCCGAGTCCCATCGGAGGAACGATGTTTCAGTGAAGAAGGGCAAAGCTCGCGACAAGGTTAATGACTCTGGTCAGGAACAGGCTGGTGACAGCGGTCGAGAGAAAGGTGGAACACAGGAGTTTCTTACAGTTCACTCACAATTGTAAGATATGGGTTCTATATCCTTCTGTTGAAACACTGCTTCGACAGATTTATAATAACTTATCAGCACGCCCCCAAAACTGGTGCATCTCGTACCAGTAAACCTTCTGGTGATAATTTGACAACTATGAAAGCTATCAGGTGTACTTCATGTCACGCTTCGATTTCTCCGAAAGAAAGTGGTGTGAAGTTTCTCTGTCCATCCTGCGGTGAGTTTACAATCTGGCGTTGTGAATCGTGCAGACGCTTCACAAACAGATACACTTGCCCCAATTGCGGATTTGAAGGGCCATAGATAGATTATGGAGATGAAACAGAATGGCAAGAGTAGTTATGACCCTACGAATCATGCCCGATGAGGTGGAAGTTGACTTAGACGATTTACTTGAACGAATCAAGACGGTGATTCCAGAAGGAACAGATCTTGGAGCTACGGAAACACAGTCAATAGCATTCGGTCTGACGGCCCTTCGAATGAATCTCTCACGGGATGAGTCCATGGGCGGTACCGATGACATTGAGGCAGCTATTACTGCTGTAGAAGGAGTATCACAGGTCGAGGTTGAAAGAGTTTCCAGAATGTAGTGGGCGCGTAATTTCGCTAATTACGAATCTCTCAAAGGTAACAGATTGACCGCAGACACCATTAAAGGGTTATAATCTAGGTTCATACTTGGTTATATTGGTCAACAAAGAAACATTGAATAGCGGAAACAGGACGGATTTCAATGATTTTGAGGCAACCTGTCCGGTTTCTCATACTATAATAATGGTTTAGGAGGATGCTTCTAAGAAATGGTCGAGATTATTCTTAAGGTCGCAGAGGCCGAGCATAGAGACATTGGCAGGTTTATAGTCCGTATAGATGCTGTGTCAATGGAGAAACTAGGGGTCAGAACTGGAGATATTATCCAAATCAAAGGCAAGAGGGTGACTGCAGCAATTGCGTGGCCAGCTTACCAAGGAGATAAGGGAAGAGAAATCATTCGGATGGATGGAAGAATTCGTAGAAATGCAGGTGTGAGTCTCAGTGAGAAAGTAACTGTAACAAGGGCGAATGAAGAGCCTGCAAAGAACGTCACTCTTGCCCCAACTTCAGTTCCAATCCGTCCTGAGCCGAGATTTGAGGAGTTTGTGAAGAGAAAACTCCTGAACTGTCCCGTGACTACTCAAGATACTGTGTTCATTCCGATTCTAGGTAGAGCTATTCCATTCAAAGTAACGTCTATCAAACCAGCTGGAACTGTCGTGGTTCAGCATTCAACTATTCTCGCCATCGCAGAGAAACCAACTGGAGATATTATTGGTGCAGCACAGGTGACCTATGAGGAAATAGGAGGATGTTCTGACGCAATCCAGCGAATCAGAGAGATGGTAGAACTCCCAATGAAACATCCAGAGATTTTCAAAAGATTAGGTATTGATCCACCTCGAGGTCTTATTCTTCATGGACCACCAGGAACAGGAAAGACACTCATTGCAAAAGCTGTTGCTGGAGAATCTGAGGCAAACTTCGTACACATTAACGGCCCAGAGATTATGTCTAAATTCTATGGTGAGTCAGAACAGAAACTTAGGAAGATCTTCGAAGAAGCTGAAGAGAACGCGCCAAGTATCATATTCATTGACGAGCTAGATGCAATCGCACCAAAAAGAGAGGACGTACAGGGAGAAGTAGAGAGACGTGTCGTTGCACAACTTCTAGCCACAATGGACGGATTAAAGGTCAGAGGTCAAGTTGTCGTGATTGGCGCGACTAACCGTATTAACGCCCTAGATCCAGCGCTCAGACGCCCAGGTAGATTTGATAGAGAACTTGAGATTGGCGTTCCTGATGAAACAGGCCGACTTGAGGTCCTCCACATTCATTCAAGAGGCATGCCTTTAACTTCAGAGGGCGAGGGGAAAGTTGATCTCCAACACTTTGCAAAGATCACACATGGATTTGTGGGTGCGGATTTGAATGCACTCTGCAGAGAAGCAGCTATGAAGGCACTTAGGAGATACCTTCCTCAAATCAATCTAGCAGATGAGGAAATTCCTCAGGAGGTTCTAGATGAACTTGAAGTGCATAATGGTGACTTCTTAGAGGCGTTGAAAGAAGTTCAACCATCAGCAGTGCGAGAGGTCTTTATTGAGGTCCCAGATGTGAAATGGAGCGATATCGGGGGACTGGAAGAAGCTAAACAAGAACTCAAAGAAGTCGTTGAATGGCCACTCAAGAAACCAGAATCATTTCGTAGATTGGGCATCACTCCACCAAAAGGTGTCCTTGTATTTGGTCCTCCAGGCTGTGGTAAGACGCTACTTGCACGGGCAGTTGCAACAGAGAGTGAAGCGAACTTCATTAGTGTCAAAGGTCCCGAATTAATATCGAAATGGGTAGGAGAGAGTGAAAAGGCCGTTCGAGAAGTATTCAGAAAGGCCAGGACAGCAGCTCCAGCAATCATATTCTTTGATGAGATTGATGCACTTGCTCCAACTCGAGGTTCGGGTGGCGATGGTCCTGGAGGCGTTCACGACCAGAGAGTGATCAGCCAACTTCTTACTGAGATGGATGGTTTAGAATCAATGAAGGACATCGTGGTCATTGCAGCCACGAACAGACCTGAACTTATCGACAAGGCCCTTTTGCGAACTGGTAGATTTGATAGATTCGTCTATGTTGATGCTCCTGATGCAGACAGTAGAAAGGCAATATTCGAAATCTACACAGAGGGGATGCCACTTGATGACGATGTGATGAAGCAATTGAACAAACTTGTCGAACTTACAGAGAATTATGTTGGTGGAGATATCGAGGCAATCTGCCGTGAGGCTGGGATGAGAGCATTACGAGAAAACATGGACACTGAGAAAGTAGCATGGAAACATTTCGAAGAGGCCATCGAATCTGTGCATGCTTCAGTGACCAAAGAGATGCTTGATCGATATCGAAAGATGAACCAGACTCTCCGTAGAACAACTGAAGGGGACACTGTAGTCCGTTCAATGTATAGCTAAATGATAAGGTGAGTACAATGGCACCATGGAACTCTATGCCTATGCCAAACTTGGTCGTAGCAATAGTCAAGAAACGACGCGGCGTCATCCTTGATGACGAACTTATCAGAGCCTTGAAGAAAGAACTTGGAATTGAACCTAGTGAGGCTGAATTGAATGCGGCCCTACTTAAACTTGAGATAAACGGACTAGTTCATGTAAGTCAAATCACAAAGTCAAAACGTCGAATCGAGGTAATTTCTGATGAACATACATTCCTCGCAGTCGATGAGGACTAGTTGACAGAATCCATAGGAGTAAACCCGATGACTGGGAAGAGAATCTTAGCAGCGGGAAAGTTCGACATCCTTCATCTTGGTCACATCGCCTATCTCGAACAAGCAAAGGAGCTTGCTGGAGAAGAAGGGGAATTAGTTGTTGTCCTAGCACTCGATAAGACAATTGAGAGGGAGAGAGGTGCTCCACCGGTTTTCCCTCAAGAACAGAGACGGAAGATAGTAGAGTCTTTAGTTTTTGTTGACAAGGCAATCATTGGACTTGATACTAATGATCATACTATCATTGTGGAGCAAATCAAACCGGATATCATTGCTCTTGGATTTGATCAGTATACCGATGCCCGTGCTCTCGAGAACCTTTTTGTGGAGAAGGGTTTGAACACAAAGATTGTGCGATTGGAGAAACGTGATGCGGATGGACTTTGTTCATCAACTCTAATCAGAAAGAGAATAATCGACTACTATAGAGAGAATGGAAGACCACTCTAGTTGTTAGATTAGCAGTTCACCCCTTGCTTCAGCTTCGCGATTAATCGCGGATCTTTTCTCTGAACGTTCAAACTCCCATTTCCAAATCTTGTATGCTACAGCTGTTAGGAAGCCAATAAGGAATAGCCCTATCAGAGTTATCCACCATTGTAGAGGAAAATGTTCAAGGAAGTCAGGTAAAGGATATGCAATGAAATAAGGCCAATTACAGAGAATACCAAACGCATACAGAAGACCCACAACAGTGATTTGTTTCATATATCCTATTGCATGTTTGTCTTTGTCAAAAAGAACCACGACTATACCAAGCCAGTATAGATACCAAGGCATGACCCATCGGAAAACAAAGAGTACTCCAGGAAGTAGATAGAGGTAGAAAGGTTTGAGCTCTAGAAGCTTCAGCCGTATAGATTTCCCTTCGAAATCACTTTTTGCAGGGAGGTATGCTCGTATGGTATATAGCATGAAGAAAACGTAGATGACTAGTGGAATCAGAGCAGGAAACCACGTGTGGAAAGTCACCGGATCAGTGACAAACTCAGGGGTGCCAATAGCTAAACCTGGATACAAGGGATTGACTATATAGGAACTATATTCCGATGTGTTGAATATATGTGAAAACAGTGAATCAAAACTGGCTCCGAAGAATGTTGGAATCACAGTCACACCCAGCGATAGTATGAACCAAATGGCTGAAACGGGGTTTCCAAGAAAGAATACAGGAAACGCTACTACAGGGTAAATCTTTGTCTGTACTCCCAGTCCAAGCGCGAACATAGCCTTGCCATGCTGTTTTTCTCTCCATAAGACAAATGACATCAAAAGCAAACAATCTACTAACGGTTCTAGCTTGCCTCCTCCAGCAGACATGATGATACCATAGATGAAATAACCTCCAAAGAACATCCTCGCCCAAAACTCAGTTTTTATCTTGTCACGTAATAGAATCGCAAGCAACACTAGGTTTAGATTGAAGACTAGGACTAGTATGAAATTGAGCCACAATTGCTGTAATCCACCGGCCCCTGGGAATATCCACGTAGCTATCGCGAAGAAGAATAGTCCAAATATGGGGTACTCGTAATTCACATTTGTAAGATAGTCGGGTAATGTATGCTCGCCGTCATCAAAGTTCCACTCTGGATGAATTTCAGTAATCCGTTCAACCAGGTAGGTATCATTCATCTGATAGATATCAAAACCGAATATCCAGAAAGCTTCACCATACATCTCGTTCCGGTTTCGGTCTCGTTGGATGACAAGAATATCAGCAAGGGGTATTGCGATCAGTGAGATTACTAGACTAAGTACTAGATACTTGCGGTATTCATAGATGCTTAGGCTAATTGCAGACAGCATTACACGTGCCAACCAAGTCAGTGGGTGGATACGTGGTAAATAACCTTTGCTGGATGATGCAGGGCAATGGTAATATAGGTAAACGAGAAGTCGACTTTCAACTCACCAGTATCTCACAGGAAGAGGAGGAATTGAACTTGGAAGAGTTCATCAAAAACAGCAGGTCATATGCGATTGCCGCTTGGATTCTGATTCCTGTTGTCACACTTGTTTTCGAGTATTTTTGGACAATGCTGTTTGGTCTCAGCTTGTACGTGTTGAGGAATCTCATCTTGTTCATCATGGTACTAGTAGTCATCAATCTCTCCTTCAAGACATTCGTCCCGAGGTATAAGAGAGGAAGGATGTTGAGTGTTGGTCTGGTTTGGCTCATACTCTTCATTGTCTTTGATGTTCTATATCACACCTATCTGCTGTCGATTGGGATAGACGCACTCCTGATTGACTACAATTTGTTCATAGGTGGACTTCGAGGACTCATTTTACTAGCAGTATTCCTTGGACCGTTCTTCATGGTGAGATCTCGCATAGGAGATCCCGACCTCTTCGGTATGCCCATTGGTAAGATGGCAACAATTGGTTTACTGCCTTCTAGTCTGAAGATTGCCTATTACAGGAGAAAGGGTGCCGAGATTGGAGAAGGGGTATCCATTGGGCCTCTGGCGATACTGGATTGTAAGAAAATAGTGATTGGTGATCATGCACAAATTGGAATGGCCTGCATGATTCGCGCTAATGAGTTCACAATGGGTCGTTATTCAACTCTTGGAATGCTAGTGATAATAGACACTCATAAAGTAGTCATCGGCGAAGAAGTGACAATTCAGGAGCAAGTGTATATTGGAGGTCTGAAGACAGACAAATCTGAAATTGAGATTGGTGATCTATCAATGATCTTCGCTCAGAGTGTCATCAATCCAACTCATCCGATTAAGATTGGAAAGAGGGTGGGAATAGGAGGTTCAAACTTCCTCTTCACACATGGAACTTGGCAACCAATACTCGAGGGTTTTCCTGTAGCATTTGGTCCGATTACAATCGAGGACGGAGTGTGGTTCCCCTGGCGTGTCTTTGTGCTTCCCAATGTCCACATCGGGAAAGAAGCCACAATAGGAGCAGGATCTGTAATTAACCGTGATGTTCCCGCCCGTAGTCTAGCTGTTGGAATACCGGCGAAAGTTGTTAGAAAGGATAAAGAGTACATCAAGAGATACTCTGATACTGAGAAACGAGACATCCTAAGAAATATGCTAACTGAGTTTATAGCATATCTCCGAATCGAGGATTGGAAAATTGATGACCCGGATCTTCTAGAAGACAGTGCAAGTGCCACGTTTCGTACTCCAAGAGGGCCTTCATCAAAAGAAGACAACCAATTGATTTTCCTTTTCGAGAACACTACGAGCGCATGGGAAAAGGTCAATCAAAGAGCTTTCGTAATAACTCTCTTTGCTCTGGAAGAGCAAAAGGCAACCGAGCTGGAGCAAGTTGGCTCTTGGTGGTTTGACTTGGTAAATAGTACCTGGGGAGGAAAACGGACTAAAGTCAGCCTAGTCGTAAACGGTTGGCTCTCTCGATACGGACATTGGATGAAGTATACCTCCTAATACGGTGACTTGTGGTGAAGGTTTCAAAGAGCGATTTCTATAGGAATGAGATGGATATCAAGTATGAACCACCTGCAGCAATGCAGTTTGGTATCAATCTGAAATTGATAGAATACATTCCTTATCAGATTCGAAACTCCTTTGTTTCAATGCTCTCTCTGTTTAGACAAAAGTCATCCTCAGAATCTGAGAGGAGAAAATTTCCAATAGATGATTTGGCTGATAGACTGGATCCCTCAACTGACGAGAAGAGGGAGTTCTGGCAGAAGGACTTTGGAGTCATCATGACTCATGACGTAGATACTAGAATCGGGTATGAATATGGGATGTCCAAATTTGTTGATATGGAAAGAGCGGAGGATTTGGTGTCCACTTTCAACATTGTCGCAGAATCGTTTGAATACGATATTTCCGAAGATTTCATAAAATCACTGGTTAGAGATGGCTTCGATTTTGGCATGCATGGACTTCATCATGATGGGAAGTTTGCATTCCTACCGGTTTCTGAACAAAGAAAGAGAATAGAGGATTCTGCAACACGAGGGAGAGAATTAGGACTTCCTTCACTCGGATACCGTGCTCCGATGCTTCACAGAACAAAGCTCATGATACGACATCTCACAGAGGCGGGATATGATTGGGATTCGTCATTCCCAGATACGGATGACTCCACGATTGGATATGAATCAACAGGAAGTCGGACCATCTTTCCATTTTATCCATTATTCCGTGTGGGAGAGGATTGGCAACAGAGCCCTGTTCTTGAGATTCCGGTGTCAATGCCGCAAGACTGGACTTTGCTCTACTATTACAGACTCTCCGAAGAGAGTATGCTTCGAGTTTGGAAGAAGAAAATGGACTACATCAAATCAAAGGGGGGACTTGCTGTCTTCATCATCCACCCCGATCCAGAGGATTTTGGCCATCCCAAATACCACAATTCATACAGGTCACTACTCAACATTATCAAGAAGGCGGACCCTGAGATCCTGACGTGTAGTGAGCTAACAAAACGTTGGAAAAAGAAATTTCCTCCACCTACGTGAGATAAGTAGGGCAAGGCCATGAGTCACATTTGAGACAGTTTGTGCACTTCTCTTCATCGACTGATATCTTACTTTCAACATGATTCAATGCACCATGTTCGCACTGTGGAACGCAAGATCCACATGCTTGGCAGAATAGTGCTCGTTTGAGAGCTCGTTCCATCTGACTGACGAGCATATCAACTGATTTTTCATTCTCACCACGGACTACTACCGACCCTGAGCTGAAAAGTGCGATGCTGTTCTCACCAACTGTAGTTCTCAATGCTCCGAGTTCTTCGGACAGGCGAGTCTTACCAAATATTGGGAATACCTTAGATACTCTGTTCAGGTCAATCCCTGAAGAGAAAGCGCCTTCTAGACTGAAGCCTGATTTGACACATGGTGAGACTCCTTTTGTTACTGATAGATTCAATGTCTGACCTGGACTTGGTCTGACATGGTCGATAGCCAGACCTAGTTTGTTTACCAACTCCATCTGGCCTTTAGGCAGGTTTTTCCATCTCCAAAAGCCCATGTTGACCCATTCATCAGGGAATCCATACTTTTCTGCCCATTCGTGCATTGTTGACTCCCATTGTCTATGGAGGTCGGGATGAGTTTCTCGTAGACTTTCGAGTTCAGCTAATGGTGAAGATGGACATAGATAGCATCCCATTCTATGGTACCCTCGATTGTACAATGGGTTGTAGACTTCTTTCTTTTGGAAGATATAGAGCCAAACTTCGAGTGCGTTCCAATTCTGTATTGGATTTGCAGATGTCTGACCTGGAACCCATGGATTTTCTGTAACTCTCGGTTCAATAGATCGTTGGAAAGACTCCAATTTCCTCTGTCCCATGAAGCTCAGACTCTCTCCTCCCATCTCATCAGCAATTGAAGTGGCAGCAGGACCAAGCTTCAGAACCTTACAGCACCACCTGAAGTCTCGTGCTGGAGGTCCAAATGTATCAATGGATTCCCAGAATCTATCACCAGCTCTCTGTCCGATGATCTTGACTTCACGAGATTCTGCAAAGTTCTCAATGTGTTCGATGGTTTCGGGTAGTTCTATTCCAGTGTCCATAAAGAAGATTGGCGGACTCTCTTCAAGTGATCTCTCTACAACTAAATAGGTGGCCAAAGAGTCCTTTCCACCGCTGAAGGCCACAACTACGGGGAGATCATCTTGTTTAGCAACAGTTCTCTTAACAAAAGAAACGGCTTCTCCTTCAATCTTCTCGAGATCCGTTTCATTAGCTTGAACAGCATCTTGCCAGGTAGCTTTCTTGTTGTTTTCTAAGGAACCCGTTGGATCAGCAACTGCACGAATTTTAACTGCAAAACCCTTCGGTTCGTTGGCCATTTCAACACCAGTCATCCTAGATATTCCTGCAGCAACGACTTGTCCATCTGAATTGACAACCCAGACCTCATCGTTTACATTAATTCCAGAGTCGCATCCCTGAACACCAGGAACCATGAGATTTGCGCCATCTTTAAGATATTTTAAAACCCCATCGTGTAAAGACACCCATTTTTGTTTGCTGACGACACCAATTCTTCGTGCGCCCTCAAGAGAGAGAATGAATGTGTAACCACGTTTGGGAATGTCGAATCTGAGACGACCCACTATAAAACCATCAACAATGATCTCATACATTGCGTCAAGTGCTGAAACCTTATTTATCACAACAACCTTTTCTGGCGGAAGAAGGACCTTTCCCACACCTGTTCCAAATTGAGCATCAACTGCATTGATTGCTCTGATTAGATGACCTTCCATCCCAGGAAATGCATCACCAGGTGGGGATAGATCCACCTTTCTAGGTTTAGTTCCGCATGTATCACATTCTGTGTCAGCTATTCTTGGAACATTGCATGTGTCACACCAAAAAAATCGTATTTTGCCGAGATATGGGGCATGGCCTCTTCGAAATTTCCCACGTCTGCGTTTTCCTCTGGCCAGCTGAGTACATCTCCGAAAGTTCTGGTCTGGCCATCTACATTAGCTATTTCCCTGTTGTTATAGGGCTAATTTCTTCAGAGTGTCTTTAGTGGGTTGACCTTTCGTATCCCAACCTCGGAGAGAATAATATTCCGGAATCATCACATCAAGGTGGACTACACGTTTTCTCGATCCACCTTCAGGTAGTGGTTTGAAGAACCTAGGCGGAAGTGTGTCATCCTCTGCGGTGAAACCTTCTCGTAGGTTGAATAAACGCTCTAGATTGTAGATACGTTCTCCTATACGAAGTATGTCACGACCATCGATTTGAAGTCCCGTTCCAGCTGCAAGCATTTCGGCATAATCATCTACTGTCCAAGCAAAGTTTGTGAACCTGCATACAACCATAGAGTCCATTGCTGCAGACAGGTCTTGATAGAGCATGACAAGGTCTGCTTTTCCTTTAGGACTGTCGCGGTCAATGAGGACAGGTGATCCTAGTACTTCTGGACCAATTAGGTAAGACCTAAGGTGACATCCACCCCGATTTGATGTTGCATACCCTAGAGCGTGGCCTTGAGCTCCTCGCGGATCATACGCTGGAATCTCAAGTCCTTTCACTTGCATCGCGAGTTCTGGTGCACCATAACGCTCAGTAAATCTCTTTGAACCCTCCCCCATCTCTGCACCAAGACCTCGAGCATGTGCAATGTCATCAATGATCTCAAGCACTCCCGTTGTATCACCGAATTTCAGGGGAGCATCTAGCTTGCCAATTTGTACTAGTTCCATAGCTGCTCCAATTGTACTTCCTACAGAGATTGTATCAAGTCCAAGTAGATTACACTGATTATTGGCAATAGCAATAAATTCCAAGTCGTTAATTCCACATTGAGGACCAAGAGACCAAATCGTTTCGTATTCAGGACCGCCAACCTTCTTTCCTTTGATCAGACTGACACGACCGCAACCAATGGGACAGCCATGGCAGTTGTATGTACCAGCAGAGAATCGTTCGAGTAGCTTCTCGCCTGAAACTCCCTCTGCATCATTGAATGTACCTTCTTGAAAATTAAAAGTAGGAAGCATTCCAAGCTCATTTGCAACATTGACGAGGACCGGTGTACCATAGACAGGTAATGACTTGTCCGTCACCCCATTCCTCTTGAGAAGTCTGCGGGCTCTTTCCACTGCTAGTTTTAACCGGTCAGGATCATGAACACCCACGTCGCCAGTCCCTCGTGCGACAATCGCCTTCAGGTTCTTTGAACCCATTACAGCTCCAACACCTCCACGACCAGCTGCTCTATGCTTGTCAGTCATGATTGCTGCCATGAGTCCTAGATTTTCTCCTCCAGGACCGATACAAGCGACTTGAGCTTTCGGATCTGTATCTTCAATGAGACCGTCAGTTGTTTCAGTAGTATCTTTTCCCCAGTACTTTGATGCATCTCGAATCTCCACTTGGCTATCATTGATCCAAAGATAAACCTGAGATGGTGACTTTCCATGAAAGACAACTGCAGCGAGTCCAGCACGTCGTAATTGTGGA
Source organism: Candidatus Thorarchaeota archaeon (assembly GCA_004376265.1). Taxonomy (GTDB): domain Archaea; phylum Asgardarchaeota; class Thorarchaeia; order Thorarchaeales; family Thorarchaeaceae; genus SMTZ1-45. Next base: position 23,028 of record SOKL01000115.1, read on the forward strand.
GCAAAATAACCTCCAGCGTGAGAATCAAATATTGTACCAGTTTGAGGGGATTTGGTGATAACTACGAATCTTCCTGCAGTTGGTACACTGGTGGCTGTAGATGGTCCTACAGCAAACACAAGTAAATTATCTGGTGAGAGGGGATCGATACTTGGAGCCAAGCTATCATATAGCAGTTTGACACCTAGACCGCGTCCTCCAATGTATTTCTCATAAAGCTCGGTTGGTATAGGTTCCCTATGCACACGCCCATCAGTTAGTGAAACATGAAGAATTTCAGCATTATCATAGAGTGAAGACTTTGACAATATTCATACCTCCTAATCAGTAAAGATGTTGTGTACCTTATCTGGACAGGTTAGACATCGTTGTTTGTACCACATGTAGACATCTTTCGGTTGTTTGGCAATGTTGGCCATTCTACTTGGACACGTCCAGCAGGGTTTATCGGGCTCCAGCCATGAATCGCTATATTGTGCCCAACGAAAGTCCTCTACTATTGCGACACTTGCGCTCGTTCCCAGGCGATCAGCACCTGCATTAATCAATCGTATAGCATCCTTGAATGAACGAATACCACCCGCGGCTTTGACCCCCATTTCGGGACCAACAGTTTCGCGCATCAAGCGGACATCATGAGGTGTTGCACCCATCGGTCCAAAACCTGTCGAAGTCTTGACAAAATCAGCACCAGCATCTTTGCAAATTAAGCACGCCTTGCGTTTCTGCTCATCTATCAAGAGCCCGGTTTCTAGAATGACTTTGACATGAGCATCTCCAGAGGCTGCTACAACTGCTTCGATATCCTTCTGAACAAGGTCGTAATTTGCATCTCGTAGGGCTCCTACATTCATGACCATGTCAATCTCATGAGCCCCTTTCTTAACAGCCTCTTTAGTTTCACAAACCTTCACACTTGAGAGTGAAGCACCAAGAGGGAACCCAACAACAATACATACCTGAATTGATGTGTCCTTCAATAGCTCAACTGCATAGTCAATATGAGCTGAATTGATACAGATTGCTACAAAATCATACCTGATAGCTTCATCACAAAGTCGTTTGATCTTCGCATTTGAAGTATCAGCTTTCAGTTCTGTGTGATCAATCATGCTGGCAAGTTTTTCCACAGTGATATCCATGGAGATGTCTCCGAATGTGAAATTGCTCCACTGCCACTATATACCCTTCGAATTCTACAGTTGGCTTGATTATCGGGGACCCAAATAGGATTTGATGTCGTCCAGTACCTCTTTTTGAAGTCTGATTACGTCATGGACTTCAATCTCCTCCGCATCTTTCACTACAGAGTTAAGTTGTATTACTGTTCCGACTGCATCCACCTTGGAGAAATCAACAGGAAACTCCACTTCAGCGCCTTTTACAATAAGTTCTGAGCGGGTTGGATGGAGCGCGATCCTTATACTTCGTACAATGCCTATCCGTCTAGCTCTATTGTCTAGGACTTCCTTTCCCAACAATCTTCCCGGCATATTAAGCTCGTAAAGTTCTGCTTCGATACTGGGAAGGGCTTCCTTTGGTGGTGTTGTCATATCTAATCGGCTCCTTTGCTCTACATGTCTTGATTGTAGGAGGCTTTTTACAGTGAGTATTATCACAGATATATGAAATCGCACGAGGCTTAGGTGTTGACCAAGAAGGAAACCTATGTAGAAAAGCCGTTGATTCGAAAAGATAGCGTTGAGTATAGGTCATACCAAGTCAACCTTGCAGAGGTTGCTGCAAAAGAGAGCACAATGATTGTCCTTAGCACGGGTCTCGGAAAGACTGTGATTGCAGCCCTTGTCGCTGCAAAACGCCTTTCTGAGTTCCCTGACTCTAAGGTTCTCTTTCTTGCTCCTTCTAGACCCTTAGTAGACCAACAGGCAAGGTATCTGAGAAGAGTGTTGGATATTGATGAGAGTCTTGTTGTGTGCCTTACGGGTCAGGACTCCCCAGAACAGAGGAAAACTATGTGGGTAGATTCTCGGGTCGTTGTCATGACTCCTCAAGCTCTGCAAAATGATCTCGTTCTAAGAAGCTATGAGCTGCAAGATGTGTCATTGGTAATATTCGACGAAGCTCATCGAGGAGTAGGTAACTATGCATACACCTTCATCGCAGAACTCTACGAGAAACAGGGTAAGAATGTCAGATTACTTGGTCTCACAGCATCACCTGGTCATCAAGCTGAACACATTAGAAAGGTCTGTGAGAACCTACGGTTATCACATGTTGAGGTCAGGAGCGAGAAGAGCAGAGATGTGCGCGAATATATGGTCACTGTGGATTCAGAGATTCTGTTCATCAACCTTCCTCCAGAGATTGAGGTTCTAAAAGACATCCTCTACTCAATCATCGATGTCTATAGGGGACCAATACTCAACAATGGATTCAAACTACCGAATGCTAGGCGAATGACCAGAAAGGAAATCCTGAGGACACAGAGTGCTGTTCGAAAAGAGATCGGGTCGTATACTAAACCTCCCAGTTCACTCTTTTTAGTGATTCGCAATCTCACGGCTTTGCTCAGAATTGTGCATCTATTGGAGTTTATTGGTACCCAAGGTCTGATGCCAACCCATAGATACATTCAGGGAGTCCATGAAGAGATTCGTAACAAGAAGAGCTCGAAGGGTGTAAAGGACCTGTTGTCCAGACCTGAGTTCTCACAATTCGAAAACCTTCTAGAAGCACTCATTGCAAAAGGCTATCGCCATCCTAAGGCAGATGCTATTCTGGAGATAGTCAGTGACCAACTGTCAGTCGATCTGGATTCGCGGATTCTGATCTTCACGCGTTTCCGAGATACAGCAGTGGAGGTCAAAGAGACCCTTGAACAACTTGATTCAGTGAGAGCAAGTCGCTTTGTCGGTCAGAGCTCACGTGGCTCTGACAAGGGATTCAGTCAGAAGAAGCAAGTAGAGATTCTGGATGGCTTTCGGAATAACGAGTACAATGTTCTAGTAGCCACACAAGTCGGGGAGGAAGGTTTAGACATCCCTGAATGCAACTTAGTGGTCTTCTATGACTGTGTTCCATCTGTTGTACCCTATATTCAGCGACGAGGAAGAACTGGTCGTCGATCCCCAGGACGAGTAGTCATATTCGTTGCAAAAGGAACTCACGATGAGTTCTACCATTGGAGTGTGATAAATAAATTGAAGAAAATGCCTAAAGCCCTCAAAGAAGCAGAGAGTGAAGAGGATGAAAAACAGACAAGTCTAGATGAATTTGTCACAGAGGATTCAGATATGCCAACTGAACGAATGGTGAGTAAGGCACCTAAGAAGGAAGATGAAGAAATCCAATTAATTGTCGACTCCAGAGAGCTACCTACTGCTGTGGCTAGAGAACTCACAAGACTCGATGTTAAAATATCTGGGGAGAGTTTGAAAATTGGGGACTACGTTGCTTCAGAGGAGGTTGCCATCGAGCGTAAGGAGAGTAATGACTTCATCCAATCACTGATTGATGGCCGACTGTTCTCCCAACTGAGTGCACTTCGGTCAGCATATCGACGTCCAGTTCTCATTATCGAGGGTGAGCAGCTGATTGGTTTAAGGGCAGTGAATCCAGCTTCAATCTATGGAGCCTTGGCATCAATTGCTATACGAATCCAAGTTCCAATAATCTGGACTCGTAATTCTGAAGAAACAGCTAATGTGCTCTATAGAATCGCACACATGGAACAAGTTGAATCAAGCAAACCTCTCAGAACTCGTTCAGGAGAAGCGAAAGGATCCGACGCGGAGGCATTGGAATATATCTTGTCCGGATTCCCTGGAGTTGACACAGTGACCTCTAGAGCAATTCTTTCTGAATTTGAAACCTTAGAAGGAATCTTCTCCGCAGAATTCAAAGACCTGCAAAAAGTGAAAGGTGTTGGTCCAAAGATTGCAGGGCGAATAAGACGTCTCCTCACAACTAAGTATCCAGGCGCGAAGAGTGATAGTAATTAGTGGAATCAATAGACGCTAGGGTTCTTTCCCTTGCCTCTCTTAAACGCTTCACGCATAACGTCTGTGAATCTTCGGCTCAATTCCCAGTAATCTAGGTAGTCCTTGTCATCTAGTCGGACCACACTGAGTATCCTGCGAAACATCACATACAATTTTGGGTCGATTTCAGGAATTTGTCTGAGAGTTTCTTTAGCCAATGCTAATCCTCTAAGGTAGATTCTATCGCGTTCAGTGAAATCCTCAGCAATTGACTTCATCTCTTGTTCATTTTTCAATTGAAGACCTAAGTCCCTCATTGTACTCAATATATCTAGGGTCTTGTCCAAATCGCGTTCTTCGCGTTCAAGAAGACCATCCATATCGCATGTGGCAATGAATACATTCTCAGCTGTTGCTCTCCAGAGCTTTTGCATGATGTGAGAGTCCCCGTTACCAGTTGGTTCGTAACCATCCTGTTCAACAAGTCTGCATTTTTCAAGCTCCTTGATGTGATATCTGACGGTCTGGGGCTTGATTTTCTTTTTAGGGTCTTTTTTTGAAAGAAACTCAACAAGTTCGGAGGTGGACATTCGTCGAGCTCTCAATGCATGAAGAATCTCTCTCCTACTCTCATCACTGAGAACTTTGTAGGCATCGATTGCGTCATCACCTGTGAGGACTCTTAGAGTGTCTATAGGTTTCGCCCCCTGCATTTGTTTATCACCTAACTTTATACTATAAGCTTTGAGAAATGAACAATGCTTTGTTTTGCACGACACCTAATAGCCCAGAGGGCTACTAGTGTCGGTATTTCTTTAGGCAATTTAGTTGCCCTTATGATTATGCAGGCACATAGATCCATTGCCGCATGTCTTGCAGGCATGGTACGCGCTTGATTAGTTGTTTCCTCAAGAGTTTACGAAGAGCATATCGGACAGTTCTTGGTGCAAAAGACACCTTGTCCAAGAGCTGTTTTGGTGTGACACCATTTTGACCGGTGCTTCTAAGAATGTCTAGAACAATCATCTGACTCTTTGTGAGCTTCATGTTCTTGAGCTCCTCTTGTAGTTGTTTATCGCTCATCATTGTTTGACTACCTTCCTAACGGAAATTATCAATATGTTGAGGTTTTCTAATAGAAATTGCCTCAATCAACTAATTAAATGACCAACAAAGTTACTTATTAACTTATCGCAGTCTGTAGAGGAAATGTCGCGGTGAGTGACCGCGCAATATTAACACTGTTAAGACGCACCATATAGCGATATCTGTCCATAGTCCTCTATGAACTATCTGTAGTCATCAAAAGTCAAGATGATAGAATGCGGGAAAGTCTTTAACTCTGAAGACTATGGGCAAAGTGACTTGATATGAAGAAGGCCGTCATACTTGCAGCAGGTGATTCAACGAGAATGTTGCCACTCTCTGCGAACCAACCCAAACATCTTCTTCCCATCGCAGGGAAACCTTTGATATATCACACAATGGAGGCCCTAGAAAAGGCAGGAATCAAAGAAACCTTGGTTGTATACGGATATCATGGTGATCAACTCCAGAAAGCTGTAGAAGCAAGGTCGTGGAAAATGGCAATTTCTTTTGTCAATCAAAAAGAACGCAAGGGAACAGGACACGCTGCAGGATATGCCAAGAAGTTTGTTGGAAAAAAGGAAGCTGTTCTGATCTATGGTGATTTGATGGTGGGACCTGATACTTTTGAGGGTCTTATCGCGTATCACAAGAAAGGAGGGTATGAGTTTACCCTATCAACCAAGGTTATCGAAGATCCAAGTGCATATGGTGTAGTTGTTGTGAAGAAAGGAAAGGCATCTTCACTCATTGAGAAACCAAATCCTGAGGAAGTAGTGAGCAATCTCGTTAATGCGGGGATTTATGCAATCGGTGAATCACTATGGGAGGCTATTAACAATACAGAACTCTCACCAAGAGGAGAATACGAGATCACTGATTCCATCTCAATGCTTATTGAGGGAGGTAATGTCGGTGCTTACACTCTCCCTTCATGGTGGTTGGATATAGGAAAACCATGGGATCTGCTTGAAGCAAACAAACAGGTTCTCGCGAACGAACAGAAACGGATAGAGGGTACTGTTGAAGATGGAGCCGTGATAAAAGGAAACACTATCGTTGAAAAAGGAGCTATCATAAAAAGTGGGGCGTATATTGAGGGACCGGTTTTCATTGGAGAGGACTCTGTGGTTGGACCGAATTGCTATATCCGTGCCTACACATCCCTCGGAAAGAAGGTCAAGATAGGGAATGCTGTTGAAATCAAGAACTGTATCATAATGGATGAAACTAATGTGGGGCATCTATCCTATGTTGGTGACTCTATTATCGGTCAGAGGTCAAACTTTGGAGCAGGGACTATAACGGCTAATCTTCGACATGATGACAGGTCAATCTTTGTCTCCGTGAAAGGAGAACGTTTCAACTCAATGAGAAGGAAACTAGGTGCTATCATTGGTGATGATGTAAAGACAGGAATTGGAACCTCCATAGGTCCAGGCATTGTGATCCATCAAGGTGCGCAGACCGGAATAGGTGTGATTGTAAGCAGAGACATTGAAGCCAACAAGCTTGTCATAACTAAGCAAGACCAAGTCATAATGGACGCTGATCACAAATAGTAGGGGATAGGATGTCGCCCACGCCATTGAATGAGTTCAATGTAGTGACTAAGGACTCAAGTCGTGTTGAAATTCTCTTTGGATATTGTTACCCATCAACATACAGAGCAGGAATGACAGGGCTTGCCCTTCACATATTCTATGCAACACTGAACTCACGGGACGACACTTCTTGTGAGAGATATTTCCGCTACGATACTTCTTCCCCCTCTCACTCGGTAGAGAGTAATCGACCGCTCAAAGATAATCACATTGTTGGATTCTCACTCACCTATGAGGAAGACATTATCAATCTTATACAGATGCTTGAACATGGAAACATTCCGGTTGTGGTGAAGAAAAGGGACAAGAATGACCCAATCGTGATTGTTGGAGGACCTGTAGTTTCGGCGAACCCAGAACCTTTCGTGAATTTCATTGATGCCTTTGTTATTGGTGATGGTGACCTCATCGTGCATGACATTGTGGATGCGATCAAAGATAGTGATTCACGAGAAGAGGCAATGACCAGATTATCTGAATTGAGCGGGTTATATGTTCCAACAAAACCGAAATCAAGTGTAAGTCGAAATATCATATCCGACCTGAACTCCCTTCCTTATCCTACAACTCAGATTATCCCAGATGTGCCTGAAGGGTCTCATCTGGAATCTGTTTTTGGTAGGTCATTTCTTCTTGAAGTGACCCGAGGGTGTGGACATTCGTGTAGATTCTGTCTGATTGGTCATATTTGCCGACCCAGGAGAACAAGATCACTGAAACGTCTAAAGGAACTCATTAACTTGGGAAGAGAGGACACTCCAACAAGTAAGGTTTCAATGATTGGTTCTTCATTGGGAGATCTAGATGGACTTGAGGAACTTGTTTGTTGGACCGTAGAGCAAGGTCTGAAAGTTTCTGTACCGTCTTTACGTGCAGATTCTGTAACCAAATCGCTCCTTGATTGTCTTGTAATGAGTGGACAACGAACCCTCACAATTGCTCCGGAGTCTGGTTCCACACGAATGAGGAACTTAATGGGTAAAGGGTTAGATGACACTGATATCGATAACGCTGTCGAAGTTGCAAAAGAAGCGGGATATAGCTCCCTGAAGCTCTACTTCATTATTGGACTTCCTGAAGAAACAGATGAAGATGTTAGAGCAACAGTTGATATGATTACAAAAATCGGAAAGACATCAGGACTCAAAGTAACTGCCAGTGTCAATCCATTCATTCCAAAGGCTCAAACCAGATGGGAGAGAGAACCTCAGCCGCCAATCGCAGAGATTCGGAGAAAAATACAGATTATAGAGAAAGGCGTAAAGGGGACGTCTAGAGTCACAGTAGAAACATTGGATCCTAGGAACGCTCGAATACAAGCAGCTCTCTCACTCGGAGATAGATCTCTTGGTCCAGTAATTCGCCAGGCTTCCGAATATGGTGGACTTGGAGGATGGAGACGAGCAGAGAAAGAAACGAAAATCCCCCTTTTCTCCATTGCAAATGATGCTGAAAGGTTGAAAGGTCAACTACCTTGGTCGTTCTTAAGCAAATGAGAACAATAGTAATGTCGTCTTGACAAAGCTCTTAAGTCAATTCTTGGAAGTCACTCTTACGAAACGCTCTTGGCTGATTAAAGGTCAGGGTCGTTGGTGACGATGTATGTCGGAAGATGGTGAATTTCGCAAAGAGTTTCCAACTTTGAACAGGGAACTCAAGGAGAATACCACAAAGACATACAGGATAGATGGTGTCCGTACAATGTCGGAAGAATCAGAGTCTACCAAAAGCGAAAAGTCCGCCTTCGAACCGGATGTCGTGGACTATATTCGGCGCTGTGATACAATGTCACAAGCAATGGAAATTGTTGAATTTCTATTGAAGCAGAACGAGATTACTTCACCACAGGCAAAAGAGATCAAGAGTCAGCTTAATACTGAAGGCCTCAGAAGTTTTGGTGCGAAGAAAGAAAAAGACCACTATCTACATCATGGAGTCGGCGAAGAATAATCGTGTAGACCCTTTATTTGATTGGAGTTTCCTCTTGCCACAACGCTCTATGATTAGAATCTAACTACAACTCTCTCAAACTAAAAGCCCGCATCACTACTCCGTCACTCAAAATATTCCTTCGACTAGCTTGGTTTGTACACTCCCTTATCGCGAGCCCAAGAGATTGTTTCAGGATCACAACGTTTTAGCTCTCGCTCTGGGAAGTCACTGAGTAGATTCCAACCGATATCAAGTGTCTGCTCAAATGAGCGGTCTTCGAACTCACCCTGATTGATGAATTCAGTCTCGAACCTGTCAGCAAACTTAAGGTATTTCTGATCTCGGTCTGTCAATGCCTCAGAACCTACAACTGCAACTAAATCTCTGAGGTCACGACCCTCTGAGTAGGCATAGTAGAGCTGAGCCTGTATCTCTTTGTGGTCGAAACGGGTCATACCCTTGCCAATTCCTTCTTTCATTAGTCTACTGAGAGATGGACCTGGGTCGATAGGCGGGTAAATACCTCTTCGGTGCACAGCTCTTCCAACGATAATCTGACCTTCTGTGATGTATCCAGTCAGGTCAGGAATTGGGTGGGTCATGTCATCTTGTGGCATTGAGAGAATTGGCATCTGTGTGATTGTACCATTTCTACCTTTAATACGACCTGCCCGTTCATAGATTAGACTAAGATCCGTATACAGGTACCCTGGATAGCCACGGCGACCTGGGATTTCTGACCTGGCAGCACTAATCTCGCGCAGAGCCTCTGCATAATTCGTCATATCTGTGAGAATAACAAGAACGTGCATATCAGTGGTGTAAGCAAGATATTCTGCTGCAGTCAATGCGGCCCTTGGTGTGATAATACGTTCAATGGCGGGATCATTGGCTAGATTCAGAAAAAGGGTTGTGTGTTCTAACGCTCCTGTTTCCTCGAAAGATTGCATGAAGTATTGTGCCTCTGTTGCTGTAATGCCCATCGCACCGAATACTATGGCAAAATCACCTTCCTCTCCTGGAATTTTCGCCTGTCTTACTATTTGTGCAGCAATCCTATTGTGAGGAAGACCAGAACCTGAGAAGATGGGGAGTTTCTGACCTCGGACCAATGTGTTAAGACCATCGATTGAAGACAGACCTGTCTGAATTGGTTGTCGTGGATACTGTCTTGCATAGGGATTGATTGGAGAACCATAGATATCCCAGTGGTCTTCAGCTGTGAGGGGAGGCCCCTTATCAAGTGGGTTTCCAGCACCGTCAAGAACTCTTCCTAGAATCTCAGATGAAACTGGAAGACGCATAGTTTCGCCAGTGAATCTGGCCGAGGTGACCTCAGTATCAAGACCGCTGGTGCCTTCGAATACCTGAATGACTGCTCGTCCTTTACCAGTTTCAAGAACAGTACCTGTTAACAATTCTCCAGATGGAGATCTGATTTTTACAACTTCGTTAAATGCTACATTATGGGTGCTCTCGACAACAAGTAGTGGTCCACTAACATCAGAAACTGTTCTGTAAATTATCGAAGATTCTTTAGACATCTTTTGAAACCACCTTGATTATTGAATCAGTGCTGTCTGCCGTTATCGTATCCAAGTTTTAAGAGTTACGAAGCGTCATTTACAGCCAAGCAGCCACGTGAAAGAATGCAAGAACTGGCGCTAGCATTAAGGCTCGTACTATCATGGATTTACCCCGAGATGTAAGATCATTTGCAAAGGGGGTTAAATACAGAATAGTCCCGGCAAGTAGCCAGATACAAGCAATAGCATCTCCTAACCAGACCAATATCATGAATAACTCAGCATCAGTCATTCCAAAAATGCGTAACCATACAGCTGTGGCACTCTCAAGCGTTACTGGTTCAATACCACTAAATTGACCAAACAGGTTGACGATGAATGGACCTCCGAAATATAGGACTATACCCAAACCAACCAGAATCTTGGAGAAACCATCACTGAAACCTGTAGCGAAAATTATCAGCCCAATCAATAGAACAATCAAGTACCCACGGACAGCAAGCGCAAACAAAACATTGAGAATGTCTCCTACAATACCGAACCAGTTCTCAGGCATCTGAATATCAAAGGGTGATTGTAGGAGTAAGAATAGCATCGCCTCAGCCATCTGTTACACAGGAGGGAGTCAGTATGAACGAATATAACAACCACTCAAACCAAGTCTTGACTTAGTATTTTGAAATCTTCTCTCATCGCTATTTTGATCTTCGGAAACCTGAGAGCTGCTGCTGGATGGTAGGTCATGAAATATCTCTGTGAATCACTCTCGACGAATCGGCCATGTGATTCTGAAACTTTTCTGGGACCGAAAAGAGATGAGATTGCTACACCTCCTAGAAGCACAATGACACGAGGTTTGATTAACTCAATCTGTTGTTCTAGATAGGGTCTGCAGACATTGATTTCGACCTTCTTTGGTGTTCTGTTCTTCGGGGGTCTTGATTTTAAAATTGATGTGATAAAGATATCATCACGTGCAAGTTCAATCTCTTCAAGTAAGGAAACTAGTAGTTCACCCGACCTTCCCACAAACGGTCGTCCGGTCTCATCCTCCTCGGCACCAGGTGCTTCTCCAACAAACATTACAGATGCGTTACACGGACCCTCACCTGGCACAGCATTAGTGCGTGTTTCATGGAGCGGACAGAGTGTACAATATCTGATCGTTTCATGTAGCTTCTCGAGTTGTTTACAATTGGTCATGTCTAGTAGCTAGACTACATACTTGCGGATAAAGGCCGCGTATTCGTGGTGACCAATTCATTGTGAAGATTCTTGGAACGGGAGCCTAGATTCTGAGAATTCTTGAAGAAGGTTCTGAAACTCGCCTTCCATCTTCTTCTCGATAGCTTCCATCGTTTCATTGTATGTATCCCAGGGTGAGAGTTTCATCCTAGCTATGTTATCTAGAACACTGAGTTCCAAGATTCTACGAACCTGAACACCCATCTGAACAGCCTCAGCCATCCTCTTTGAAAAATCGATGATGATCTTCAGCATTCTGTAGGTCTTTCCAATCGGACAGTAAGTGTCAATCTCATGAAGCGCACTCTGTGTAAGAAAGTCCTCCTTGATCATTCGCGCAGCTTCCAGAATCGCACGTTCAGATTCAGGGAGTGCGTCAGGACCTACTAGTTGTACAATCTCTCTCAATTCTTGGTCCTTTTGTAGAAGTGCTAATGCCTCTTTGACAAGCTCTGGCCAATCTTCACCCATGGTTTCTCTCTGCCATTTTTCAAGAGTACCGAAGTAGAGAGAGTAGCTAGTTAGAGTGTTAATCGCTGGGAAGAACCTTCGTGCTGCAAGGTCTTTGTCAAGAGCCCAGAACACTTTCACAATTCTCAATGTTGCTTGAGTCACTGGTTCTGAGAAGTCACCACCAGGAGGCGAAACTGCTCCACATATAGTGATTGAACCAAGTTGGTCGCCGCCGCCACCAAGTGTTTTGACTCTCCCGCCGCGTTCATAGAACTGTGCAAGGCGTGAACCAAGATAGGCTGGATAGCCCTCCTCAGATGGTAGTTGACCAAGCCTTCCTGATATCTCACGTAATGCTTCTGCCCACCGTGAAGTTGAATCAGCCATAAGAGCAACGTCGAACCCTTGATCTCTGAAATACTCGGCAATTGTCACCGCAACATAGATTGACGCCTCACGAGCTGCAACAGGCATGTTAGAAGTGTTAGCAATCAGAACAGTCCGTTCCATCAAGGGGCGTCCTGACTTCGGGTCTTTCAAGTGTGGCCATTCTTCAAGAGCTTCGGTCATTTCGTTTCCACGTTCGCCACAACCTACGTAGACCACTACTTGTGCGTCAGCCCACTTTGCAAACTGATGAAGTGTCACTGTCTTTCCAGTTCCAAATCCTCCTGGAATTGCACCAGTACCTCCTTTTGCTTGGGGCATGAATGTATCAATGACTCGTTGACCTGTTATGAGTGGGGTGTCCATCCCAACACGGTCTTTGAATGGCCTTCCTATTCTGACCGGTGTCCTCTGCATCATCACAACATCATGAACGTCGCCATGTTGATCTTTGACCTTGCAGATTTCTTCTTTGACAGTGTATTCGCCCTTACTGACGATTTCCGTAATTTCTCCTTCCACTCCTACCGGAATGAGGATCTTGGATGTGATGATACCGGTTTCAGGTACTGTACCAATAACATCACCTGGTTGAACTTTGTCACCTTTCTTTACTGTCGGATTAAATTTCCATTTCTTCTCTTTGTTAAGACCCTCAACATTTAGACCTCTAGTGATAAAGTCGCCTGACAGTTTTCTCAGGTCTGGTAAGGGTCTCTGAATACCATCATAAATCGACCCGAGTAGTCCCGGACCAAGCTCTACTGAGAGAGAGTCCCCAGTGGATTTGACTGGTTCACCTGGAGCAAGACCAGAAGTCTCTTCATAGACTTGCGCTGTAAACTCAGTTTCTCCAACTTCGATTACTTCTCCAATCAGCTGCTGGTTTCCTACTCGTACCACTTCGTGCATACGTACTCTAGGTATTCCAGAGCATTGTACTACAGGTCCTGCAATGCTTTCAATTCGCCCTGTTACTTCTGTCAAAGTTCACAACTCCGTATCAATCATGTTAGATGTTTATCTCAATTCCAACAGCTCTGCGTATCAATTCTTTTAGCACTGTTTCATACCCACCAGTGGTCCCATCTCTATCAGGAATCAGTAAGATAACTGGAACTGGTGATTGGGAGAGCTCTACAATGGTATCTTCTACCTCTGCGGCTAGAGGCTCTGTAATCATCACAAGACCCATTGTGGGGTCTCGAAAGTAGTGGTATAGCGAATCACGAGTTTCTGCTGGTGATTTTGGAATTGAACATTCACTCACTCCAACCAACCGAAACCCGGTGACCGTATCTCTGTCACCAATTACTGCTATTTTATCACTGGACATTGAAGATTACCACTGAAGTCGGACTTAAGCTGATGCCTAACTGTCCTCTAAAAAGCATTTGGAATAGGAGTGAGAGATAAGAATCTAGCTTGTGAATTGAACAATGATGTCTTGTTCTTCAACCAAAGTCCAACAATACAGACACTTTAGCTGAATAGGTTTTTGAGAAACAACCTCATACTTGCTGAGGATTGGTTCGCGTTCCTTGTTTGTCACGCACCTTTGATTTGGACACTCAAAGATACCAGTAATCGTTTCAGGTAACTCCACTCGGGTTTTTTTGATGATCTTGAAATCTTCAACCAGGTTGATTGTAGCCTCAGGCGCAACAAGTGCAATCCGAGCTACTTCCTCATCTGCAAGAAGTCGATGCTCGACTTTAACTATGTCCTTCTTCCCGATTTTTGAGCTGCTAATGTTCATAGCTAAAGAGACTATGTTACCGTCTTCACCTGTAATTCCAAGTATCTTGAGCACTTCTAGTGCTTTTCCAGCCCTGATATGATCAATCACTGTTCCATCATGAATCTTTACGATTCTGATTTTTTCAGCACCAACTTTCTCGGACATGACCAATCACACGCAGGTTTGTCCTATAGGGAATTGGGATTTAGACTTTCCCCCATTGTTGTCAATCTTGATTCAGAGGCGAAGGTTGATATGGATAGTAGAAGGAGCACTCCCAGAAGACGGTGATATGGTCTTGGTCTTAGAAGGTCTTGGAAAATCATTAAACTCGGCCCTGAAGAAACTCTTCGGAGCTAATGTTATTGACGAAGAGCTAGTGAAAGAGCTAGTGAAAGACATCCAACGTGCACTACTAGTCGCAGACGTAGATGTTAATCTCGTTATGGCAATAACTGAGAGAGTAGAGGAAGAGGCCTTAGATGAAACCTTGCCCAGAGGTGTTTCACGTCGTGAACATATCATCCGGGTTGTATGGGACACATTAGCATTTTTCCTTGGAGAGAAGGCTGTTCCATTAACAATCAACCCTGGAAAACCAAACCTTGTCATGATGGTAGGCATTCAGGGTTCTGGAAAGACAACAACTATCGGTAAACTAGCTCGATACTATCAAAAAAGAGGAATAAAGACTGGAGTGATTTGTGCAGATAACTTCAGACCAGGAGCCTATAGCCAGTTGGAACAGCTAGCCGAGAGATCGAATGTTCCCTTCTGGGGTGATGAGGATGAAAAAGACGCCTCCAAATTGGCAAAGAAAGGTGTCAAGGAGATGCAGAAGAAAGGCATTGAACTTATCCTCTTGGACACTTCAGGTAGACATAGAGAAGAAACAGGACTCATCAAGGAGATGCGTGACATCTCAAAGAGCGTAAAACCTCAAGAGATAGTGTTAGTCATTGACGGTACTCTTGGTCAACAGGCAGGAGTTCAAGCAGCAGCTTTCAAGAAAGCAACAGACATAGGGTCCATCATAGTCACCAAACTTGATGGTGGCGCAAAGGGTGGTGGTGCAATTTCAGCTGTCGCAGCGACTCAAGCACCTATCAAATTCATCGGAATAGGAGAAGGAATGGATGCGATTGAAATCTTCAATCCATCGAAATTTGCTGGTCGGCTTCTTGGTATGTCTGATATTAAAGGACTAATTGAGAAGGTACGAGATGCTCAGATTGAGGTTGAAGAAGATGCTGCAAAGCGAATCATGAAGGGACAGTTCTCGCTGAAAGATATGATGGCTCAGATGAAGCAATTGAAGAAAATGGGACCCATTGGAAAAGTGATGGAGATGTTAGGCCTCCAGTACAAACTTCCGGAAGGTATGGCTGAAATTCAGGAAGAGAACATGAAGCGATGGGAGGTCATAATGAATTCAATGACTAAAGCGGAACTAGTAGAACCCAAATTAATCAAATCATCTAGGATAAAGAGAATTTCGAAAGGTTCTGGAACCACTCAAAAAGATGTGAGAGACCTCCTGAAGCAACATGAGCAAATGAAGAAGATGATGAAGCAAATGGGAAAGCAGCGGAGAGGTCGGAAAGGAGGTATTCCAGGCTTTCCAGGTTTGCAGGGAATGTGATACCCCCATTATAGAATGTGATGTTCGTGCGCCGCTTTCTTATTCTGTTCAAAGAGATTCCAATCGATAGAAGTTCAGTAAAGTCTGGACTAAACAGTCCTGAAGTGGTCACTGCGTGTCGATGTGTTAATGTAGGATTATTCGTATCAGGTGATCTTCGACGAAACGTGATTGTATCCTTAGCAGTAGGAAGTGTAGAAGATTTGAAGGTAGTATCATTTCCAGGAAACTCACTAAGAAGGGTTTCACCAGACGAGAGGTCGATCTCCTTCTTCCTGCTAAAAGCGATTGAAAAGGCAAAGGATCTTGAACCTGAAAAATCACTTACAATGGATAATGGAATTGAGTTAATGCGGTCATCATTTGCTGAACTTGTTGAGTTGTGGGGTTCTAGTCTCGTTCAAGTACCCTCATCAAGTCCAGAGCGATTTATCCTTAAAACTAATCTATCCTCTGACAGGATGGAAAACACACCATGAAGAAAGCTTCATAATATCAGCCTTGTAGTTTCTGAATGGAATCAGTCATTGAGTGTGAATCTTTGCCTACCAATGTAACTCCCGAATTCGATAGACAAAGGTTAATCTACGAGGAAACGGAAGACCTCGCTCAGCGGATAGTAGAGCTTGAGAAACTCCTATCTCTAGCACCCAGACATAAGGGTGCAGAGAGAATGAAGGGGGATTATAGGAAGAAGTTAGCAACTCTCAAAGCTCAGTTAGATAAGAAACGTGACCTAGATCGTGCTCGTCGAAGTAGTGGTAGTGCAGAAGAGGGAGTTGTCCGAAAGGAGGGTGCAGGACAAATCTGCCTCATAGGCATTACCAATTGTGGAAAATCCACACTCATCAATGCAGTTACGAACGCAGAATTTGATGTAGGAAACTATCCCTTCACAACACCGATTCCAACCCCAGCCATGTTGATTCTTGAAGACATCAATATTCAGCTAGTTGAACTTCCAGGAGTCTTTAATGGCAGTCACGAGGCAGGGATTGGTCGACAAGCCCTAGCAGTGGCTCGTAACTCTGACTGTATTGCTTTAGTTGTTGACCTCTCTCAAGATATTGAGCCACAGATGAGTATCATCCTTAAGGAGTTGGATGCAGCAAGAATTCGTCTCAACAAAGAGAAGTCTGCGATTAGAATCGAGAGAGTGGGACTCGGAGGTCACATGATCTATGGTATCCAAAATTATCAGGGCGACATTGAAGAGGTGAAAGAATACCTCATAGCTCGCAAAATTACGAACATAATCGTTCGGTTTCAAAAACCCTCAACCTTCGACCAGCTTGTTGATGCCATGGACTCCAGTGTTGCGTATGTACGTGCAATGATTATAGCTACAAAAGGTGACTCAGAGGGGTCTGAAACAAGATTCAAAGAACTAGAAGAAAAATACAGTCATCGGTTTGACATAGTCCCGATATCTGCAGAGAATGATGAGAACCTCGATGGGATGAGCTGGTCATTCTATGAACATCTCGACATACTGCGAGTATATACGAAGATTCCCGGGAAAAAGAGTGAGGTCAAGCCAATTGTGCTTCCTGAAGGCTCTATCGTGGAAGATGCTGCACGAAAGGTTCACAAAGAATTGTTTGTTGAGAGATTTCGTGCTGCAGTCATACTCAGGGCTAATGATAAGATCAAGAGAAGAACCGTAGGCCTAAACTATCCTCTTCAGGACGGAGATATATTACAGCTAGCCCACAGGTAGGGATTTTCATTGGTAGAGTTTCCAAACTTGGTTGTGGTCCTTGTTGACCCTCAGAATCCAGGAAATGTTGGTTTTGTAACGAGAGTGTTAGCTAATTTTGGAGTGCATGAATTAAGAATAGTAGGAGAGGACCCTCGTAAAGAGCAGTTCGCACAGATGTTCTCAGTACATGCTCATGACATTTTACACAAAGCAATCATCTTTGACGACCTAAAATCAGCACTTACTGATGTTGATTTAGCTTGGGCGTCAAGTGCAAGAGCTGGTAGAAATCATAGTGTCACACGGGCACTGGTCCCTCTTGCAGAATTGCCGGACCCAAATTCGCTGGATGGTCGTATCGCTCTAGTCTTTGGAAGAGAAAGTACTGGACTGTTCAATGATGAAATTGCACTATGTGATCTTGCATTCACTGTTCCGACATCAAAGGAATATCCCAGTCTCAATCTCAGCCACGCTGTGTCAGTTGTGCTCTATCATCTTTTCTCAAAGTACGCCCCCGAGGAACCTCGCCAACTCTCAGAAGCCAGAGCCGCAACACATCAAGAACGAGAGCAAGTGTCCAAATTCTTTGATGATGTTGTGGATCAACTAAGCCTGAAAGAGCATAGAATACCAATCGCAAAACAGGTTTTCAGAAATCTTCTTGGAAGAGCCTATATGACAGGAAGAGAGGTCGCGACTCTAACTGGTATAGTGCGACGTATTAGTGAACTTGTAAATGACAACGAGAAGTTGGAAGACTAGATTCCATAACCCATCGTGCGTTTCAGTTCAGGATCGATTTTATCGAAGACTATCCTACACGGAGTGGGCATCTTTGGAGCTGCTTTCTTCAGCGCTTGCCTTGCTTCCTTGATGTGCTCTCTATTAACACGGATTGTGATCAATGATTGACCAGGTCTGACCCGTGCGGCGATTCCAATCACTTTACCCCAAGCTTTTCTCATTCCATCCTGTACACGGTCTGCGCCTGCTCCTGAAATCATCTTGTTCTCGCGAAGATAGTGGTAAGGTTTCACTCGTATCCTAAGGTGATAGTTCGTCCTTCCTGTAGTTTTGGTCATATCCCTGTTAGAAGCAACACGTGCTGCCTCAAGCGCTTGGTGTCTGATTTGACACCTCTCAAGACCAACCAGTGAGAGTTCTACTTCGAAGTCCCCCTTAGTGTTTCCCATGTCAAAACTGACTATTCTGCTTGCGGGTTGTCTGTGAATGTACTTCTTTCTCACAAACGCTGGGCGATCACACTCGCGGTAGCAATGTCCTGGACGTTTTCCCATTGATATCACCTGATTGGTTTACGGTCGATAACATGACCGGACTACACCGAACCCGCGGGGATTTCAATAAAAGGATTATGGACTGGCTATGTGGGTTAAGTACTATCGCATGATTCCGCTTCTCTTGACCACAACAACAACCATCACCAGGATTCCAATTGTAATTGATACGGCAATTCCTACTAGCATGAGATCCGATGGAGTGACCTCTGGCAAAAATGGTTGGTTGTGGATGGCTGTGAACTGAACATAATCATCTTCGAACACATCCATGGTCAAGTCCCAAGTTGCAGTCCTCCAAGGAGGATTATTGTCAACTGTCACAAAATCATTAGGTGAAAAGGAGCAACTCTGAAGCAAAGAGGGATTCTTCATATTCATTATGATTACCTCATGCGTTGTTCCATTCCACGAGTGGGCAGTAGCAACAAAGTATTGGAATGTGAAACCATTTTCTGCAGTACGGGATTCAAAGTCCATTAGAAATACGATATCTGTCTGTTTGTCTGCTTCAAGTGAACAATTGAATGTGATGAAATCTAGAAAATCCCAGCGTGCGGTTTGTGTTTCATTTTCACTAACAAGTTCATCATAATGAAGAATGACATGTGGGAGTAGTGTTTCGTTCTCAAGAATCTGAATTTCAGAAATATTACTCAACCAAGTATTTGGGCAAGCCAATCCAATTGTTGCTAGCTGAGTTTCTGGACTTAGGAAAGAGAATGTCGCGTTCATTGTGATATCATACGATACCCAAGCTCCTCCGGCTAGCGAGGGTTCTATAGTGAAGTTCACAAGGGCTTCTGGCATTGACATATTGTTGTCCAAGATCAGATATCCATAGGTTTGTTCAATGTATATGGCAATTGGATTCGCAGTGGTTTCGTGGATAACGAAATTAGGTAGTGAGCTTACAAGGAGACTAACTATGAACAATGTAACAGAAATTTGCCCCTTACTCGTCAACTAGTGACACCTTCTACGCGAACACCAAGGAAGTAGTTCCAGTCACTTGATAATGAATCTATTCGTGTACAAAATAGCACATCTAAAGGAAAATTGGGTAAGAAAACGAAAAGATGATGCATTGGCAACCTTTCGAAATCATATCATTGCAATGGATTTCGTAAGGCTTTGTTTTGGAGTGTATAATATTAGAAAAGAAAGCAGTTGTAGCTGGTGTTCTGTCCATCATAGAAGACTGATCATTTTCGTGAAGTAAATCCATCGTAGGGATATCCCTCATAGGTGTCAGAAGATGTGTATCGTTTCAGAATCCAGAGCGCTGTTATAGTTCCCATAATCGCTATAACACCTAATCCGATCCACCCTAGGTTTGATACCAAATATTGTATCGCCCCCACACTTGGGTCCAATGGATCAAAGCCATTATTGTGTTCCCAAGAATCTAGATAGCCATCTTCATCACTGTCAGCAAGTGTTGGATTTGTACCAATCCAGAACTCCTGCAAATTAGTCAAATCATCCATATCCGGGTCTAGATGACTGTCATCTACTAACGGATTGAGTGAATATTTTACTTCCCATGCATCGGGCAATAGGTCAAAATCGGTGTCAGGATTGAGTGGGCTAGTACCATAGATGAACAATTCAGCTGAGTCAGATAAGGAATCAGAATCTGTATCATTTGTAAGCGGGCTAGTACCTGCGAGATACTCATCCAAGGCTGAGAGATCATCTTCATCATTGTCCTGTAAACTATCGTCGACCAACGGATCTAATCCATACTGAACTTCCCATCCATCAGGGATGGAATCCGAGTCCGAATCGTTATTCAAAGGATCTGTGAAATAGAAATTAACTTCAGAACCATCAGTAAGATTATCTGAGTCTGCATCAGGATTGTTAGGAGGTGTACCTAATTCGAACTCAGTTCTTGAAAGAAGTTCATCTTCATCACAATCATGTTCTAGGATCCAGAACCCACAATCAATGTCAATCACATAGATAAAACCGTCATTGTAAAAGGAGTCTATTGACAGTCCGTTAGTTTCGTATGAACCCACCTCGGTGATATAAGTAGAGTTCTGAGCATTGAGAATTCGAAGCCCAACCCCTTCAGCAGCAACAAAAAACAGTTCATTGTCAACATATACTCCGCGAACATAACCTGGTACACTGTACTCCCAGATTAATCCAGGATTTGCAGGATCGGATGTGTCGAAGACCTTAACACCAAAGTTTGCAACTGTCACAACTGTGATATTGTCTTTTACATGAATTCCTGTTTTTGTACCATAGATTGTGATGCTACTGTACCGAGTGGGATTATTAGGAATACTAACATCAACTATCACCATACCTCCTTCATGGATATAGTACACATAGTCACCAGACTTGTCGAGTGTTTCAACATCGGACCCATAGGATCCAACTTCATATGGACTTGCAGGATTACTGATATCAACAACCACCAGTCCATCTATACCACATGCAAGGTATGCAAATTGCTGATCTACATGAACATCATATGTGTAGGTGGATGTTTTACAATTGCCTAGGAGGGTGATATCTTGGGGATTTGTAACATTGAGGATCAATAGCCCGTTGTCTCTATCAGCTACATATGCGCGATTATCAACGACGAAAACTTCTATAGCGTGACCCGGTGTTCTGTAGTTTCCAACTTCTACAGGATATGTTGCATCGGATATGTTTACAACCCTTAAACCAGCGAGATTATTTGCGATATACGCATAATCTCCATTCACAAACATACCCCTGGCACTTCCACCTGTAATATGGTTTCCAACTTCTAGCGGACTAAGCAAATTTCCAGCATATATGATACTCAACCCTCTTTCAGAAACAGGAACGTAAGCGTAATTTCCGTTAACGATAACATCGTAGCCAGGTCCTGATATCGCGCAGCGTCCTAGTGGACTAGGAGTATTTGGAGAGGTGACATTGAATATCGAAAATGCACCATCTCCTTCGTTGGGATCTCCTTCTGAAACAAAAGCAGTACCGCCTACAACTTTGACATCGGATGAATATTCTATTGTGTCATGATGACCAACCTGAGTTGGTGATGAAGGGTTATTTACATCAATAACGTGAAGTCCACCATATCCACTTGCAAGAAAGACATGATTTCCTTCATAGGCTATTCCCAACGATGGCCATTCAGTATCGTAATATCCTATCTCTGTAGGACTTTCTTTAACACTAACATCAAACACACGAATACCACCGTAGCTATCGGATGCATAGACAAAGTCGCCGACAACAACAAAATCAGTTAGTTTTCCAGAGGTATCACATTGACTTATCTCAACGGGTGCTGCTGGGTCACTTACATTGACAAGTACAAGACCACGATAGCTAATGATTACATAAGCAACCTCGGATTCGACGTAAACCCCCAACGCCCAAGCTGGAGTTCTTAGATAGCTAATTCTCTTGGGAGCAAAGACATTGCTGATGTCGATTATTTGGAGCCCACCAAGTCTAGTGGCTGTATAGACATAGTCGCCCTCTGCATATATTCCCTCAACCACATACCCCAAGAAAACGCTTGATACGTGAGTAGGTTGAGTGGGATTTGATATATTCAGAATCTCCATTTGACGTCCATTTCCAATATAGGCTAAACCACCATCAACAAATACAGCATTACAGGGACCAATTGTCCAATTTCCAGTAGCTACAACATTTTCATTTGATATTTGAGCTTCTTGTATCTTAGAAAATGATGCTGTGTTGTCTAATGGTTCAGCGATAGAAGAAACTCCTACTTGCACTTGCATCACACCCAAAATGAGAGAAACAATCAGAAATGTATGTACAAGTGCTAGTTTAGACATTACAGAGCTCTCATCAACACAACACATCCGTTTGTTAATAATCTTGACAAAATAGCATCATCGTACTATTTCAAATCAATGACCTGAAACTACAATGGAAGCTGCATTGATAACCTCTCAAGTATAGTACCGAGGTAGGGATTTCGCAAGACACCGAAAAGGAGTGTTGAAAAGTGGGAAAGACAGGAGTCGCAGGTGGCGTTTTAATCTTCATAGCAGGCTTGGCAGTTACCCTCGATGATCTACATGATTTTGTGCCAGGTACTGAGTTTCTTCAATGGATACCAGGTGGTACCGATCCATTCATCATATTTGGATTTCAATTGCACCATCTCTACCTAGGCGTTATACTCATGCTGATTGGACTGGCCATAGCAATGAAGTACGATGAGTAGTAGGCTTGAAACCTACTTCTCGCTCTTGATTCGAGGTTCAGCTACGACCTGTATTGGATTGCCCTCAGGGTCCTTCAGATTGAAATAGGAAACCATGTCAGGAAGATCAGTTATGTCAGAAGTGTCGACTCCCTTAGTCTTAAGGTAAGTCTTGCAAGCATCAAGGTCTTCAACATCCATTGTGAGTGTTCCCGAACCCTGACGATGTTCACCCTCGCGTAACAGGTTGATACCTAATTTTGCACCTTCTGCAGGAAGTGCAAACTCAGCCCATCCAACCTCTGCATCACCATCCCAAGTTATCTCAAATCCCATAACTTCGGAATAGAACTTCTTAGCACGATTAAAGTCCTTTACTTGATACTGGAAGTACACTGATCCCTTTTTGTAAGGCATTGGCCATTTCTTGTCGCCCATAGTAATCACATTCGTTGATGGTTTGATATGTATTTAACTATTGTGAATTGAGAGTGGCGAATGCTCAAGTTCAGTAGAAGGACTATGATAATGCGCCGATAATTAGCAGAGGAAAGATGATAGTTGCATCACCAATGACTGTTTCAAAGTTAGCCTCGGACTGCATCTTCTGCCAGGAAACACCCTCTACAAGTGGAGCTCCTCCTAGACTACCTCCTTCAGGACGGTCAAGTGTGATTTGTACAGCCATATCGAGACCTCCCCTTAGGATTGTAGATCCCATTGTGAAATGCTTGGTGAGACCTCCGCCAAGCATGATTGCACCAGTCTTCTTCTGTTTAGTCACAATATTTCCCAAGATACGAAGGTCCTTCACAAAGTCGAGAACCAGGTTTTTGGTTGTGCTATAGGTATAGAGATGGAATCCAAGCATTGAGTCCATGAGTCCAGGTGAAAAGATGGGAACTCCATGTTCAGAGGCTTGTTTCACAATAGATGTAGCATCATCTATAGTGTGACCCAATTCAGTAAGGAATTCACTTGGTGCTAAGGTTGTGAGTTTTTCCGCTGAAAGAGTATCGAGGAATGCGTAGATGCCCTTCTCAAAAAGCTCAAAGTCCTTCTCATGAACAAAGATGTCAGCTATTCGACCCATTCCAGCTTCTCTAAGCTCATGGTCATCTTTCGAAGGGGGTACTCGATAGTGACCACCACCATACGCCTCAACGAGATCATGGACGATGTTAGCCCCACTAGTAATTATTGTATCAATAATCCCCTTCTCAACAAGGTGACTCACAAGGGTTCGTAGACCCCCAGGAACCATAGGACCTGACATTGAGAGAAACGTGAAACACTCAGGGTCTTCGAAAAGCCGTTTTGTGATGCTTGTGGCTCTGCCAAATCTACCTGCGCCAAGCACACCTACTCCTGACATTGCATCAACAAACTCGGAGATGCTTTTCGTCTTCTCTGGATTTATGTGATTGACCTTGTCCAAAAGAGCCACCAACAGCGAACCAGTTTGTGATTGGTGATAAATTGTTCTGTTATAAAAAGTAGAGGCGAGTCTAGGTCGGACCCGGGAGGGCATGACCAAGACCACTCATTGTTAATTGGACATCAAATTGTCCACCCAGGAGCGGCACTGGGTTTAAACACGACCAAGACCCGCGAAAATCCACAATAGATTCCAAGATTAGTAGGAATCTGAAGATGGTTCACTTTTCCCTAATGAGAGTGTCCTATTCCTAGCACAATCTCCGAGTGGGGAGTGTACCGAAAGTAATCGATAGACACTCTTCAATACGTTTAAACGCATACTCTCGTGGGATGTCGCATGCAGCTGCCTGTCTATAACATGCTTACATTTGTGATATTTCTGCAGGCCCTTTTGCTGCAGACCTTTTGGTTGTTCATTGGACGTCGAGCTAGAAACAAATACCTGTATGATATCATGCATTTCAAAGAGCCAACTTCAGTAATGTCAAAATACTACCACTGGCGTGTTACCCGTTTCATGAACGCAGTGGTAGAGGGTATATTGTTCCAGTTTATCCTAGTAGGATCGTTAATGGTGGTTTCAATATTCATTGCTGATTTGTCCCTGTTTATGGATTCCATTCTCTTTGTTGCATTCGTCATGATTCTCTCGTTCGTCAGCTCAATGCAGATGGCAAGGCGCGTAAAAGAGATCAATGATCAAGAGAACACAATCGTCACATCTATTGGTACTTCCACTGACAAATTCGGAATTGCAAGAGCTATGGTTGATAATCTCTTTATGCAGGGTTCAATGGGTGATGGAAGGGTGTGGTTTGCACTATATAGAATCGCGCAATTACCTAATCCAATCGGATATATCATCAGAGATGTATTATTTGAGAAGAACAGAGAGGTAGCTCGTTCGATGAAATATGCTAAGAAGGATGATCCATTTTCTACTCCTGATTCAGGTCCAGGAATTGAGTCCTGAGAAAAATGGAGTCTATTCAGTAAGTCTTATATCCAATTCCTAGGGGCGTTCACGAGAACTCCAATAGGAGGAACTCCGCATGTCAAAGAGTAAGGTCCTAACTGGCCGCAGAGGCGTTGTAGCAAGTTATCGTAGAGGTAAGCACCTACAACACACAAATCAGGTGATTCTAATTTTCGATGAGGTAAAGACACGAGCGGAGGCCGCAGCCTTGGTCAGCCGAAAAGTGAAATGGACTTCACCAGAAGAGAAAGAGTTCTTGGGCAATGTTCTTGGAGCGCATGGAAACAGCGGCGCAGTGCGTGCTAAGTTCCGCACAAATCTTCCAGGACAGGCAATCGGAACACCTGTTTTTCTGTTGTAACCAATCACTAAGTTTTATCAAGACATCAGTGGATGCCTAACCGGCTCCGATGATGCAAATTGGCTATCTGAGGACAGAAATGTCCAGCGACGAGTCATAGTTAGACTGAGGGGCCACATCTTGAATTGGGTTGTCTGTTTGTGGATGGAGGATAGAGATGCTTGATTGGATGATGTATTTCTTAGCGTACTTGTTTGCAGGATTTACACTCAAACTAGGTGATGATTTGCTGGACGAGCTCGACAGCAAAGATCTGGCTTGGTATCCTCTAGCAATATCAGGAGTCCTTTTTGGATTACTCATGACGGTTTCAGAATGGGATTTAGTCCTCTTGACCAGTATTTTGATTGCAGTAATCGTGTCTGGGAAAGTTAACAGACCTCAGTTCATGGTAGGCTTCATTTTGATTATTGGGACAATTTGGTTGATTGGATTTCCAGTTCTAACGACATGGTTAGACTTGTTTGCGCTTCTCATCATACTCTTTTTAGCCGCGGTTCTCGACGAAAAGGGCAATGATTGGGCAGACCAAGACCACTCTCCAGTGGCGTATAAACTATTCAAATATAGATTCACACTCAAACTAGTTGCACTATTTCTTATCATTCCTTGGCCAATGTTTCTTGCAACCGCTCTAGGTCTCTGGGTCTTTGATTTTGGATATGAACTCTCAGGGTGGATAGTCAGGACTCGAGTCACATCATAGTCTTGTACGCCAGACTGCAACAGATATCCAAAAAGATTGGTTCTAGACCCATATTCCGGGCCAGATCGACACCCTCCTGACTGATGAGTGCAACACCATTCGTTCCACTCCTTATTGCAAATGCATCAGTGTCTATCTTGTGTTGACCCATAGGTCGTGCACATCCAAGAAGGAGAGGGATGTTTTTCAATCCGAGCCTCGCAATAGTCGTTATACGACCGATATCTTCAGGCGTGGGTGGATCAACTCCTTCCATCGCGGTCTTACGAATTGGGCTCAGGGCAATGATGACAATGGCAGCTGGCGAACCCTGTCCTATCATCTCCAGAGCTTCTAGCTCACCTCCAAGTTTACCATAGTCCAGTCCCACAAGGACATGGGGAACAGTGGGAACATTGAGCGATTCTAAGATGTCAAGTGAACGACGCATCTTCTCTGGTCCGTTCTTGATGTGATATACCTCTCGTGCAACCCTCTCGTCCCCAATGACATCAAGCATTGCCGCGTCAATCTGTGCTTCAGCCAAAGACTGTGCAGTCTGTTCACTCACAAGACCTGTATGTACAACAACTTCGAGATTCAATTCAGACTTTATCCGCCCAATGGCATCCCCAAATCGTTCAAGAGGAACGTATCCTTCTGAATCAGACCCACCACTGATCAATACACCTTCTCCACCTTGACTCTCAATCTGTTTACAGCGCTCGAAGAGGGTTTCAGGTGTGATTGTGGATTCCATCCCTTTCAAGAGTTGTCCATTGCAGTGTTCGCAATTTAACGAGCAGCTTGTGCCAGTCACACTGAGAGAAACAAAATTGTTAGCCCTTACTTGCTTGTGGTCCTTAATCTCATAGGGATAGGCGGTTGGACTGTAGCTGAGTAGTTCGTTTCCAAAGACTCTCAGACGTTCGTTGAAGCCCTGTTTCATCCAATCCTTTAGCTCACTAGATGATGCCTGTAAGATTGATGTCCCATCAGAGATGAAATCAAAGTTCACTTATGTGCCTCTAGTAAACTCAGGAAACTCCTGCTTTTAGCATTACCATATTGACAAGATGGATACAAACAAGAACTAATTGGACATCAGACTGCACAGCTCATCACAGACATGTATGAGTGCATATTAATTTCCATAAAAACTGAATCTATTTATTTGTTCTTTGACACCAAAAACGTTACGATTTATGGTACTTCTGAAAGCCATGCGATCTAACACACTCCCTCATACAAAAGGAATTGTATGAGCTCATATACTTGTATCAGCATGAAACATTATGAAAGAACTAGGTCTGCGGACTAGAGCCCAGAAAAAGGTTCGACGTGCGCGACCAAAAGCCCGTAAGAAGAATTTGAATAACTCTTCTAAAGGGAAGTCCTTACTCTCCAAGAAGGAACTCGCATCAGGTTCTGGAGAGTCTGCAGCTGTTCACTTTGTCCAAATGGACCTTGTCAGTTCCAGTGATGAAGCTGATGGGAGTGATGATGACCTCGCTGTGGAAAGAACTGTGGAAACTCTCTCTGTGACTGGAAGTGATGACCCAGCATCAATACAGGAGAAGGAGGCCTGGTCTGTAGGAGGGATCCCATCCTGATGATGACAGACAATGCTCTTGCTGATCTTGAAATCCCTTGGGTTTCGAGAGGTGGTGACACTGGCAAGAGAAGGGCGGAACACAGAAGTTTCTTGCTGTTGTGGTTCATTCACATTAAAATGTAAGAAATAGGTTATAGGTTATGATAAAAAGGATGGATAACCAGAATTAATTAGAAACAAATGAGAGAGGTCTGAATCGGAGATGAATTTAGCCAAAAAGATATTCAAGACTGCCCATGAGGAGGGTAGAACTTTTGTCCTAGAGCATGAAGCGAAGGACATAATGAAGGCATATGGTATCCCAATCCCTGCTTATGCAACAGCAAGTACAGCTGACGAAGCAGTCACCAAATCAAAAGAGATTGGATTTCCTGTGGTGCTTAAAATTCTCTCTAAGGATATTCTGCACAAATCTGATGCGGGAGGAGTCAAAATCAACCTCAAAGATGAGGACTCTGTTCGAAAAGCATTCGATGATATCATGGAGAACGCGACAAATTACGGAAAAGAAAAGGGAATTGAGGTTGACCTCAGTCGTGGTGTATTCATCTCGGATTTTGTAGACATGGGCACCGAGATTATCGTAGGAGTAACAAAGGACCCGCAATTTGGGCATGCTCTGATGGCAGGATTGGGAGGGATCTTTGTAGAGGTTCTCAAAGATGTGTCATTTAGGTTGATACCATTCACTGAGGTGGATGCGAGAGAGATGCTAGGTGAACTCAAAGCCTACAAGATACTCGAGGGTGTTCGAGGTCAAGAACCTCGTGACGTGGATTCATTAATCAATGTCATGCTAGCAGTATCCAAGATGATTGTGGAGAATCCTGAGATAACCGAACTAGACTGTAATCCAACTTTTGTATATGAAAAAGGAAAGGGCTCATTGGTCGTAGACGCTAGGATACTAATTGGTAATTCAGATTCAACTACTAGCCACTGATCAAGTAATGAAGAAGAATAAGTCCTTTCTTGAGATCGAGGTCAGTGAGTGGAGCTTCTGGTGAAACCTTAGCCTTACTCGCAAGTAGAAGCAATAGAGCCACTAATCTGGGGACAAGGCGAGCATATTGAAGTAAGAAGTCTTTGTTACCAGTGGAGTCTACAACAAGACCTTCTAATCTCCTGATCAGGAGTTTGATTCTTTCTTCAACACCTTCTCCTAATTTAAGACCCTGGAATATCTGGGCTGCAGCCGATTCATCCTGAAGAAACTCTGAGGAGATACCGATTTTATCAAACATCTCAAGCGCGCCAATAATCATAGAATCATAATGTTCATCTTCAAGACGTTCGATTCCCTGCTTGACAGCTTGAACCTGCCCTAACAACCGTATCGAATTGGTCAGAATTGTGCGAGAAGCACCTGATGTTGAGGACGCCATTCCAGCAAGTTGGTCTTTGTGAACATTCTCAAGACGTGCAGCCACTGATTCATTGAGTTTCTTGTCAAACCCCGGAGAAACGCCAACATTGGCAGCTTGGGGGAGTATTGTGTGAGACCCGAGTCTACGAATTGTAGTAAGTGTTGTGAAGTCTTCAACGGGGGTATGGAAGAAAAGAATGCGGATTATATCATATCCAGTTTCAAAGTCAGCTTCAGTGGTCACGTTTCTACCCTGTGCCTTGCACGAAAATGCACTGAGCAAAGCCCACGACGAGAGCAGATCCTCTCGGAGCTCCCCTTGTAGTGCAGAATTTGCTAGTTCATGTTCCACGAGGAATCGAGATAGCTTGTCAGCAGCAGTTGTCGCTCTCTGAAGTGTTGCCCCACTCAGTTGTAAATCTGCAATTGATTTGATGAACTCCCTTGGTTCACGAGATGGGGGACGGAGGACAAAACCAGGGTCCTTCCTTGACATTAACCACCACTTCGAGGAAGATGTGAAGTAATCTAGCACATCAATTGCCACCGTAACATCTGAGAGTGTTGCAACATCTCGTCCGTCAAGGTATGCCACTAGACGAGTGAATATTCTAACGAACCGGGTAAGATGAACAGAAATCTTCTCACCTACGAATTGGCTGTCAGTGAATCTTGATACTATAGTTTCAATCTGACCAGGTATGGATTCCTCTAGTTGTGTGAATAACAAACCTCTGTAGACATCTACGGGGCTTCTAGACAAAAACCTCAAGTCTCCTGTTGTGTCAAAGCTCTGCTTTTGATTTATAAAATACTGGATTACGTGTGAGTGGGACTACTTCCCGTATCTTCTAGACCGTTCACCGTAGGAGCGTAAGGCACGCCATATGTCAATACGTCTCACAGCAGGCCAGTATATCTGTGCAAAATACAATTCTGAATACGCAGATTGCCATAGAAGAAAGCCCGAGAGCCGTTCTTCACCGGATGTTCTGATGATGAGATCAGGATCGGGTACGCCATTTGTGTAAAGGTGTCCCTCTATGATAGCTTCATCAATCTGAGAAGGCGTCATTATACCAGATTCAACCTTCTCACTAATCGCTCTCACTGCGTCAACGAGTTCTGCACGACCTGAGTATCCAATGGCAACATTGAGGACATGGTCGCTGTAATCGCTGGTTTCCTCTTCTGCAGCCCTGATGGCGAGTTGTACCCTCTCAGGCAGAAGGTCTACTCTTCCAATTGCTCTGATTTTGACTTTATGACGATGGACATCAGGATTGCCAACCACTTCTGTAAACTTCTCTTCCGCCAAAGCCATGATCTCTTCTACTTCCTCCTTGTGTCTCTGAAAATTCTCAACGGAAAAAGCATACAACGTACAGACTTTGACATTGGCTTCCCACAGAATTCGCAGAACCTCCATGACCTTTGCAGCTCCCTTGTGATGTCCGTACCAGGGAACATCAAGTCCGTGTTTTCTCGCATAGCGGCGGTTTCCATCTAGAATGATACCCACGTGATTTGGTGCCCAGTCCTTGTCCAGCTGGCGGAACAAGTAGTATTCGTATAATCTATACACGGGACCGGACAAGTTCAATTCTAACACACTCTGATTTGAAAAAAATTGGAATTATTCTCTTAATAGAGTTGATGCTGCGTACGTAGATGTACTAAATCATTTTCGAAATCTTCTCTGCAGCACGTTTCATATCTAAGAATATGAGACCTAGCTTAGCGTTTGCAGTTGTGGAAACTGTCAGACAAGCGTTGACTCCAGCTGCTGTGACCAATAACCAACCATCGACACCCTTGACATTAACTTGTTCAAGATTACCTTTCCCAAGCTCTATTGCTGCCCTCTCACCAAGACTCAACATAGCAGCAGTCATGGCCGCGACCTTTGCCTCGTCTACGTCTGTAGGAAGAGCTGAAACGATTGGTAACCCTTCTACACTGACGATGGCACAGGCTTCGATCTCGGGAATACTTCCCTGCAGTTCATTCAGAACGCCTTCGAGTGTATTTTCGCGGGTTTCTCCCATTGGCTTCACCTGTCTTTACTTATACATCCTTTTCAAAATAACTTCTCTGGCTATTGCTTGGAATGCTCTCTTTACTCCTACGCCTTGCACTGCAATGGTTTCGTAGATAGGTACATTCCCACCAAGACCAAGGAGATCTAGCATCTCATCACGTGACATCCTATTCGGTAGGTCTCGCTTGTTGAGCATGACCACTATCGGAACATGACGTCCAAGTTCATCTCCAAGGAACATCTTCAGCTCCTCAAAGCTCTCTATATTCTCCTCGCGCTGATCTGGTGAAGAGTCAGCAACAAAGAGAATTCCATCAGTACCCTGTAGCACTACTTTCCTCTGGTGTCTGTGTCGCTTCTGTCCGGCTACTGTGAAGACATCGAATAGGACTCTGCCGCCGGCGGACATAGGAACGTAATCGAAGAAGAGCGTACGATTTGTTTCATCTTCAATAGCAGTGAACTCACCCTTCTGCAGCCCTTCAACTTTTCCATAGAGCCAGCGAAGAGCAGTTGTCTTACCACCAAGGGACGGACCATAGAATACCAGTTTGAGATGAATGCGTCCCTTGTCGTCTTTTCGAATTGTAAACACCTCTTTGTGTTAGTGCAGAAGTCCCTGAAGTGTGATGTTGATTGATTAAAAAGTTCAGTCTAATAAAAGGCTTTGTGGCACGGGAGGGTCTTCTCGGAAGGTCCTCTTCATAGATTGGACTCTTCATCTCAATATGTTCTGCATAGGAGCTCCAGCACCGGTCACTAGTATATAATCATTCTAATGCCTTTCTAATCTTGGCTACAAGGGCCTGTATTTTAGCTGGGTCTGGATTGTTCAAGTCTATGTTTCTCCATGGTATTCTAAGAATTTTCATCCCTCTACTCCAGTGATGTTTCTGTTCGTAAATTTCCTCAAGAAGCAGAAGATACTCACGCTCCAGCTCTCCCAGATATTCTCTGAAGCTGTCATCTGGCATGGGACTCTCTGCGTCCCTTGCTCTTTTCCTCGCTCGTTGGTAGGCCTCATCTGGATGTACGTCAAGGTACAACAGCAAAGTGGGTGGCACCAACGACTGGTGCAAGATATTGTAAGCCACTTCGTAGGTGTCCCAGTCTATCTGCTCTATATGACCTTGTTGTGTCAATAGCTTGGCGAAGACCCGATCGCCGGGGAGTCCACGGTCTACGATGTATCCCTCGGGACCTCCATCGACATAAGCTGAGTAGGCAGCCCTTTTCTGCAAGGCAAATCGTTTGTGTAACAACAGTATCTGCATGGGGAAGGCCCACTTGCTCATGTCTGCGTAGAACATCTTAAGGTAGGGATTTTGATCGACGGGTTCGTTGAGCCCCTCGTAATTCAGTTCTCTGCATAGGATTTTAGTTAGTTCAGTCTTTCCGGCTCCTATGATGCCTTCGACCCATATTACTGGTTTAGTCATTAATCTCTCATTAATACTGCAGTCATTTAAATCTCTGATTCTTTCTTAGTGTGAAGAGCTCAGAGTTCGCGCCAATTGGCCATGCCCCGTTTCTCAATGTTGACGGATAGACAGCAAGGAATTATCGATAGTATTTGTGCTTACATGATAACAAAGTTTGTCAAGCGTGGAGTGGTGCATTTCTGTATAGAATGGTGCTAGACTCGTTCGAGTTCTGCGAGTGCTGATTTCAAATCCTCTTCGTCAAGTTCGCTTTCTTTTGGTGAGAGTGGTTCTACTGCAAGGAATTTGTCAAGCTCATCAGCAAGCTGAGCGCCCTGTTTCTTCATGACAAGTCGTATCATTCCAATGTTGACCGACTCCTCTGATACAACACAAAGAACACCCTTTCCACACGCAGATGCAAAAATCTTGCCCTCTGAGAACTCGGAAGTGACTATCTCAAGCTCCCCAATCTGCAGGTTCTTGCCCTGTTCTTCGCTTGCACAAAAGACTGCCGATGCGATTGCCCCTATACTATCCACATCTACGGGGTAATAGGAGAGCTTCGATACATTGGCGATTGTCAATCCAGTTTTATCCACTAGGATAACTTTTCGTATCCCCTTTTCTTGACGAATCACTTCTGTAAGGATCTTGTCGAAAACTTTCGCCTCACTCATTCAAATACACTCCATTCATTCATTATTCTTGAGGACAACCAATATTATGCCCTCACTCACTTCCGGTGCGATATTAATCTGACCCTTCGTTGTGTCAAGAGTCAGAAATGACAGTGATCCCTCCTGAAGTTCGCGCACAGCATCTAATGCCTTACCAACGAGGGAGGTTATTATTGCAGCGACATTCTCTGTAGTTTCGGCGTCCAGATCACTACTAAGTGGCAGACCGTCCATGGTAGTCACGACAACTCCACGGACACCTTCTTGCGACTTAATCCTGGAAAGAATCCCTTGAAGTTTTTCTTGACTAATCAACTTACAGTATCCTCGCTGTGTCAACTGTTCATTAACATCTACGCCGCAGTTAACTATTTTAGACTTGTGGAGATATGTTACCACTCCATATGTGTCGTTTGCGCATTCGGTGAGCATATGGTGTTGTGTTACATGAAAAATAGTAGAGGCCGTGGGAAAAAACACGGCCTGTATTGTAATACATAGAACTATACGTCGTCCACGTCGTCATCAAAGAGCTTCTTTGAGCTTCTCTTCATTTGAGCAAGGCTACCAGTGAAGGCTCTATCAGCAGCTCCTGAAGGAGCGGCTTCGGGTGCTGCTGCAATCATTGCTTCCTGTCGAACAATCTCCTCTTCCTCGTTGTTTAGGACATTGTCAGTCTTGTCTAGCATTGCTTTGACACTTGCAGGTGCACTCTTTGCCCTACTCTTCAGAGCTTTTCTGAAGGAGGCAATGCGTTTCCGGCCCTTCTCCCTTTCACCGCTGAAGGATTCCTCTCCGGCCTTCTGGGTGACAAAGGTCGCACCCACTGTCGGATCGAGGGTTTTCATGATTTCCTCTTCCTTCTTCGACACACGAAGTTTAGTAGTTACTGCACGGACTCTCCGTGCACCTTTCTCGTCAGTATAGGTTACTTGAACCTGTATTGGGATTTCGGCTTCCTTGATCTCTTTCTCGGGTTCTACCTCGAAATAGAGTTCATGATCTTCTCCTACGACTCCGATCTTGCTTTTACTCTTCTTCTTGAGCTGGTCAACAACCGCTCTTGAAACCCCAGAGGCATCTTTGATTATCACTCCAGGAGGTGTGATAAGGCGTACTTCAACATCTCTTCCCAGAAGTGTAGCGCCTGCAAGCTCTGAGAGGCTTTTGTCAAGCTCGCTTGGTGTGACATAGTACATCTGGCCGCCTGTGGCCTCGGGCAATAGGCCCAAGGTCTGAAGTTCCATGCCCCTACCTGACGCGATGCCAACAACATCAACAGCTGTTCCTTCATCAAGGAACATCTTACCAATGTTTCCGTAGTATTCGTCCGCAGGAGTGACTTGATAGCCCTCAAGGGCGCCAATTCCTTCATTAGCTAGCCCGTCAGTAAGTAGAACAACTCTACCAACATTACGATGTTTCGCTATCACGAACGCCATTGCGACTGCGGGACCAAGTGCTGTTCCACCTTTGTCTCGAAGTGCTTGTATGTGTGTCTTCAGCTTGTCCTTATTCTTGCCAACACTTACTAACTTCACATCGTCAAGGAGTTTCTTTGTAGAATCCATGATGTCTTGGAGACTTGCAAACGAGTCTCTCGGAAGCTCAACTGGATTTCCATTCTCAAGATTTCGAGCCACAACGGAACTCTCAAACTCAATTAGACCGAACATCGTGTCTGGCGCATTTGCAGCAAGGCTGTCAATCGATGTGTTCAGACTACGTTTTACAGCAGCAAGGTTTGCGCCTGCCATTGATCCCGAAACATCAATGAGTCCAAGGAAAGAACGTCCACCTACGGAAATTGTTTCGGTGTCTGTGCTTGGGTCTGGGGGAGGTTTGATTACGAAATCGGTGTCATCACCTGCAACAACCACTTCACCCTCTATCACATTCAAAGTTCCACAGAATGGGCATACAAAGTGCTTACCCACCTTTGAATCCTCTTTGATTTGGTCCACACTAAGAAGGAAACCATTGCACTTGTGGCATGCTATTGGTTTTCCTACGATCTTTGTTGTCTCATGCGCTAGATGACCAAATTCTACACGCAAAACGAAAGGAATGTCGCTCAGGACTTTCTTTGATGCAGGAAAGGTTTCTGAGCTAGTTCTCAACATAGGCATTAAATATGCGCCTCCAAAATTTATTGGCTGACCTCTGCGTGAACGGTTTTAAGTGAATCGACGAAGAATATGTTCATAGAGTGAAATCTTGTTCCGAAAAAGAGAGAAACGGACCGACACGTAAGATATTTACACACTTATTGTCAGAACAGGATACTAGTCTAATCATACATTTAGGGAGGAAAACTCACACATGGTGGATCAATCAAAGATAGAACAAATTGTTTCTGATACGATGGCTGCTAATGCAGATTTAGAAGGCATTATAATATGCGATGCCAAAGGAAAGGTGCTTTTTGGCCACACATTAAGTGCGGGAACAAAGCACTCAGATATTGCAACCCTTGCCGTACAAATTGCCGCTAATTCCTCCCAGCTCTCCGCAGGTCTGGACAAGGGAGGTCTAAAGGAAGTAAGTATTGCATCAGATAGCGGTTTCATTGTCATCCTTGGTGATGTAAAAATTGTACTTGCTGGAATAGCAGGTGAAAGTGCACGTGAGTCATTGGGTCTTCTTAGAATGGCCTTGCGGCGCGCGTTAGTGTCGATAGTTGGTTAAGAACGCGCCTATCAAAGTCAACAGAGTTACATTTTTCAATACATTAAAGGATGCCCTGATGGTCTGAATACGTTACCCAGACATAGCTGGGGTAATACTTGGGTCATACCAACCGTATTTAGGCCTGAGTAAAATCAGAATAACACACTCGGACTCGCCTTAGCTGATCTGACTGTAATTTGCCGGAAGGGAATGGGACTTGGTTCACATTGAGAAGCTTGTATGCAAGGGCTTCAAATCGTTCGGACGAGATTCAGTCAGTATTAAGCTCAATGAGGGATTCACCTGTATTGTAGGTCCCAATGGGTCAGGTAAATCGAATGTTGTTGACGCAATCCTATTTGTCCTGGGTCAGCTCAGTGCTAAGACTCTAAGGGCCACTGTCTTCTCAGACCTTCTATACTCACCGCCCAAGCCACACATGCCACCTAAGGCAAAATCTGCGGTTGTAGAGCTTCACTTTAACAACAAGGACCGCGAGTTACAGATTGATGCAGACCGTGTAGTGATTGAGAGGCAGTTAGATGACACTGGAAAATCAGTGTGTCGAATCAATGGAAAGGTTGTTACTCGAACTGCAGTTCTTGATGTATTAGGCGCTATTGGAGTGGATCCGAACGGCTACAATCTTGTCCTCCAGGGTGAGATTGCCCAGATGGTCAAAGTCAATCCAAACGAACGTCGAAAGCTGGTTGAAGAGATTGCAGGTATTTCTGCTTATGATGAACAAAAAGATCGTGCTATGAAAAAACTCTCTGAAAGCGAAGTGAATCTGGGCAAAGTGGACATGCAGCTGCAGGAACGTCGTCGACAGTTGGAAAAACTTGATGAAGAGATGTCTGATGCACGGCGTTACCAAAATCTCAATGACCAGATAAGAAAATACAGAATCGATATTCTTGCTTGGAGTACTATCAAAGGGAAATCGAGAATTGAAACCATCAACGAAACACTTGCGCTCAGAGCGGAAGAGGCGGAGAGTCTGGTCAAGGAATTCGTCGAGGTAGAGAATGGCATTACTACAACAGACACTGAGATTGAAAAAATAGACCATGATATTGACGAGATCACTGGAGGTGACTCAACCCGAATATCTGAGCAATATGGTGTCGTGTCTGCAGCAGTCAATCATGTGAAAGGTGACCTTGAAAGGGCACAAGAAGAGTTTGATAGAGCATCAGAAGAACGTAAATCTCTTAGTGAAGAACTTGAAACTACTCAAGATGAGATCAGCCACAATGAGCAAGTGATGAAGGAGAAGAACAGCGAACTTACCGACCTAGAGAAAGAGATTGCTGGCACCGCAGCTCAAGTAATTCGGTTAGAAGACCTGTCTGAGAAGTCACAAGCAGCTTATTATGAAACAACTCTTAGACTTCAGGACCTGAACAACCAAATGCGTCACCTAGACGAAGGGGTTTCAGAGACCAGGTCAACGATAAAATCAGATAACAGAGAATTAGGACTTGCGTATGAGGAAGTGCGAGATGCCACTGAGAGCCGTCAGACTACAGATAACGAGATTGCAGAGTTAAAGGAAAGTATTCCCGAAAAGAAATCTGAGTTCGAACAGTCTGAGGACCTTGAAAAGACAAAGCAGGCTGACATTGACAGCCTAACAAAACAACTCTCCACTGTGGATGCTGAAGTCACTGAAAGCGCTAAGATTGTCTCTCAGACAAGAGAAGAACTCATCAAAGTGCAAGCCCGGCAAGATGCCCTGAAGGAGGCGGAAGATGCGTTTCTAAAGAGGCGCCGTGCGATTGCGATGGTCTTGAAACTAAGAGATTCTGATGTCATCAGTGGGATTCACGGGACTGTGGCTGAGCTTGGGACTATTGACCCAGACTATTCAGTGGCACTGGAGATTGCTGGAGGAAACAGACTTTCTCACATTGTTGTTGAAAACGAACAAGTTGCAACTGAATGTGTGCAAGTATTGAAGACGGAAAAAGTTGGAAGAGCTTCTTTCATTCCTCTTGATAAGATTAAGACACACCCGCCCGGCAAGTTACCTAAGGATGACGGGGTTATTGATTTTGCTCTGAATCTGGTCAAATTTGAACCAAAGATGCGTCCGGCCTTTGAATTCGTGTTCTCGAACACCATTATCACCGAGGATTTTGATACCGCAAAACGTCAGGGATTCAGCGGACAGAGAGCAGTTTCTCTTGATGGAGACCTGGTTGAGCGTTCGGGATTAATGACAGGAGGTTATTTCCAAAAGGCTGCTGTGGGACTATCTCTTCAGGTTAAAGATACTAGCCCTCAGATTAGTGAGCGCCTTCAGGGGCTTGAGGATATACTTACTGACCTACGGGATAAACAGACTTCACTTCGTAAAGAAAAGAGCGCTAATGAAAAGGAAGTCCAAGAACTCGAAAAGACAAACTATCGTTTCCAAATGGAACTGAATAGACTTGAAGAACGTTTAGAAGAACAAGAATCAAAATCGGAACTATTGAGAGAGAGAATAGACAAGGCTAACCTTACGATTAATGAATTAGAAGCTCAAGTCAAGGAACTTCAAGAGCGAGATGATGAACTCAGTGTTCAACGTGAAAGAGTACGAGCTCAGAGAGATGATGCCAATCAAGCCTTAGTCTCTACCGATGCCAACAAACTCAATCAAGAGATTAAAGACCTGAAAGAAGTTCAAGAACAATATCAAAAGCAAAGAGAGAAACTACAGAGCGAGATTAGCTCTCTACGTGTGGCTCTAGATGAAAGACTTGGACCAAAGGCAATTGATTCGGAAGCCAAGATTCATTCCCAAGATTCAATAATCCCAGGTCTTGAAGAAGAACAAAAACGACTACAGATGGGACTCTCAGAGAGAGAGGCTGAGTTTGAGAAACTCAAAGAAGAGAGAGAGCAAATTGATGATGCGGTGAAGGACAAACGTGTCCGTCAATTAGAATTGAAGGAGGAACTTCGAAACTTTAGGTTGAGACATGAGGAGATTCGAGAGGCACAGACCTCTAATGAGAAAGCAGTGTACCGTCTTCAGACGGAACAGAACCGGCTTGAAACTGAAATTGTTGCATTTGTAGCTGAGTTGAATACCGTAGCAAACACTCAGGAAGCTCTTGAGGAGAAGGAAGATCAGCGCGAGCTCACCTACAAGGAAATCGAGGAGTTGGAAGAGAAGATCAAAGAGGTTGAGCGTGAACTCGAGGCCATGGGTCCAGTAAACCTCAAGTCGCTCACTGACTATGACATGGAGAAAGACAAGTACGAGGAGATTGTTGACAAAAAGACTCGGCTTGAGAATGAACGCAATGAGATTCTCGTTTTCATGGAGGAATTAGAAGCAGAAAAGACTCAGAAGTTCCTGACGGTCTACAACGAGATTGCAGACAATTTCTCTAAGGTATTCGGGCAACTCTCACCGGGTGGTGAGGCAACCCTATTGCTCGAGAACCCTGAGCATCCTTTGATGGGTGGGATTACTGTGAGATCTAAACCGCAAGGAAAAGAGCTTGTCACTTTGGATGCAATGAGTGGTGGAGAGAAGACAATCACTGGTCTAGCTCTCATCTTTGCCATTCAGATGTACAGTCCAGCAAGCTTCTACATATTCGATGAGATTGATGCGGCTCTTGACAATGTCAACGCTCACAATGTTGCCCTACTCATATCAAAGATGTCAAAGAACTCGCAGTTCGTTGTTGTATCATTGAGAGATACAACAGTTCGAAAAGCTGACTTGTTGGTGGGAGTGTCGAATCAGGATGGTATCTCAAGGATTGTTGCAGTTGATTTGAAGGAGGTTGCGGCACCATCATGATGGATGACAACTCACCCTTCTGGGCAACTCCACCATACATTCTTCTCACAGATGTCCTACAACTGGATAAGGTTGAGCCTTGGAACGTAGATGTTGGCAAACTTGTCGGTAAATTCCTAGACGAGATGAAAAGACTGGGGGATATTGACTTCCGCATATCTGGGAACGCATTATACTCTGCTTCTGTGATATTCATGAGGAAGACCAGAGAACTTGTACAACTCGGACTCTTGCCACCTGAGGAGATTGAGGATGATGGAGAACTGGAAATTCCACTCATTCGCCCACCTTTCAGATTGACCAACAGACGGATAACATTAGAAGAACTACTCATTGCCATGGACCATGTCCTAAGCAAGGGAGATAGACGTCGTTCCACTCCGACAAAACGGAAGTACAAATCAAAGGCAGATCCACTGACATTTCAGATGAATGTTGACCAAGCTAACATCGAGGAAACAATTGCAGCCGTTTATGATGACATTTGTAGAATCATGAAGATAGGTGAAGCGACCAAGTTCGTAGATATACTGATGACCAATACACGACAAGAGATCGTACGTGTGTTCTTCTCACTACTGTTTCTTTTTGAACGGGCATACATAGATATCTGGATGGATGAGGAGAGTGTCATCTGGGTGAAGCTCTTAGACCAGCCTGAGATTACAAAGGATGATGAATCATCCGAAGAGCAAATACAACCAGAAATCAAGACATAGGGTGATCTGATTGGATGAAGACATGATAACTCTAGAAGCCGCACTCTATGTGTCTGGAAGAGCCCTAACCCTGGATGAACTGTCGAATATCATTGGGAAATCACAATCTACTGTCCAGAAATTACTGGATGACCTTAGTTTCGAGTATAACCAGAAAGGTGGTGCTCTTGAGGTAGTCGCCTTGCCCAAGGACCGATATGTTTTGCAGCTCAAACCAGAATTAACTCCTAGAGTTGGCAAACTAATACCAGGTGGTCTTCTATCCTTTGCATCTCTTCAGACTCTGGTGTTCATCGCACTAAAACAACCAATCATACAGTCAGAACTAGTTGCACAACGTGGAACCCACTCTTACGATCATATCAGAGATATTGTCGAGAAAAAATTTGTTGACGCTATTCCCGAAGGTCGTTCAAAATTGCTAACAACGACCAAGCTCTTTGCAGACTACTTTGGTCTAGACAGCGATCGCATCAAACTCAAAGCTCAACTCAAATTCAAAATGAAGAAGATACTTGATGATCAGCGTGAGTTTGAAGAAACTGCTGGCATAACTCATGGTTAGAATACCGAACACTCTGTCAGCAGACCCGTGGTATCGGTTCACCGTATGGAACTTGGATGATTTTACGACCACCGATTGTTGTTTTCATGATGACTCGCGCTTTTCCCTTGTGAACCTTGCCAACTACCTGAGCATCCTTTGTGGTTTTGTGTTTGGCTAGTGCACCAAGCAAGTCCTCAGTCTTATCTGAATCTGTAGTCATAACGACAGTGCCTTCACAACTCATATGTAACGGGTCAAGTCCAAGTACACTGCATAGAGATTGAACGGCAGAACGAACTGGTAACAGTTCTTCCTGAAGTTCGAACTCGAGTCCTGATTTTGATGCGATCTCATTAAGCGTCGCTGCAGTTCCCCCTCTTGTAGGATCTTTAATCGCATTTACTCCACCTACATCAAGACAATCACGGATGGGTTCCCAAAGAGGTGCCACATCACTAGTTAAATCGGTCTCGAATTTAAGACCCTCTCGATGGGCCAACAGAGATGTACCATGATCACCAATAGGTCCTGAGAAGATAATATCATCTCCAGGTTTAGCCCCACTGTCCGCTATTGGGTGGTCGAGGTAGGGCACTCCTATGCCAGTTGTAGACATGATAATTCCATCTAGAGTTCCTGGAGGCATGACCTTTGTATCACCAGCAATCATTGCCACTCCAAGAGGCTCTATAATGCTGTTCAGGGACTTGAGGATTGTCCGCAGAGTATTGATTTCAACGCCTTCTTCTATGATGACTGTGTTTGTCATTGCCACGGGCTTAGCTCCCATGACTGCTAGATCATTGACGGTGCCGCAAGCTGTCAGAATGCCAAGGTCGCCACCCGGGAAGAAAACGGGGTGTATTGTATGAGCATCTGTGCAGACAATCAGATTGGCTTCAGCGGTGTGAAACGTTGCACCATCATCCATCTCGTCTAATCCAATTTCTCCAATCTTTCTATGACTGAAAGAGGGAATCACTACTTCTTCCAGCAGACGTTGCATAATCTTGCCACCAGCACCATGAGCAGACTCAATCTTAGTCATATGTCATCCTCCGGTTGTGTCGTATTTTGGAGAACCCTTCGAAGTATTTGAAGAGGCCTCTTCGTACATCAGCAGGAAATTAGCCACTAAGTAAGACTTAAAACAAATCCACATTGAGCGTCATTGACTGAACCAAGAGGTAGTCAGAAATGGGTATCTGGCATAGAAGATCAACACGTACATCCACTGGCGCTCGATTGAGACAACTAAGGAGTAAGAGAAAACATCAGATGGGGCGTGATCCTACTGAAACCCTAATGGGTGAACCAAAGAGGATTACAATAGATAGTAGACGCAAGGCAAAGAAGACTCCAGCCCTACGACTCACTCAGGTCAATGTCACAGATCCAGCAAAGAATGTGACTTCCCGTGCTGAACTTCAAGATGTTGAGAAAAACCCTGCAAACATGGACTATCAACGTAGAAAGGTCATCACTCGAGGTACTATTATCAAGACTTCAAAGGGTCGCGCTAGGGTAACCAGCAGACCTGGTCAAGATGGTATTCTCAATGCGGTTCTAATCTAGACTACCAATTTTGAAACAGTAGTTCTCTTAACCCGCAGTGGATTTTGAAACTTCAGCCTCAATGCTTGTTATCACAAAGTCTTTGCCGCCTGCGATTTTCGTGGAACTCCCTCCACATTGTGGACACTTCATTGGCGCAAATACTGCAACTTGAGCGGGAATATCAGGATTGACCTTTGATTCACCTTCAAAGCCGCAGTCATCGCATTTCAGACGTCCCTTGATTGTCTTTATTTTCAACTCAGCGTCCTCCAACACAGAGTTCTTACGCGCAATCTCGAAATTGAAAACAAGTTGTTCGGGCACTAGGAAGGTGAACTCTCCAACTTCAACATGGACAACAGAAACCTTCGTGGCATTGTTGTTCTTCGCAGCTTCAATAGCTGTATCAACTATCGAACATGCAGCTGAGAATTCGTGCAACAAGTACCACCTGGACAGATGAGGATTGATTCTTGTTAAGGCATTTCCGTTGTGGTAGCGTGTTCAGACTCTTTATATGATTCAGTATCCTTTGCAGTAATATTCTGTTACGAAATGAGAGGGAGCTGACTTGTCAAAGAGTGCAAAGGCTTCGAAGAAGAAAGGAACAACAAAGAGGACTACCTCAACAAAGCCCAAACCCAAGAAGAAAACAGGAGCCAAAGCTAAGAAAACTACAAAGAAAGTACCAACGAAGAAGAAGACATCAGCTAAAAAGACCGGAAAGAAGACCCCGACAAAGAAATCTACAACAAGAAAGAAAAAGAAACCTCCCAAGAAGAAGGCTCGCAAAGCACCTTCAAAGAAGATTGTTAGCGACAATATCGCAATGCTGAAGGAATTAGAAATCGAGATTAAAAGTGATGATGTGCAGGTCAGTCTTGGAGCAATAGAACGATTAGGTTTGCTAAATCACCCACAAGCCACTCGGGTTTTGATAGGAGCATTATCGGATTCGCGATACATGATAAGGATTCATGCAGCAGCACAGCTTGGAGAACGGCAAGATAAGAAATCAGTTGATGCGTTGATAGCTTCTTTCAGCGATGATTCTATTTTTGTTAGACAAACAGTAGCAGGTGCACTTGAGAATATTGGAGGGGCAAAAGCAAAGAAAGCAGTGACTCAAGCAGAGAAAGATGGAATTCTTCTTGATGAGCTTCCTGAAGGCAGAAGATTGATTGAACGATGATAGTTAAAATCAATCGATTTTTGGTATTCAACAACGCTCTGCTTATATTGAAAGATGTCTGGCATCAGATGAATATCATGGAGAGATACTATTTTGAATGATTCCAATGACGAGATTTCTACAATCGAGTCAAAGATTAAGGATCTTGACCTGGATTATATGCGAGGTTTGGTTTCTGTAGAAGAATACACCAGACAGATTACTGATTTGACGAACCTGCTGGAGCGAGCTGGTGGTTCAACAGAAGATGTTTCGTCGGTTCATAAAGTCCAATCAACAGAACTACAAACGACTGAACTTGAACCTCCTCCATCTCAGAAACAGGTAACAGTTGATCCTGTAACAGCAGTAAAGAGAACTGTCGAGGGAATGCGCCGACTTGCATTAGAAAAGATTGCACAAGAATCAGGCATATCGACAATAAATGTGACCAAGATTCTAAATGATCTTCTTGATGGTCGAGAACTATCTGGAAGAATTGATCACGATATGGGTGACTTCATCCTTGGAACTGGAACTGGTCCAGCCCCAAAGACTATCGCTGTATGTCCCTTCTGCAGGAACGATCTCAAACGCATAGCAGTAAAAGGGGAAACTGTTACCTGTAGTATGTGTAGAGAATCGTTCATCATATCTTGATGTTCTGAAAGAGGAATGCCCATGGACTTCTTTCAGGCATGTCTGA
Source organism: Candidatus Thorarchaeota archaeon (assembly GCA_004376265.1). Classification (GTDB taxonomy): domain Archaea; phylum Asgardarchaeota; class Thorarchaeia; order Thorarchaeales; family Thorarchaeaceae; genus SMTZ1-45. The sequence continues at coordinate 67,552 of SOKL01000115.1, forward strand.
AAGCAGACGGTCGCGCAGCTGTCAATGCTATCAGGAAAATGGTTTCGTCAGCCCGCCCATCAGCAATTTGGGCAGTCTTGATGCACGGTGCTGCATGGCACGAACAACGTACGTATGATACACCCCATTCGACCATTGTTGTCAATTCGATTCACAGAATGATTGAGGACCTAGGTAATCATCCTGGTTTATCACCAAACACCTCATCCGATTCAATCAAAACCCAACTCGAAGAAGAGCGAAGAATGGAACTGCAGGAATTACTAGTTCAGCGTTTAGCCTTTCATCTTACTGACATCGACCATTGGGCTCCAGAGAAAGGTCCACGATATAATGTGAACAAAGGAATAGATTCGCCAGATAATGCACTTCGTAGATTCACGACTTCACTGAGGCAGAAAAGTGATGTTGGAGCTTGGGAAGCATCGGTCATTCTAACAACAAAAGAAGATCCTGTGAGGTTAAGACGTGTCGTTGCCTCACTCACAGCTGAGGAGCCAGACAAATTAGGGCATGGCTACATTATGCCATATTCCCTCATAGCAGAACTCCCAAATGCAGAATATACTCGACCACATATTGCTGTACTTTGGCACTTGATGGAATATCTTGTGAGGAAAGTCCCTTCTAAAACTCCAGACGCGTTCTTGAAAGATGATAAGTTATCGAAACTGGTTAAGCCCACTGATTTGACACAATTCAGAGATGTCTTTTTGAATTCTATTGTGAACTTCGGTCTTCTTGGGCATAATGCGATATTCGCACATCGAATCGCAGAGTCCAACGATCAAGGATTATTGACGAAAGATAATGTTGAATGGCTTGTTGGTAAACTGAAACAGAATATTGGTAGTCCCATACTGCCTAAGGAAAAAATAACTCTCGATAGTATAATTCAGAAGAAATTTGAAAGTGATTGGGGTCAAGAAATAGTCGCCATTCGACTCCCTCAAACGAAGAGTGTTGAGGAGTGGCTCTCCAGAGAATTATCAGGACTCTGGACCAAGATGATACACGCAAAACCAGATGAGTTTGAAATGGCCATCACAAGTTTCAACGATGATGATTGGTCACTCGTAAGAACGTTCCAATATCTCATGTCAACTCTTCTTGGAAATCCTAGTTCTACTCACGTGATAATCTTCACACAATCAGTCTGGAATCTTGTGGAACGTGGGTTAGTTCCTCAAGACTTGGCAACTCTCCAAGTTCATAGAATGCTTCGTAAATATCTCTATGATTGGTGATTCACGACTTTTTCAGCATGAAGAAATGGTTGTTAAATTGATAGAGAGAGGGAGAAACCCTCTCGATTGAACTTATTTCTTTTCACCTATTCTATAGGACTCAGCAAGAAGGTCGGGAATATACCTAACCTTCATCTCAGTGCCCTTCATCATATCATTAATCTGGATTGTACAGAAGGGACACTCGGTGGTCACCATGTCAGCACCGGTTGCTTCAATGTACTCCTTCTTTGTATTGGCGATCTTCTGGGATAATTCACGATTACCAGCACGGACTCCGCCACCTGCACCACAACAACGATTCTTGTAGGGATCATCGATGTATTCCACTCCGGGAATTAGTTTGAGGAGCTCGATTGGCTCTTCATAGACATGTTGACCCCTGCCTAGGTGACAGGGTTCATGATAGGTGATCTTCATCTTAATCTCACCCTTTGGCGGGACTATGTTCTCCTTACCAATTGTGTGAATCATGTATTCAGCCATGTCATGGACCTTGTAAAGTGGCGGTTCACCACGCTCTTCCTCAATGAAAGGTCGATGGTCTTCACGGAGAGTCTTCCCGCAACCTGCACAAGCAACTACTACTGTGTCACAATCGTACTTCTTACAGGCCTCTTCAAATATCTCAGTGACCCTTCGTGCAGCAGCATGAGCAGTGTTGAGGTCTCCAGTCCTGAACGCTGGACTCGCGCAGCACCACTGTTCCTTTGGAACTACTACATCGACCTTATTGCGGTTCAAGACATCAATCAATGCTTTCCCAGTGTTCTGCATCCGGTAGTCTATGAGACAGCCTGTGAAAAAGGCAACTCGCCCACGCGGATTTTCCACAAAGAACTCTGCATCTTCCACCTCTTTGAGAAGTGGAACATCCTTTACGGGCACTGCCCTGCCGGTTTCCTTAATGGAGTCAAGAAATGCTTGTTGGCCTTCAGCTAATGGATAGCCAGCTTCGACTGCTTTCGCTCGAAGAAGCTCAACAGCTAAAGCGGGAATGTCTATCTTTTTTGGACAAATATCAGTACACATCTTACATGTTGTACATGAATAGACTGCCTCGTTCATTGCCATTGCAACACGGTCTTCAACATCTCGAGGATCGAGTTCCAAGCGAGCAATCTGGCGAATAATCATTGGACCAGGATATTCCCAAGTTTCATGGACAATTGGACAGTTGGATAGACATGCACTACACTCGATGCATTTCCGAATCTCACGAAGTTTCTCAATCTCTTCGGCATGCATGATTTCTGGGTGTTGAGGTTGTTTATCACGTGCAACATAGGGTCGGATTCGTCTGATTCGATAGGTTGTTTGAGCCATATCATTGACCAAGTCCTTGATGATGGGCATCTTCTCGAGGGGCTCGAGAACTAGGTCTTCCTCAGGATCGACTTTAGTTCGACATGCGATTCGAGCTGTGTTATTGACCTTAACTGCACAAGAACCACACTGGCCACCTCTGCATTCCCAACGGAATGCTAGGCTTGAATCGAACTTATCCTGAATATAGAGCAAAATGTCAAGAACAGTCATTCCAGGCTCGTATTCTACATCGAAATCTTGGAAGTACGGTGCATCATCGCTGTCTGGATTGTATCGCTGCACGCTTGTTTTGATTGTCTTTGTCATCTTGTGGCCTCCTTATGGTGGTGTAATCTTTGTGGCCACAACGTCTTCCTTTCGCAGATCCATCTTGCCATCCTTACCCTTGCGAATGACGATATTGTAATAGCCCTTATCATTGGGGTCATCATCAACTCGGTAGTGAGCACCTCTGCTACCCTTTCTCATGACTGCAGCCTCAGCAACCATTCTTGCTGTAGTCACCATGTTAACAAATTCCATAGCCTGATGCCATCCAGGGTTGAACCGTTTCACAGGAACATCGACCTTGATCTTGGGTACCACTTCTTTCTCTATTCGTCTGAGTTCTTTGACTGCATACTGCATGTCATCTTCCTTTCTGAAGATTTGGACCTTAGCCCACATGAGTTCGGTGAGCTCACTACGAGCGTCTGCAGGAGAGATGCCTTCCTTACGTTTGAGCATAGCTTCAAGCCTCTCAAATTCGTTCTTAATCTCCTCACGGTTAACGCCCAGATTGTCGGTTTCCTTGGCATACTTTGCTGCATTTTCACCAGATAATGCGCCAAATACCTGAGTGTCTGCAAGTGCATTTCCCCCGAGTCTGTTTCCACCATGGACTCCACCTGTACATTCACCAGAAGCGAAGAGTCCAGGAATATTTGTGCCTGAGTTCTCGTCAATCTTGATGCCCCCCATGAAATGGTGGGCAGTTGGTGAAACCTGCATTGGTTCTTCGCGGATATCAACTCCAGCGTCTTCAAACTGTTCGATCATACTCTCCAATCTGAATTCAATAATTGAATGTGGAAGGTGTGATATGCTTAGATAGACCCCTCCATCCGGAGTACCCCTTCCTTCTAGAACTTCAGTCATGATTGATCGTGCAACCTGATCACGACCTGCAAGCTCCATGACCTCTGGATAATATCGGTTCATGAAACGCTCGCCCTTGCTGTTCAAAAGAATGCCTCCCTCTCCCCGAACAGCTTCAGTGACCAAGCGTCCTTTGGCAGATTCAGGTTTGACCATTCCTGTGGGATGGAACTGGATCATCTCCATGTCTATCATTTCACAACCAGTCTCATAGGCCATTCCATATCCGTCGCCAACATCCAACTGTGCGTTACTAGTGACACTGAAGATTCGACCAGCACCACCTGTAGCCATGACAACAGATTTTGCACGGAATACTAGGTAGTCACCATATTTGAGGTCCACAGCACAGACACCAGATATCTTACCATCCTTGACTAGGAGTCTAGTAGCAAACACCTCATCAAACACCCTAACTGCAGTCTTGCGGATACCCTCCGTGAGAGTGACCATTATCTCAGAACCTGTTCTATCAGATGCATAGGCAGTTCTACGCCAGCTCTGTTTTCCGAACACTCTCTGAGCAATCTTACCCTCAGGAGTCCTATCGAAGACCGCACCCATATCCTCTAAATCGAAGATTCTCTGTGGGGCATCCCTCACTAGAATTTCTGCAAGTTTCTGATCGTTTAGATAATTGCCACCCACAATAGTGTCCTTGAAGTGAGTTTCAGGATCGTCATCTGGGTCTACATTGCCCAGGGATACATTGTAACCGCCCTCGGCCATGGCAGTGTGTGCCTTTCCGAGTAACTCCTTGCTAAGCATGATAACGTCCAGATTGTGATTTGAGGCTTCAATTGCTGCGCGGCAACCAGCACCGCCAGCACCTACAACGAGAACATCGCACATTATGGTCTTGTAGTCCAACTGCAGTCCTCCAGTGGAGAGCTTTCTCCTTGGTTAAGTCCGTCGGGGCTGGAGCTTCTCTTTAAGAGTTACTGTTGTGCTACAGAGAAAGGATAGAGGAAGACCGAGGTTCGCCTAGAATTGTAATCACTCTTTGACTCCGATTTTAGCATAAACATCTGCTTTTCGACTTGCAACAATCTTGTCCATGTCATCGTGCATACTGTTTCCATGTGAGTCCATTGTGACTAGTAGAGGTCCAAACTCCTCAGCGGTGATTACCCATAGTGCCTCTGGCATCCCAAGATCAGACCATTCGTAGGCCCGTACTTCTTTCAAACTTTTTGCAGCCAAAGCGCCACATCCACCAGTGTAGCTACAGTATACAGAGCCGACTTCTTTCAGAGCGTCTAGAGTCTTCTTTCCCATACCACCCTTTCCGACAAGTATCCGAGCCTTGTACTTTCGAAGGAACTCATCCTCAAACAGCTCCATTCTGATACTGGTGGTGGGTCCAGCAGAAACAATCTTCCATTTTCCTTCCTTTTGCCAGGCTACGGGACCGACGTGATAAATGACACTACCTTCAAAATCCACAGGAGGTTTCTCACCCTTTTCGAACATGTGGAGAGCTCGTTCATGGGCCTCGTCACGAGCCGTGTATACATGCTCGCCAGTGACATAAACTACGTCACCAACCTTCAATTTACGGGCATCTTCTTCAGAGATGGGGGTTGTCAAGTGATATTCTGCCAACTTAATTTCCCTCCAAGGGGTGTGTCAAATATGTGACCTTCAGATCTTTCGTGATTATTGCAGTACTCTTTCGAGCAGCCCAACATTGGACAGCTACACCAACGGGTAAGCTGGCTGGATGACGCATTGCGTAGTCGACCTTTACACCAAGAACTGTTGTCTTTCCCCCAAGACCCATGGGTCCAATCCCAGTGGAATTGATGGCATCTATGAGCTCCTCTTCTATCTTGGCAACTTCTGGTTCTGGGTGTTTGTCGTTAAGTGGTCGGAGGAGTTGTTGCTTTGCAATCTTGATGGCGATATCTGAACCACCCCCAATGCCCACACCGATGATATTGGGAGAGCATGCCTTGCCCATGTAGGAAAGCACATTGTCAACTACTAACTTCTTCACACCTGTGAGTCCAACACCGGGTTTGAGCATTCCAACGATACTGACGTTCTCACTACCTCCTCCTTTTGGAAATGCGGTGATTTCTACAGAGTCACCATCAACAAGCTCCCAGTTTATCCATGGAATCTTCACACCAGTGTTGTCGCCTGAGTTACCACCAACGATTGGATTGACAGCATTTGGTCGGATTGGGACTTCAATAGTTGCCTTTCGGCTGGCATTAGTGAGAGCTTCTTTAATCTCTCCCATGAAAGGGAACTTAGCACCAACTTTGACGTAGAAGATCATTATTCCTGTGTCTTGACACATTGGAACACCGGTCTCTGCAATGTCAAGATTTGTCAGAATGGCAGAGAACTGGGTCTTTGCGGTTTCATCTGTTTCATTCTTGCTAGCAGCTATAAGAGCTGTTTTGATGTCAGAAGGGAGCTTGGTGACTGCCATTTTCAACAGACGAAATGTAGTATCATGAATTACTTGGTACGGATCTTCCATTTGATCAGCCTCTGAACAGTGAATTCGTGAGGTACGAGAAATCGTCCTACACACAGGCCGCGGAAACAAACGGGTGCTTAATCTGTGTTACTATCAAGCCCAAAGGCTATGACTATAAACGAGTGTGACTAGATGATAAAAGTGGGAGTCTGATTATCGGTGGTTCTCAACTTCACAGTGATGTCCATTGCATCATTTCTTACTATCATCACACTCCTTGTCATTTATTCTATCCTCGATATTCGTGACCGCAAAGTGAAGAACGAGATTGTATTGATTGGTGGTGTCGTAGGCTGTTTGATTTTAGTCCTTACCGAGCATTTCGTACACAATACAGTACTGCACTTGTCCGCTCTGTTGCTTGTTGTATCAATATCTTACATTCTGTTTAGAATTGGCTCAATTGGAGGGGCAGATGCTAAAGTCTTGTTCACTATTGCACTCATGAGTCCAGGTATTGAACTGGGAGCTTGGAGTCAACCAGTTCTTGAAGCCATCATTGGACTTGGAGGGGAATTGTTTGTGCTGCTTCTCGGCGGCTAGCTCTATTGGAGTGACAAAGGCAGAAAGCGCACACCGCCGATGATCACAAGTCTCTTCATAGGTTATCTTATTGTGCAGCTGTTTGCTCTATTCTAGACATTTTTACTGCTGGATAGAACATTTGCAGGAATCAGATTCAAAGGAGTAAAGCTGGCGGAATCACGAAAGCATAGATCAATGTCCAAAACACGACCCAAAGCATCAGAAATGAAGGTAGAGAGTTTGTAATCATCTTCTGGGTTCCGCCCATCATTTCAGGTTCAATATCCAGAAGATAACGAATCACTAAAAGAGCTAGGACATACATAAGAAAACCAAAGAGGACTCCACGTGTACCAGCAAACTCCCGTCCTCCGAATCCACAGACCAGAGCGCTAATCATCGCCAAGAAAATCTTCACATAGTACTGTTGGTCATTGGGCGTATCAGCCCATCGACCGAACATGCGGTTGGCGACGTTCTTAAGCGGTGTGAGGTCCATCATGATTCACTGCCTGAATAAGGCAAGTTCAATCGACGATGTTATAATCATGTCGGTTTGTTTGCGAGATGAAATGACATGAAGAACTCGATGAGTAATGTTGACATTCGACTCATTCTACCAGAACTGCGTGAGGTTGCAGAAGGTGCCTTCATCAAGAATGTCTACCAGTATCGGGACATCTTTACGCTCAAACTCTACAAGCCAGGCGGAGGTACGTCACAACTTCTTATTCAACCAAGTCATCGGATTCATCTCACCGAGTATGCACGAAAAGCTCCACGAGTTCCCCCAAAATTCTGTACAGTTCTGAGAAAGTATCTAAGAGACAAGCGGGTTCTATCCGTGAAGCAACACGAACTGGACCGAATTATCATCATTGAGATAGGGGATGAAGAGAGCTCCTACAAGCTTGTTGCAGAGTTATTTGGTAACGGAAACCTGCTTCTTTTGGATCCAGAAGACGTTATCTTCGTAGCAATGCGATACAAGAAGATGCGAGACCGGGATATTATGCCAAAGGCATTGTACGAGTTTCCACCCCCAAGAGGAACTGATGTTCTCACACTTGAGAAAGGAGCAATTGGAGGAGTAATTGAGGATTCCAATGCAAATATCGTGAGAACGCTAGCTAGTCGGCTTAATCTCGATTCGTTGAGCTGCGAAGAAATCTGTGCCCTCTCAAAGGTCGCACCCAAGGTGATGACACCAGAGATTGATAGTCAAACGCTTGCTGACTTAGAAGAAGGTTTCCAGAACTTCGTAGAGAAACTAAAGAAGGGGGTTAGTGAACCAAACATTGTACTTGATGATGAACCTCCGGAAGATGAGGAACCTCAATTCATAGCATTCTTGCCATTTCGATTTGAATTGTATCAGGAACTACTAGCAGAAACCTTTGATCAATTCAGTCAAGCGATAGATGAGTTCTTTGGTGTTTCTGAGAGTGAACTCGAAGATGAGCAAGAGAAGGATGCACTCTCAAGGGAGCAGAAGAGACTGCAGAGGATAATTGACAAACAGAATGAGGGTATTGAGAAGTTGGTTTCTAAGGCACAGATACTGAGAATCAATGGTGAGCTAATCTACTCGTTCTTCTCAGATGTTCAAGAAGTTCTGGAAACTGTTACGAAGGCAAGATCGGGAGGTCTTCCATGGGATGATATCATCAGCAGGATTGACGATGGTAGGAAGAAAGGCATATCATCTGCACAACTGATTCAAAGAATTATCCCTTCACAGGGTCAGATTATCGTGAAATTGAACGATACAGATGTCACTCTGGATATTCGATTATCTGCTCAAGATAATGCTTCGCTGGCCTATGACCAAGCAAAGAAATCCGAATCAAAAGTTGAGGGAGCCAAGAAACAGATAGAGAAGACCAAAGAAAAGCTGGAGAAGATTGAGGTGAGTGCTTCAGAACCAAAAACGCCTCGAATTCGAGTTAAGACCCGAAAGAAACGGTGGTATGAAAAATTTCGTTGGTTCATTTCTTCAGAAGGCTTTCTTGTTCTTGGAGGTCGCGATGTCAAAAGCAACGAGAATCTAGCAAAAAGACAGATGGGGCCAAATGATGTCTTCTTGCATGCTGCATTACATGGTGCTCCCTATACTGTAATCAAGGTGCCTGATGATCCACCTAGTGAGAGGACTCTTGAAGAGGCTGCACAGTTTGCGGTGTCCTTCTCAAGAGCATGGCAGGATGAACTTTCCAGTGGTGATGCGTACTGGGTCAATCCAGAGCAAGTCAGTTTCAGTCCACCTTCAGGTGAATACTTACCAACAGGGGCAGTGATGATCTATAAGTCGAAGAATTATATTCGAAAGATGCCAATTGAGCTTGGAGTAGGAGTTTTACTTGAGGAGGAACATGCAATTCCTATGTCAGGTCCACCGTCTGCTGTAGCTGCCCAAACAGAATACTATGTTCTAGTGATACCGGGACCCGGGAAGAAAGGGCAACTAGTAAAAGAACTCATTTCGAAGCTCAAGGGGATTGTCCCAGAGGACAAAGCTGTTCTAGTAAGTCAGATTCCTCAAGAAGATATGATGAGGGTATTACCTGCCGGTGGAGGAAAAATCAAACATTGAGAATCAATCAGGATTCTGATAGATGAGGGGACAGACACACTTAAAATCGAACTAGTGACATTCCAGCTCGAGAAGACACTCTGCCGGTTGGGTGAGCGTCTGACCAACTTCTAATAGAATTGAGGTAACGCAAATGTCTGACCCCTCTCATTCAATGTTTGTGAGAGACATCATGTCTGTCAACGTTGTGACTATGCCACCTGACGCAACAGTATTCGAAGTAGCTATTGCAATGAAAAAGATGGATATCGGATCACTAATTATCACTGAAAAGGACCGGCCAATAGGAATAATCACTGAAGCAGATATAGTCAGACGTGTGGTTACTGAGAAGAGAGATCCAAAGAGCACTGCCGCCCGAGAAGTGATGTCATCACCACTTATTCATGTGGAACTTGGTACAGCACTCACTGAAGCCATGAGGGTGATGGCAAAAAGCAACATTCGTCGTGTTGCAGTTCTGAAGAATGATTCCTTAGCAGGAATTATCACATCTAGAGACCTGCTACGCTGGTCTCCGGAACTAATTGATATCCTCGTAGAGTCCTTACGTCTTAGAAGCGAGGGGGTCAAAGTAAAGGAAGAAAGCGACGAAATTGCTTATGGAGGCATATGCGATAGCTGTGGAGAGTACTCAAACGATCTGTTTGAAGAAGATGGCGACTACTTGTGCGAGACGTGTCACAGTTAGTTGGTCATACGTCACGAACCAACCTATATTGTGTCAAGAATGAAATGATAGGAGACCATTGCAATGAAAGTGAGCCAAATTATGGTCGAGCCTGTGACAATCACCAAAGATCAGAGATTGTCTTATGCGCTCGAACAACTTGAGAAGAAGGGAGTAGAGAGGCTAGTTGTTTCTGATAAGAAGGAAGTTAAGGGAATCCTCACATATGCCGATATTGCTGACAGATTGGGTGTAAGTAAGGTAGTAGCCCTTTCAATCAAGAGGCTCCATGTTTCAAGTGCAATGACTGATACAGTGATTACAGTCGATCCAGAGGATGATGTGACGGACGTTGCCCAGCTCATGGTGGAACGTGGAATGAGCGGGTGTCCCGTTGTTGATGAGAATGGTAATCTCTTGGGAGTAATCACTAAAGTTCAGATTTCTGAGCTCGTGAAGAAGTTCAAGGATGTCAAAGTAGAGGAACTCATGACCACTGAAGATATTCTTCAAGTCAACCCTGTGGCACGTCTTATCAAGGCTAGAGGTGACATGCTTGCTGCAGGTTTTTCAGGTATGCCTGTCACTGATGGAGGTCGTGTATTGGGCCTGATTACAGAGAGGATGGTTGCAATTGCTATGGCCAAGTTCACTGTGGAGGTTCCGGATAAGCATCGTGCAAATCAGGTAAGACAAATCCGTGTTGTGGATGCAATGCTCCAACAGCCACCTCTTACCACACCAGATGAATCGATAGCAGAAGCATCAACAAAAATGCTCGACGCTAAGCTGAATACTTTGCCAGTTGTAGGGGAAGGTAACAGACTCGTTGGGATGATAAGCGCAACAGACTTCACACGGTTTGTTGCAAACAAGTTTAAGGTCACGAATGTGACTGAGTAAAGCCATTCGGTGTCTATAAGTCGCTGACCATGCTGGCGTTGATATCACATGACCGTTGATTTGGTCCTCAAAGATGGTATTTTCATCGAGAATGGACGAGAAACTATTCGATCAGTGGCAATTGAAGCTGGCAAAATCGAGGGAATTTACAAACATGGTGAGGAACCGCAACGCCGAGATGTGATTGACTGTAGAGGATTATACATTCTGCCTGGTTTGATTGATATCCACGTACACCTCAGAGACTTGAAACAAACTGACAAAGAGGATTTTGAGTCAGGTACAATGGCAGCTGCTGCTGGCGGTGTTACTACTGTAGTGGATATGCCTAATTCAGATCCACCAGTACTGGATAAGAAAACACTTGACGAAAAGATAGCTCGAGCACACGAGTCACGACACGTCAATGTCGGGTTTTATGCAGGGATACCCCACATTATCGAGGATTTCGATGTTCAGATGCTTCGTGATATTCTAGGTCTGAAGGTCTATCCTCATACACCCTTAGAAAAGGAAACGAAATACGACAAGAACCGAATCAGGGATTGTATGAAATTAGCACGAGCTAGCGAGATTCCTCTTCTTTTCCATCCAGAATCAACTGCAATGAGGAAAATTCCAAGGGACATGGAGGAATTCTTTCTCTCACATAGTTGTGAGAGTGAAGTAAATTCACTTCAGTCATTCATAGATGCTAAGGTCGAGTATGAGGCTAGATTACATGTTTGCCATGTCAGTTGTGCAGCCTCTGCAAGACTAGTCCATAAGAATCGAGCCGAGGACACTCTGACGGCAGAGGTCACTCCACATCATCTATTTCTTTCAGGTGGCGATTTTACTCATGAAGATGGTTTAGCGAAGATGCTTCCACCACTGAGATCGCCCCATGACAATCTCATGTTGTTGGAGGCTTTGACGCAGAATTGTGCGATTGATTGTGTCGCAACAGATCATGCACCTCATAAGAAGTGGGAAAAAACCGCACCTTTTCTGAAGGCTTCCTCTGGAATACCAGGGCTTGAAACAGTACTCCCAATCATGCTCACAGAGGTGTTTGAGAAACGGATGTCATGGATAGATTATCTGAGAGTTTGTTGCTCAGCACCTGCAAGAATTCTTGGACTCGAATCAAAGGGAATCCTCACGAAGGGATATGATGCAGACATTGTGCTTGCAAGGATTCAGGAAAGAACAATATCTGGAAAGGAATTCTACTCAAAAGCAAAAATAACTCCATTTGAAGGGCGACGAGTCCTAGCCCGGACTGTTTCCACCATTGTGGGAGGAAATGTCGTGTTTAGAGATGGAGAATTCGTTCTCGGACCAGGTATTGCAGGGATGGTCCCGGTGCACAAATCCTGAAGAGTGAAGGTAGCAGTTACTGCAAAGTTGAACATTCATCAGACACCTGTTTGATGATATACCAGTTTCAGAAGAGAAGGACTCGTATGGGCTTTTATACCACCATTATCACTACTTACTGACTTTAATGTTGGTCCACAAAGCCTACAGATACGAACTCGACCCGAACATCAGTTATGGACCTTGATAGCCAAGATTGTCTAAGTTTCGGGGAACAGTGCAAGAATAAATAACAACAAACTAGCACAGAGAAAACAGAGTTGATGCATAGTGACCTATACATTCTCTGACGAAGACGGTATCTTCCTTGTCAAACTAGCCCGAAGGACAGTGGATGATGTTGTCAAAATCAAACAAAAACCTGAGATTCCTGAAGACACACCTGACCACTTACGTAACAAATCAGGTGTTTTTGTCACACTAAACTCTATCTTAGATAATCGAGTCAGCTTGAGAGGATGTATCGGTCGTCCTTACCCTACATCACCACTAGTTGAGGTAACTATTGATTCAGCAGTAGACTCAGCAGTCAATGATCCTCGATTTCCAGCTATCACTCAAAAGGAACTTGATTTAATAATTGTGGACTTGAGTGTCTTGACACCACCAAAGAAGATTGAATATACAAAGCCAGAGGACCTCCTCGAGCTAGTAAAAGTTGGACGTGATGGGTTAATCGCTAGCAGAGGAATGTCCCGCGGTCTACTTCTCCCTCAAGTACCTGTGGACTGGAAATGGGACACAAAGGAGTTTCTGGAACACACTTGTAACAAGGCAGGCCTCCCCGTAGATGCTTGGAAAGATCCTGAAACTGAGTTTATGTCGTTTCAGGCCGAGATTTTCGGTGAGGAAAAACCAAGGGGAAACATCGTAAGAAATCCCAGGCATCAAAGGAAGTGAAATTGATTGAAGTTTAGTAACCTCCCTCCAGAAACAATTGAGAGGCTGAAGAAATTCATCGAAGAGGATGTGAGGTCTGGAGATCTTACGACCGAACTAACGGTACCCGAAGACACTACTGCATTGGCGACAATATACGCCAAAGAAAAAGCCGTGCTTGCAGGGATTGAAGAGGTCGCTGCGATTGCAAAGTTCTCTGGGCTCACGTATGAAGTGTTGGCATTCGAAGGAAACTGGGTGAATCCTCAGCAACCTGTCATGCGCTTATCTGGCTCAGCTCGAACCCTACTTACAATAGAGAGAGTATGTCTCAATATAGTCCAGAGAATGAGTGGGATTGCCACCAAGGTCAATAAAATGGTAAGCGTGGCAAGGGAAGGGAATCCCCATATCAAGTTAGCAGCCACACGAAAGACGACACCTGGTTTCCGATTCTTTGAGAAACGTGCTGTTGTTGTAGGCGGTGGTGATCCTCATCGCTATGCACTTGATGATATGGTTTTGATCAAGAATAATCATATCACTGCTGCAGGAGGGGTGCGTGCAGCCGTGACCGCAGCCAGAGAGTCTGTATCTTTCAGTAAGAAAATCTCATGCGAAGCTCGCACACTTCAAGATACCGAAGAGGCAATAGATGCAGGAGCTGACATAATTCTCCTTGACAATTTCAAACCAAAGGATGTTAGAGGAGTCGTAGAAGTCCTTGAGAGCAAAGGGCTTCGTGACAAGGTGATTCTAGAGGTTTCTGGGGGAGTTAATGATGAAAATGCAAAAGCGTATGCTGAGAGCGGAGTTGATGTGTTATCATCCGGAGCGTTGACTCATTCTTTCAAATCTTCTGACTTCAACATGCTCCTGTCAATGAATTAAAATTGAAAATGATATGGTGCCCCGACCGGGATTTGAACCCGGGTCTACGGGTCGAAAACCCGCGATGCTGGGCCGTGCTACACTATCGGGGCCTGTAGCATCGAGTCCTTTGTCAGAGAGTTATTAAGATTGTGCAGAGGTCGCAATTATTCTATGAAATTGATTGAACAAGGTGGTCATTAGGAAACTCACCTGCCCTGATTTGACGAACATCATGAAGAACTATTTTTACCATCTTTGTACTTGTCTTTCGGAAACTTCCTGAAAAAGACTGCAGCAGAAATGAACGAAGATCACTGGATGTGGGGACACCGGAGATCTTGTAGGAGCCAGCTACGAGTGTAGGCACGACTAATATTCCGTAAGCCTCAGCAATTCGATGCTGTTTGTCAACATTCACTTCATAGACCAGTTGTTCAGTTCCCAAAACCTTGCCCTCATCTTCTAACATAGCCTGAATGACACCACACCATGCGCAGTGGTCTGAAGTAAATAGTAGAATCATAAAATCCGCACCTTGAAGTTGCCTCGTTGTTGCATTGGGAGAATATAAAGTCCGAAAATCTTCAGCACATTTTTCCACTCTCAGAACATCTACTTTGTAATTTGATTGCTCTGAGCCGTTACTGAGTTTCACCAAAGCGGATTCTATTCGCAAGCTTAATA